>CALEZI010000195.1 GCA_937928755.1 uncultured Rhodanobacteraceae bacterium | reverse complement strand
GCACCGGGCACGGGAAAAGCCGCGATGTGCGGGTGTCCGACACCTGCTTTGGTGGGTCCGGACTTGTCTGGACGCTTCTCCCAGGCAGAACCAACAGCGTCCAGACATGTCTGGACCCTCCATCCGCTTGCAGCGTTCGAGTCCTTCCCGTGCCACGTGCCGCGTGCCCCGCCTTCGGGGCAAGAACCCTCGCGGAGTACTTGCGATGACCCAGACCAGATCCCGCCCTACCGCGACCACCTTCCGCCTGCTCGGTCGCAGTTATGCCGAGGGCGAGGCATGTCTGGAATACGCCTTCGACGATGGTCCGGTCATGGTCGAACGGTTGCGCTTTCCGGGCGCGCCAGCGCAGGTACCGGTGGGGCGCGAGGCCGCCTTCGCGCGCGCGCTGGCGCTACTGCACGGCATCGCCGGCGTCAGCTATTACAAGGCGCTGGTGCCGGAGCATATCGAGGTCGCCGGCGAGCCCTTCGCCCCGGCGCTGGCCGACCTGCTCGACGAGACGTATTTGCAGGGATTGGGCGAGTTCGCCCACCATAACGAACTCGATCTGCGGTCGCGCATCCGCTTTCCGCGTGGAAAGCCTTCGTTCCCGCCGGCGGCGCCGCTTGGCCTGCCGCGCCGCGCGCTGGTGCCGATCGGCGGCGGCAAGGACTCACTGGTCAGCATCGAAACGCTCAAACGCGCCGACGAGGCTTTCGCCGTGGTCTGGATCGGTCGCTCCGACCTGATCCGCGCCTGCGCGCAGGCGACCGGGCAGCCGCTGCTGAACATCGAGCGCGAACTGGCGCCGCAGCTGTTCGAGCTGAATCGCCAGGGTGCGTGGAACGGCCACATTCCGGTGACCGCGATCAATTCGGCGATCCTGACGCTGGCGGCGCTGCTCTACGGCTACGACGAGATCGTGTTTTCCAACGAGGCCTCGGCCAGCGTCGGCAACTTGACCCACAATGATCTCGACATCAACCACCAGTGGAGCAAGGGCCTGCGGTTCGAGGAGCGCTTCGGCGAGTACCTGCGCAGTGCGGTGGCCAGCGACCTCGGTTATTACTCGTTGCTGCGCCCATTCTCCGAACTGGCGGTGACCGAGCGATTTGCCGCATTGACCCGCTATCACGGCCTTTTTTCCAGCTGCAACCGCAACTTCCGCATCCTTGGCGCCAAACCGAGCTCACGCTGGTGCGGCGAATGCCCGAAGTGCCGCTTCGTGTTCCTCGCGCTGGCGCCGTTCATGAGCAAGCCGGCGCTGCTGGCGATCTTCGGGCGCAATTTGCTCGACGAACCAGAGCAGATCGACGGCTTCGACGCCTTGCTCGAATTCCACGCGATCAAACCCTTCGAGTGCGTCGGCGAGGGCCATGAATCGCGCGCCGCGCTGCTGGCCCTGAGCGAACGCGCCGACTGGCGCGAGGACGCCATCGTGCGCCGTTTCAGCGACGAGGTGCTGCCGGCGATCGATCGCAGCGGGCTCGAACTGGCGCCGCTGCTGCGGCCGGTTGGCGAGCACCGGATTCCCGAGCGGCTGAGGGGCGCGCTCGGCTTGCCGCAGGAGAGCGCTCCGCCCGCGAGCTTTGTGTAGAGCGGAGCTTGCTCCGCTGCTCTTGGGTGAATCGAAGCCGAGCAAGCTCGGCTCTACAAGAGCTACGCTGCTGGCGGTGAATCGAAGCCGAGCAAGCTCGGCTCTACAAGAGCTACGCCGATCTTGGGTGAATCGAAGCCGAGCAAGCTCGGCTCTACAAGGGCTACGCTGCCGGTGGTGAATCGAAGCCGAGCAAGCTCGGCTCTACAAAAGCTGCCAGGCAGAGCCCGCAGCCATGCTGAGCTCGCAGGCATACTCGTGGGCTTCGCCGAAGGCGGATTTCGAGCTTGACGGACACAACCACCACCCCCCGCCGTCTCGGCCTGTGGAGCGCCAGCGCCATCGTGGTGGCGAACATGATCGGCACCGGCGTGTTCTCGACGCTGAGCTATCAGGTGCACGCGCTGCCCGATGAGCGCGCGATCCTGCTGTTGTGGGTGCTCGGCGGCGTTGCGGCGTTGGCTGGCGCGCTGTGTTGCGCGGAACTCGGTGCGGCGCGGCCGCGTTCGGGCGGCGAGTACGCACTGCTGACGCAGTTGTTCCACCCTGCGGCGGGGTTCATGGCCGGCTGGATTTCGGTGATCGCCGGTTTTGCCGGACCGATTGCGGCCGCCGCGCTGGCGTTCTCGGCGTACCTCGGGAAATTGTGGCCGGCGGTCGCGAAGTGGCCGGTGCTGGTGGCGGTGCTGCTGGTCACGCTGATCAGTCTGCTGCACATGTTGCGCGTCGAAATCGGTGCGCGCTTCCAGGTGGTGACGACGCTGCTCAAGGTGGCGGTGATGGTCGCCATCGTGTTCGCCGCGATGCTGCACGCGCCTGAAGCCGTGACCGTCCAGGCCGATTTCGGTGCCGTGGTCGCCAATCCGGCATTCGCGGTGTCGCTGGTCTACGTGACCTACGCCTATCTCGGCTGGAATGCGGCGTTGTACGTGGCCGGAGAGGTGCGCGATCCGCAGCGCACGCTGCCGCTGGCGCTGATCGCCAGCACCGCATTGGTCACACTGCTGTACGTCGGCGTCAACTGGGCCTTCCTGCGCCTGGTGCCGTTCGACGAGATGGTCCGCGTCAATCCGGGCGCGATGAGCGTCGACAACGAACTGGCGGTTGGCTTCCTCGCCGGACGTGCGCTGTTCGGCGAATCCGGCGGCATGATCGTTGGCGGCGCCATCGCCTTCACGTTGATCTCCACGGTCAGCGCGATGGTACTGGCTGGCCCTCGCGTGCTGGCGGCGATGGCCGACGACTGGCCGCCGTTCGCCGCTTTCGGTCGCCGCCACAGCGGCGGCTCGCCGCGCCTGGCGATCGCTTTCCAGTGGCTGCTGACGCTGTTGTTGCTGGTCAGCGCCAGCTTCGAGTTCGTCATCAACTTCATCGGCGTGTCGCTGACCGTGTTCAACATGGCCGTGGTCGTCGGCTTCCTGCGCGACCGTGTGCGCCATCCCGAACGCCCGCGTCCGTTCCGCGCGCCGTTCGGCTGGACCGCGGCGCTGCTGTTCCTGGCCATCAACACCTGGATGATCGTGTTCATGGCGATCAACCAGCCGAAGGCGGTGCTGCTGTCGCTGGCCTCGGTGCTGATGGCCTATGCCGGCTACTGGCCGATGCGCCGACACGCGCCGGCGGTGGCGGCAAGGGTCGGGTGAGGTTGTTTGCCCGCATGCCGCCCGGACTCGTCGGGTGGCGATTTCTGTAGATTTGTCCGCAAAGAACGCAAAGAACGCAAAGAAAACCAGGGATTGAATGAGGTCGCGCCTGCGCCTGGAGACTTTCATTTGCTTGGTTTCCTTTGCGTTCTTTGCGTCCTTTGCGGATAAAAGCATCTCCAGTTCAATACTTCGGGGTCGATGGGTGAGCGAGTCGGTAGCGGGAGAGCGGTCGCGACGTGCACGTCGCTCCTACAGGCTGTGGTTTGCGCTGCTGTTGTGGTGCGCCCCGCTGGCGGCATTGGCGCTTGACCTCTGTCCGGGGGCCGATCCGGTCGATGCCTGGAATCAGGGCACGCTCAATGACACCGCGCGCGTGCTGGCTGGCTTGCGGGCGCCGCTGGAATCCGAGCTGGCACAGGTGGTCGACGTCGCTGCGCTGGAACGCCATCGCAACAGTCTCGGCGCCAGCTGGGCGCAGTTGCGCGAGCGTCAGCTCGACCCGGTCGCGCGCTTTGCGCGGGCTGAACTTGGCGACTCCGATACCTCGCCCAAGCGCGTCTACTACCCGTTCAGCGGTCCGGATGCCCTGTACCTGCTGACCTTGTTTCCCGACGCCGAGGCGTCCGTGTTGACCGGTCTGGAGCCGGTCGGCAGTGTGCCCGACTTTGCCGGGCTGGATGCCGCGCAGATCGAGGCCGGTCTGGCCGAGGTGCGCAAGTCGCTTTACGCGATCCTCTCGTTCAGTTTCTTCCGCACCAACGATCTGACCGTGGACCTGCGCAAGAGCCGTTTCTCGGGCGTGACGCCGATCCTTTTCGTGTTCCTCGCCGAGGCGGGTTACGCCGTGTTCGATGTGCGCTATGTACTGCTGACGCCAGCGAGTCGGCTGTGTCGGGCCGATGCCCAACTGATCGCCAAACCGCCCTCGGGGCACCTCGCAGGTGTCGAGGTCGAATACTTCCATCCTGATGACGCCGGCTTTCGACGCATGCTGTATTTCGCCGCCGACCTGGGCGACGGTGGCCTGCGTCGCACGCCGCAGTACCTGGATTTCGTGACCGACTTCGATCCCGACACGACCTATCTCAAGAGTGCGTCGTACCTGATGTACAAGCCGTACTTCTCGCAGGTGCGCAAACTGATCCTGGATCTCAGCGAACGCGTGTTGCAGGACGACTCGGGCATCCCCCACGCGTGGTTCCGTCCCGCCCAATGGGAGGCGACGCTCTACGGTCGATACGGTTCGCCGATCGGGCTGTTCAACAACTGGCAGCAGCCCGAGTTGCGCAAGGCCTATGCCCAGGGCGAGCCGAAGAAACTGGAATTCGGCATCGGCTATCGCCACCGCAAGAACGACAGCAATCTGCAGTTGTACCGCAAGCGGCCAGCGGAAGATGCGTCGCCGTGAAGCTCTCGCGGCACTGGCGCTGACGGCATGCGCCGGTCGCCTGCCGGCGGCTGACGACGATGTGCTGCTGCGTCTGCTGCGCGAAGCCGGGCCGATCTCGCGGCGAGTACTTGCAGCCAGCGCCGAGTTCGAACTGCAGATTCTGTGGTCGCGCTGCGCGCGCGGGGCGAACGGCGACTGGCAGATCGCTGGCGAAAGCAGCTTCGGTGTGCGGCGCCGGCGCTGGTTCGCCGCCGCCAGCTTCGTCAAGCTGCCGCTGGCGGCGCTGCTGCTGGAACAGTTGTGTGCACGTGGTTTGATCGATCAGGTCGACTCGCTGCGGGTGACCGTGGACGCAATGGGCGCCTGCGCGCCGTTGCCGGCTTCGGTGAAGGGCGGCTGGCCATTCATGCGCCTGCTGCGGGGGATGTGCGTGGTCAGCGACAACCAGGCCTGCAACGCGCTCTACGAATTGCTCGGCAGCGATGCGATCCATCGGCGGCTGGGGGAACTGGGATACGCTGATTGCCGCATCGGTGCGCGGCTTGGTTGCAGCGGTACGCGTCCGGGCAAGCTCGCGGCGCAGGTTCTCGACGCCGCCGGGCAAGTCGTGTGGGATTCGCCGGCGTTGGCCGACGAGCGGCCGCAGCGCTTTCCATTCGGTCGCGCGCTCAAGGGTCGCGCGTGGATCCAGAGTGGCAAGCAGATCGAGGGTGCCCACGATTTCAGCGATTCCAACTTCATGCCGCTTGCCATCGTGCACCGGATGACGCTGGAACTGGGCAGTGGGCAGGCGCTGGGCGCTGGTCCGGCGTTCGCACTGTGCCCGGTGGCGCGAGGTGTGCTGGCGCAGATCATGGCGCTCCCACCGCGCCAGTGCCCTGATCCGGTCTACGACCCCGGCCAGTATGCCGATGACTACGCCAAGTGGCTGATTCCGCTAGACGGCGCAGGACGGATTCGATCCGGATTGCGCATCGCCAGCAAGAATGCGATGTCCTATGGCTATATCGGCGACAGCGCTTTTGTCGTCGATGGGGCGCGCGATATCGCCTTCGGCCTGACGGCGATGCTGTTCGTCGATCGCGATGGCGTGCTCAATGATGGGCGCTACGCCTATGCCGAAATCGGCCGGCCGTTCCTGCGCGAGCTGGGCGCGGCAGTTCTGACCCGCGAACGTGCTTCGTCGTAGGAGCGACGTGCACGTCGCGACCGTCAGATCCTGGCGCCCGGTCATTTCCGAACTTCACCGCATCACCGGTCGCGACGTGCACGTCGCTCCTACAAGGTGAACGTCTTCCCCGTTTGCGCCAACTGCAGCAGCAGCGGCGCCGGTTCCCACGCGCCCGCCTGACGGTTGCTGCTGTCGGCTGCAGCAAAAAGCCGCATCGCCGCAACCACATTGGCCAATCCCACCTCGTCGGCATAACGCATCGGGCCGCCGCGATAGAGCGGGAAGCCGTAGCCGTTCAGGTAGACGACGTCGATGTCGCTGGCCTTGCTCGCGATGCCTTCCTCGATGATGCGTGCGCCCTCATTGATCAGGGCGTAGACCAGACGCTCGACGATCTCCTGATCGCTGATCGCGCGGCGTTCGATGCCGACCGCCTGCGAATGCGCGATCACCAGATCGTCGACCAGTGCGCTCGGATACGCCTTGCGATCGCCGGGTTGGTAGTCGTACCAGCCGGCGCCGGTCTTCTGGCCGAAACGCCCGGTCTCGCACAAGCGGTCGAACACCTTGGCATAGGTCAGTCCCGGTTGCTCGATGGCGCGACGCTTGCGGATGGCCCAGCCGATGTCGTTGCCGGCCAGGTCGCTCATGCGGAACGGGCCCATCGCTAAGCCGAAGCGTTCCATCGCGGCGTCGATCTGCGCCGGCAGCGCGCCTTCTTCGAGCAGGAACCCGGCTTGCCGGCTGTATTGCTCGATCATGCGATTGCCGATGAAACCGTCGCAGACGCCGGAAACCACAGCGATCTTCTTGATCCGGCGCGCGACCGCCATCGCCGTGGCCAGCACGTCCTTCGCCGTGTGCCTGCCGCGCACCACCTCGAGCAACTTCATGATGTTGGCCGGGCTGAAGAAGTGCAGGCCGATGACGTCCTGCGGCCGTGAGGTGAACGCGGCGATGCGGTCGAGGTCGAGCGTCGAGGTGTTGCTGGCGAGGATGGCGCCGGGTTTGGCGACCGCGTCGAGGCGCTTGAATACGGACTCCTTGACGCCGATCTCTTCAAACACCGCCTCGATGATCAGGTCGCAGTCGGCCAGGTCGGCGTAGTCGAGTGTCGGTGTAAGCAACGCCAGGCGCTGTGCCAGTACGTCGGCAGACAGCGATCCACGCTTGACCGCGCCCTCGTAGTTCTTGCGGATCGTCGCCAGTCCGCGTTCGAGCGCCTCCGATCCGGATTCGAGGATCGCCACGGGCACGCCGGCATTGAGGAAGTTCATCGCGATGCCGCCGCCCATGGTGCCGGCGCCGATCACGCCGACTTTGGCGATCTTGCGTGTCGGCGTGTCCTCGGCAACATCGGGGATCTTCGACGCCGCCCGTTCGGCAAAGAAGGCGTGGCGTAATGCGCGGCACTCGGGCGTGTCCATCAGTTCGGCAAACGCCCGGCGTTCGATGGCGATGCCGGCGTCGAACGATTGGCTGACGGCGGCTTCGACGCATTCGATGCAGCGCAGCGGCGCCGGGAATCCGGCAGGCACTGCGGCGCGCACCTTGGCACTGATCGCGGCAATATCGCCATGCACGGTTCCCACTTCGCGAAGGCGTGGCAACGGCGTGCCCTCCGCGGCGCGATGGCGCGCGAACGTCACGGCGGCACCGAGCAAATCGCCACCGACGATCTGATCGAACAGGATCTGTCCGGGGATCGCTGCCAGCGTCTCGGCGGCGACCGGATTGCCGGACACGATCATGTTCAACGCCGGCTCGAAGCCGATCGCGCGCGGCAGGCGCTGCGTGCCGCCGGCGCCCGGCACCAGGCCGATCTTGACCTCCGGCAGCGCCACCTGGGTGCCGCGAGCCGCGATGCGGTGATGGCAGCCGAGCGCAAGCTCCAGTCCGCCACCCATGCAGACGCCGTGGATGGCGACGATCACCGGCTTGCTGGAAGCCTCGAAGCGGTCGATCAAAGTCAGCAGATTGGGTTCAGCGAGCGCCGTGGGTTTGCCGAACTCGCGGATATCAGCGCCGCCGCAGAAGGACTTGCCGGCGCCGGCGATCACGATGGCGACGATTTCAGGATCAGCCAGAGCCCGTTCCAGCCCGGCGACCAGCGCGATGCGCGTCGCCAGCCCGAGGCCATTGACCGGCGGGTTGTTGAGGGTGAGGACGGCGACGCTGTCGTGGGCCAGGTAGTCGGTGGTCATGTCAGGATCCGGTGTGAAGGGAGTATTCATGTAGGTCACGTTGGCCGCGTGGCGGCCTACGTGACATCGGCTTTGGAATTGTCACGTAGCTCGCGACGCGCGCAACGTGACCTACGTCAGGCGCTGGGGTCACGACTGCTCCACCCGCCCCGACAACAACAACTGCACGGCGAGGCCGGCATCGGCGACATCGACCTTCTGGTCGCTGATGACGTCGGCGTAGATGAAGGACTCGCACAGGCGCACGATCAGGTAGGCGAGGGTGTCGACACCGAGCGGCAGTGCCAGGCCGCGCGCGGCTTCGGCCTGCAGCAACTCGCGCACGCGATCGATGCTGCGCCGTTGCACCGGGCCGATCTTGCTGACCAGCAGGCGCAAAGCGTACTCGGGGTCCTGGCGGACGAACTGGCGCAGCGGGCGGAAACTGACGATGGCGCGCACCGCGGTCTCGCAGATCGCGGCGATACGCGTGGCGCCATGGCCGGGCGACTTGCTCGCGGCCTCGGTCATCAGCGTTTCGCACATCGACCAGAGAATCTCGCCGAGAAGAAGGTCGCGGCTGCCGACCCAGCGGAAGGCCGTCGCCCGACCGATCTTCAAGCGCGCCGCAAGCGCACCGACATCGATGCGTTCACCCGCCAGCCACTGGCGCTTGGCCAACTGGAACAGGTCCAGCGGCGTCGCCTTGCGCGGCGGCGCTTCGCGCAGGGCTCGGGACAGCTTGGTGGTCGTGGGTGCGGACATGTGCCGCAGTTTAGACATTTGGTTCACTTGACGCTAGATGAGTCAAGTAGTCAGAATGACTCATTACCGAAGGAAGCCACTCATGAGCGCCAGCCCGCTGATCGATCGCCGCCATCTCGACTTCACCCTGTACGAATTGCTTGGTGCCGATCGCCTGACGGCCTACCCGCGTTTCGCCGAACACAGCCGCGAGACCTTCGATTCGGCCATCGAACTGGCGCATCAGATCGCCGTCGAGAAATTCCTGCCGCACAACCGCAAGTCCGACCTCAACGAACCGCACATGGTCGATGGCAAGGTCGAACTGATCCCGGAAATCGGCGAGGGCGTCGCCGCCTACAACGAAGCCGGATTCTGCGCGGCACTGGCCGACATCGCGGACGGCGGCATGCAGTTGCCGTTCGTGATCGCGCAGGCCTGCGATTCGATGTTTTCGGCGGCCAATGCCGGCACCATCGCCTATCCGGCGCTGGCGCGCGCGGCGGCCAATCTGCTCGCCGTCTACGGCACTGACGAGCAAAAGCGTTTGTACATGCGGCCGATCGTCGAAGGCCGCTATTTCGGCACCATGTGCCTGTCCGAGCCACAGGCCGGCTCGTCACTGTCCGACATCAAGACCCGCGCCGAGCCGAAGGCGGACGGCAGCTACCGGATCACTGGCGCCAAGATGTGGATCTCGGCCGGCGATCATGAACTCGGCGAAAACATCATCCATCTGCTGCTCGCCAAGATCGACGGCGCGCCGGCCGGCGTGCGTGGCATCAGCCTGTTCATCGTGCCGCGCTGGCGGGTGAATGCCGACGGCAGCCGCGGCGCGCGCAACGACGTCGCGCTGGCCGGACTAAACCACAAGATGGGCCAGCGCGGCAGCGTCAACACCTTCCTCAAGTTCGGCGAGCAGGGCGACTGTTACGCCGAACTGGTCGGTCAACCGCACCAGGGCCTCGGCTACATGTTCCACATGATGAACGAGGAGCGCATCGGCGTCGGCATGGGCGCGGTGCAACAGGGTTCAGTCGGCTACCAGTACTCGCTGAAGTACGCGCGCGAGCGCCGCCAGGGTCGCCATCCGGATCAGAAGGACCCGACATCGCAGCCGGTGACGCTGATCGAGCACGCCGATATCCGGCGCATGCTGCTGCAGCAGAAGTGCTACGTCGAGGGCGCCCAGGTGCTCGGCTTCTACGCCTCGATGCTGGTCGACCGCGCGCTGGATCCGGACGAGAAAATTCGCACCGAGAGCCACCTGCTTCTGGAGCTGCTGACGCCGATCATCAAGTCCTGGGGCTCGGACTACGCGCTGAAATCCAACGAACTGGCGATCCAGATCCTAGGCGGTTACGGCTACACGCGCGACTATCCGGTCGAGCAGTGCTATCGCGACAACCGCATCAACCCGATCCACGAAGGCACCAACGGCATCCAGGCGCTCGATCTGCTCGGGCGCAAGGCGATGATGCAGAACGGCGCGGCGCTGAAGTTGATGCTGGCGCAGGTGGGTGTCGTGTGTGCTGATGCAGCCAGCATCGAATCGCTGCAGTCGCTGGCGGCGCAGCTCGCTGCAGGCGCGAAGCTGGCGGCCGAAACCACACGCGCCGCGGGGCAGCGCATGGCATCAGGCGAGGTCCGGCAGACGCTGGCCAATGCCAGCCATTACATGACGCTGCTCGGCCACCTGAGCATCGGCTGGATGTGGTTGTGGCAAGCCGTGATTGCCGCGCGCGCGCTGCCGACGGCGAGCGATCACGATCGCGCCTTTTATGCGGGAAAAATCCAGGCGTGCCGATTCTTCTTCGCCACCGAATGGCCGCAGATCGAATTGGCGGCGCGGCTGGTCAGCGAGGCCGAGCCAAGCGCGTATGCGATGCGCGATGAGTGGTTCTGAGCGCGGTCAATCGTAAAACGTGAAACGTGAAACGTGAAACGTGAAACGTAAATCCCTGAGCGCAAGGTAGGTCACGTTGGCCGCGCAGCGGCCTACGTGACAATCGGGCCCTGTGGGCGCTGGTCATCCCGCGAACTCCATCGCGGAGTAAATCCGCTCCCACCATCGGTTTACTGGAGGATCGCCATATTCCACAACACCAATCCCATCAGCATGCCGAGCATCAGGACGACCACCGAGAATGCGGCGTAGAAGGCAACCATGAACGCGCGCCAGAGCGGCTCGCGCTCCGGGCAATGGTAGCCGTGCGCGGAGAGGATTACCGGCGCCAACGCCAATGCAGGCAGCAGCCAGCCCGGCGCATCGCCAGTCCAGGCGATCAACGCCACCATGGGCAACAGCCAGATCAGCATCTGCGGCAGCGTGTACAAACCGAAAACGAACACTTCCGCGTAGTTGTGCTGATGCCGTCGGTAGAGGGATTGCACACCAGCAGCAATCGCCGGCACCCAGCAGAGCACCAGCATGACATCGAGATTGCCGACAACCGTGGTCAGGCCCGCGCGAAAGGCATTGGTCGTGGAATCCGTCGACTGTGGCCTTCCCGGCTGCATACCGGGAAAATCCACGCCGATTCCGGTCAAGTGCATCACTGCGGCGACGACGGCGAGACAGATCAACACCAGTCGAAAGGGCTTGGTCAGTCGCGGATCGCGCTCGACAATGTAACGACGAATGGTCGGCCCCGGCCGCACCAGCAATTGACCCAGCGTGTACGGCACGCCGCGATCGAGACTGAACAGTTCACCGGCGACGTCGGCGAAGAACACCCGGGTGGACAGTCGGGGAACCGGTGTTGGATCGGACACGTGCAGGAATCGGTCGTGGGTGAACAACGGTATGTTCCCATGAACCGGGCGTGCCCAGTGCCGTGGGGCCATGGGGTCCGCATCTCCGGGCGCAGGTTGGGCCAAGCGCAGCGTGCCCAACGAGTCTCGCCGGAAGTTGGGCACGGCTGCGCTTCAGCCCAACCTGCGATCAAACCAGCACGCCGCGCCGCGGCCTCAAGGAGCACAACATGAAAGCAATCATCTGCGAACAATGGGGCGGCCCCGAGACGCTCAAGCTGATGGACGTGGCCTTGCCCGAACCGGGCCCGCACGAGGTGCGCATCCGCGTCGCCGCCGCCGGGGTCAACTTCCCCGACGTGCTGATCATCCAGAAAAAGTACCAGATGCAGCCGGCGCTGCCGTTCTCGCCAGGCGCCGAGGTCGCCGGCGAGATCACTGCAGTGGGCGGGGATGTACGCGGACTTCGGCCGGGCATGGCGGTTGCTGCGCTGTGCGGCATTGGTGGTTTTGCCGAGGAATGCGTCGTCGACGCCGCTCTTTGCATGCCCTTGCCGCCGGGGGTGCCGATGGCGCTCGCGGCAAGCCTGGTGCTGGCCTATGGCACCAGTTGGCATGCGTTGCGCGATCGGGCGGCGCTGAAGGCGGGTGAGACGCTGCTGGTGCTCGGTGCCGCCGGCGGCGTGGGTCTGGCAGCGGTCGAGATCGGCAAGGCGGTCGACGCCCGTGTGATCGCCGCGGCGAGCACCGCGGAGAAGCTGGCAATCTGCCGCGAACACGGCGCCGACGAATGCATCAACTATGTCGACGAGGACCTGCGCGAGGCGCTGAAGAAACTGACCGTCGGCAAGGGTGTCGACGTGGTCTTCGACCCGGTCGGCGGCAGATGGACCGAGGCCGCGTTCCGCGCGATTGCCTGGCGCGGGCGGCATCTGGTGATCGGTTTCGCCGACGGCCATGTACCGGCGCTGCCGTTGAACTTGCCGCTGCTCAAGGGCGCCTCGCTGGTCGGCGTATTCTGGGGCGAGTTCGCCAAGCGCGAGCCGAAGGCCAACGCGGCCGGCATTCAGGAGATTCTGGGCTGGATCGGCGCGGGCAAGCTCAAGCCTCGCATCTCACGGCAGTACAGCCTGGCCGAAGCGCCGCAGGCGCTGGTCGACATGGCCGCGCGCAAGGTGGTGGGGAAGGTCGTCGTGGTGCCCTGAAAAGCGGTGTTGGCTGTTGCTGTTGGCAAGAGCGGCCTCCTGCTCTTGTGAGTCCAGACTTGTCTGGACGCCTTTCGTTTTCTCGGAGCAACAGCGTCCAGACAAGTCTGGACCCACGAAGGGCCGCTTTGCCGTGGCCTCTGCTCAACCGACACCAACGCCAACAACCAACACCGCCTTCAAGGAGGCGACACCAGTTCATGGTGCGCAAGAGCGGCCTGCTGCTTTTGTGGGTCCAGACTTGTCTGGACTCCTTTCGTTTTCTCGGAGCAACAGCGTCCAGACAAGTCTGGACCCACGAAGGGCC
>CALEZI010000194.1 GCA_937928755.1 uncultured Rhodanobacteraceae bacterium | reverse complement strand
ACAAAAAAGGCAGTCCGCATGGTCGCCGCCAGTTTGATGCGCGAACAAGCGCACCCATCGGGGGCGACCGTGACTTTCACCGAACAAGCCGTAAGGCCTTGATTTTCATGTGGGAGCGGATTCACTCCGCGAGCGCTTTCGCGGGATGAACCCGCTCCCACAGTTTCGATGCGCGAACCAGCGCACCTGCGCATCTGGACTTCTGCGGTCACTGACGGCTCACTTCAGCAGCCCGGTATCCAGCGTCTTCAACTTGCGCCCGGCGACTTTCTCGCTGATCTCGATGAACTCTGCGGTGCTGACCTTGCGCTCGCGCATCAGCCTGCGGGTGACGTCGTCGAGGTTTTTCTTGCCGCCGGTGGCCTTCTGGATCTCCTTGTCGACGTCCACCAGCAGCAGCACGGCGCGCGCCGTGGTCTCGGCGCTGGAGCGCTCGGTGCGCAGCGATTTGACGCTCTTGCCCCAGTCGGCCAACCACTCCAGGCTGCGCTGGTGGCGCGCTTCGGTCATGCCGCCGGTGCGGTAGAGCAATTCCACCGCGTAGTACTCGGCGAGGCCTTCGGCCAGCCAGTCGTCGTCGTCGTTCTCTCCGCGGATACGCGTGATCACGTGGGTCAGTTCGTGCAGCAGCGTGCTCGTTGCGTTCTCGCTGATCATCGGACGATCGAGATGCAGGTACAGCGATCGCGGCGCCGACAGACCGCCACGCCACATTGGATCGGGCGCCGACACGATGAGGATTTTCGGCGGCAGCTCGCCGAATGCGTCCTTCATGCCCGGTAGCGTGTAGTTCAGGAAAGCGAGCATGTCCATCCGCCGCATGCCCTCATCCTTGGGCGCCGCCAGCGAGACCTCGGTGCCGGCAATGATCTCGCGACGGGTGCCGATGGCGCCGACCAGCATCCAGCCGACCGGACGATCGAAGCCGCGGTCGGGATCGTCGACGATGAAGGTGGTGCCATCCGCTTCGGTCAGATAAGGCGTATCGAGGTGCCAGGACTTGGGCACATCGAGGACCAGTCGTGCCCGGGATTCGGCCCCCTTGAGGGCGCGGACCCTGGCTTTGGGGAACACCCGATCGCCGCGGAAGATCGCCCAGTCGCCGGGAAAGTAACTGCGGTAGCTGCCGTTATCGCGAGTTTCGTCGATGCGCACGCGCCAGCGCAGCGTGCCGCCCTTCGCCGGTGGTGTCCACAGCGCGCGCTTGCCTTTGCGCTCGAGTTGACCGTTGGCGCTGATGTCCGAATAGGCCTCGGGAAACTCGAAATCGAGCGTGCGCAGCTGGTCGCTGCCTTTGCCCAGTTCCAGCGATCCGAGTGCGGTCCTGGACTTCGGATCGAAGCTCAGGCGCCAAGTCAGGTCGTAGCGTTCGGCGTGGGCGGTAATCGACAGCAGCAGCGCCGCGAGAGCGAACGGGAATCGCAACATGGGCGGGCAGGGAATTCGCGATGGGAGTCGGCCATTGTGCCAGCAACGAGGTGAATCCTGCCGTAGCCTGGCATACGCGTGTCGGCGCGTTCACCAGCTCACGGCAAGTTCTCCGCCCGTGAATCGCTGCGCGAACCACCGGCCTGCCAGAGCCCGGCGATTCATCCCAAGAAATCTACCGCCAAGGCCTTGAGCTCAATGCAATTGCTCAAGTCCATCGTCGAACAACGTATCGCCGCCGTACTTGAGCACATGCAGAGATCCCTGTACCGGGGTGCCGGAGGAGGCGTCCTGTTCAGAGGTTACGACATGGATGTTGCCGGCATCATCAACGGCAACCGCTTGGCTGAAGCGTGGCCCAGTTTCGCTGGACGGCGGCTGCGGCAAGTCCACATACCCGTTGCTGCCAAATGCAAGGTCCAACTGGCCGTCGCTGAGCATGCGAACCAGTTCCGGACCGGCGACGACGACGCGGTCAAATCGATCACTCGCCTGATCGGTGTCGCCCCTGCCCACCACTTCCGGGCCCAGAGTCTGATGCGCAACGTAGCCGGCGTTGGCAGCCGCGGGAATCGCCGCCACGGATGCGTCCGCAATGCCCGACGCGGTCGCCCGCATGAATCCATAATTGTTTGGGAGGGTGTAGGTGAAGTCCGTGTAGTTGCGGAAGCCAACGGTGGGACGATCATCCAGCATGACCCACGCGCGCATGGATTCAGGCGATACACCAAATGTCGGGTACGGGATGGTGGCAATTCCGCCGGTTCCGAATGCGGGATCGACCAGATTCGTTGGCAGCAGTCGCATGAATGCAAAGCCCGAACCACTGTATCCAGATATGAGCAGGCGTCCCTGGGTGTCCTCGGTCAAGCCCGTTGCACGGAAATCTCCAGGAAGCGTCAACAATCCCTGTTCGCCGAAACTGGTCAAAGGCGCGCCGGTCAAGGTTAATCCGTAGACCCACTCGGCCGCCGGGTTCGGCGTTGTATGTTCGGTACGGACCACCAAAACCGCGATCCGATTCGGATTGACCGTCAAGCCCAGTCGCGCGAAGCGTGAAAGTGGTTGCGAGATGCTGGGGGGCAGCCCTGACGGACCACACAAGGCACCCGAACCTGAAGTTCCAAACCCGGCGCGCAACTCTCCGGATTCGTTGAGAGCCACCACCAACGCACAGGTCCGATCGGCGCCAACGGGGTAGCCAGCCATATAGACCCCCAACGCAGAGTCTGACACGGCGATGAACTGCGTGACCGTCCCCGCCGGGAATCCCAGCAGCGCCAAATCAGGCATCACGAACCAGCCGTCGGTGCCAAAACTGCTATCCAGCACGCCGTCGCTGTTTACGCGCAGCGCGAAACCCCGGACACCGCGGCGCCCGACGACCAGCATTCGTCCTTGCGGATCCACGGCGGCAGCATGGACAGCGACAGAGACTCCCGTCGGAAGCGGAATCTCGGTTCGCCCGCCGACACCATAGTCATATGCCGGCAGTCCATCGCGTGCTTGCGCCGACACGCAAGCCAATCCGATCCCAGCCAGCAGCAGACGGAAAGGGGCTGTCGAAAGCATTGAAAACCTCGAAATTGTGCCGTGCGCGCTGCACGCATCAAGGCGTTACTATCCGTCACACTGACCCGGCTTGCAACCATACCGCGACCCTGCCCAGCCGGGCATCAGGACGCAAGCCAGACCAGGTTACGTCCTTTGGTCGAAATCCCGCTGCGCGGGCAACATGTCCTACCTCGCAAAATCCCCCGCCAGCGCCTTGTACAACGCCGCCAACGTGGTCGCGCGGCGGGTGCTGGCGTCGGCGTACTGGTCCTCGGTGTCGAGCAGGGTGCGTTCGGCATCCAGCACCGTGAGGTAGTCGCTGGCGCCGGCCTCGAAGCGCATGCGCGCCAGCTCGCTGGCCTTGCGGCTCTCGCTGACGGCGGTTTCCAGCGCTGCCGCCGATTCGTTGGCTGCGCGATAACCGGCCAGTGCGTTCTCGGTTTCTTCCAGCGCCTTCAGCCAGGTCTCCTGGTAGGCCGCGATGGCGCCGTCGGCGCGTGCTTGCTGCGCCAACACGCGTTGTTTGACGCGGCCGAAATCGAGGAAGCTCCAGCTCAGCGAGGGTCCGAAGCTCCAGCGTTGGGCAGCGCTGTCGCCAAGGCCACCGAAGGACTGCGCGGTGGCGCCGAAATCGCCCAGCAGGTTCAGCTTGGGATAGAACTCGGCGGTCTCTACACCGATGCGCGACACTGCGGCCGCCAGCCGGCGATCCGCCTCGCGCACGTCGGGGCGCCGCGCCAGCCATTGTTCCGGCGTACCCACAGTCACCATCGCCGGCAGCACCGGCAATTCGCGGCTCGGCGCCAGTTGTTCGCGCAGCGCGCTCACCGGCTGCGCGGTCAGCAACGCCAGCCGCTGTTCCTGGCGCACCACTTCGGCACCTGTCTGCGGCAGACGCGCGGCCACCTGCAGTCCCAGCGCATTGGCGCGGGTGACGTCGAGCTCGGTACCGCGCCCGGCGTCGAGCTGCTTGCGCAGGATGTCGATGTTTTCTTCAAGATTGGCGAGGTTGCGTTGCTGCACCGCGAGTCGCGCCTGGGCACCACGCCAGGCGAAGTACGCCTGCGCCGTTTCCGCCACCACCGAAAGCCGCACCGCGTGGAACGCCGCCTCGTTGGCTTCGACCTCACGATCGATCGCCTCCTTCTGCCGCCTGAGCGAACCGAACAGATCGATTTCCCAGGTGAGGTCGAAACCGGCACGATAGGTATCGGTGCGCCCCTGGCCTTCGAACGTGAATGGGTCCTCGCCGCTGGGATCGCTGCGCTCGGCATCGGCCCGCGAGCGGGTGGTCGGAAACAGGCTGTAGAAACTCAACCCCGCCAACGCGCGCGTCTCGTCCAGCCGCGCCAGGGCCTGCGCGATCGAGGTATTCGCCGCCAGCGCCCGCGCAATCAATGCATCCAGCTCCGGCTCCTCGAACGAGGCCCAGACACTGCTGGCCACCGCCGTGGCCGGATACGCCGCGCCCTGCGCCTGATCAAACCCCGGCGCCAGCTGCGCCTCGGGCCGCACGTATTCCGGGCCGACAGTGCAGGCGGAGAGGGTGAGCGCCAAGGTCGCCGCGAGTACCGCTCGTCCCGCGTTGCCTGGACGCTTGATGGGGGACGCAAAGGACGCAAAGTTCGCAAAGGACGCAAAAAGAGCGCTCTGGTCGACGCGCTTCGTCGACACGTCCTTTGAAACTTCCGTCATTTCAATCATCTCCTTCAACCAATCCCAAGTTTGTTTTGCCTTCCTTTGCGTCCTTTGCGCACTTTGCGTCCTTTGCGTCCCCAAATACAGGCCCCGACCCGCCGCAGCGTTGAGTTCAGCCATGACTCACCTCCGCGGTCGCGCGTGAGGGGTTGCCGCGCTCCGCCCACTTTCTCAGCACCACGTAAAACACCGGGGTGAAGAAGAGGCCGAAGAAGGTCACGCCGAGCATGCCGGCGAACACGGTGACGCCCATCACGTGGCGCACTTCGGCGCCGGCGCCGCTGGCGAACACCAGTGGCAGCACGCCCATGATGAAAGCGAAACTGGTCATCAGGATCGGGCGCAGGCGCAAGTGGCAGGCCTCGATGGCAGCGTCGACGATGCCCATGCCTTCTTCTTCGAGGTCGCGGGCGAATTCGACGATCAGGATCGCGTTCTTGCAGGCCAGGCCCATCAGCACGACGAGGCCGATCTGGGTGAAGATGTTGTTGTCGATGAAGGTCGGTGGCACGCTCATGGGTGGCGGCGGAATCCAGCCCATGCCGATCGACAGGCCAAACCAGCTGCCGCTGATGAAGTTCAGCAGCCAGATGCCGCCGATTGCGCTGAGCAGGCACATCGGCACGATCAGGATCACGGCCAGTGGCAGTGTCCAGCTCTCGTAGAGCGCGGCCAGCACCATGTAGACCAGCAGCACGCACAACGGGAACACCAGCAGGGCCATCGAACCCTGGGTCACTTCCTGATAGGTCAGGCCGGTCCACTCGATCTGCATGCCTTGCGGCAACAGGCCGGCCGCGATCGCCTTGATCTGCGCGATCGCCTGCTGACTCGACAGTTGTGCCGGGTTGATGCCGGCCTGCAGGTCGGCCGCCGGGTAGCCGTTGTAGCGCACCACCGGATCGGGCCCGAAACTCGGCGACACCTCGACCACGCTGCCGATCGGCACCATCTGCCCGGCGGCATTGCGCACCTTGATACGCGCAATGTCGGCGACTTCGTCGCGGAAAGCGGCATCGGCCTGCGCGTAGACGCTGTAGGTGCGTCCGAACAGGTTGAAATCGTTGACGTAGGCAGATCCGAGGTAAACCTGCAGGGCCGTGTAGATGTCGGTCAGCGCCAGGCCCTGTTCCTTGGCCTTGGTGCGGTCGACGCTGGCGTCCAGTTGCGGCACGTTCGCCTGGAAGGAAGAGAACACCGCGTAGGGATCGAAGCCCGGCGTGCCGCGCAGCGCGTTGGAAAGCGCCTGGACCTGGTTGTTGAGCTCGCCGTAGCCAGCGGAGCTGCGATCCTGCACATAGGTTTCGACGCCCGCTGAATTGCCGAGACCCAGCACCGGCGGCGGCAACAGCGCAAACGCCAGACCATCCTGGATCGTGCCGAACTTGGCGTTCAGTTCACCGGCAATCTCGGCCGCGCTGATGTCGCGCTCGTTCTGCGGGGTGATGCCGATGAACATCAGCCCGGCGTTGCTGGTGTTGACGAAGTGCACCGCGTTCAGGCCCGGGAACTGCACCACGCTCTCGACGCCCGGCGTGGCCATCGCCATCTCGCCCATGCGCGTCATCGCCGCTTCGGTGCGCTTGAGCGTGGCACCCTCGGGCAACTGCAGGATCGAAAACAGGTACTGCTTGTCCTGCGTCGGGATGAAACCCGATGGCACCTGGGTGAAGCCGAAGATGGTCACGCCGATCAGCACCGCGTAAACCACCAGCAGTCGCGGCGCGCGACCGATGGTGCTGCCGATTCGGCCGGAATAGCGCGTGCTGGCGCGCTTGAAGCGCCGGTTGAACCAGCCGAAGAAGCGTCCGAAGACGGATTCGATCAAGCGCCCGAGGCGATCTTTCGGCGCGCCGTGCGGTTGCAGCAGCACCGCCGCCAGCGCCGGCGAAAGCGTCAGCGAATTGAACGCCGAAATCAGCACCGAGGCCGCAATGGTCACCGCGAACTGGCTGTAGAACTGCCCGGATACGCCGCCGATGAACGCCAGCGGCACGAACACGCTGGCGAGCACCAGCGAGATCGCGATGATCGGCCCGGAGACCTCCTCCATCGCCTTGTGCGCGGCGTCGCGCGGCGCCATGCCCTCTTCGATATGCCGTTCGACGTTCTCGACGACGACGATCGCATCGTCGACGACGATGCCGATCGCCAGCACCAGCCCGAACAGGGTCAGCACGTTGATCGAATAACCGAGCGCCCACAGCACGGCAAAGGTGCCGATCACCGACACCGGCACCGCCAGCAGCGGGATGATCGACGCGCGCCAGGTCTGCAGGAACACCACCACCACCAGCACGACCAACGCGACCGCTTCCAGCAGCGTGGTCACCACCGAGCGGATCGACTGACGCACGAACACCGTGGGGTCGTACATCACGCTCCACTCGACGCCCTCCGGGAAGCCTTTCTGCAACTCCGCCATCTTCGCGCGCACCGCATCCGACAGCGCAATGGTGTTGGCACCCGGCGCCTCGAAGATCACGATCGCCGCCGCATCCTTGTTGTTGAGCTGCGAGTTGAGCGAATAACTGGAGGCGCCCAGTTCGACGCGCGCGACATCCTTGAGGCGCGTCAACTGGCCCTCGGCACCGGCCTTGAGCACGATGTCGCCGAATTCCTCGGGCGTGGTCAGACGTCCCTGCGCGTTGATCGAGTACTGCAGCGCGCTGTCCGGATGCGGCGGTCCGCCGATGGTTCCGGCGGAGACCTCAAGGTTCTGTTCCTGAATCGCGCGGATGATGTCGGCGGCGGTCAGATCGCGCGCCGACGCCTTGTCCGGATCGATCCAGATGCGCATCGAATAGTTGCCGGCGCCGAAGGCGATCGCCTGGCCGACGCCATCGAGGCGCGCCAGTTCGTCGCGCACGCGCAGGTTGGCGAAGTTGGACAGGTAGAGACCGTCGTAACGGTTGTCGGGCGAACTGACGTGCACCACCATGGTCAGGTTCGGCGAACTCTTGACCGTGGTCACGCCGAGCTGGCGCACGCTCGCCGGAAGGCGCGGCAGTGCCTGGGCGACGCGGTTCTGCACCTGCACCGTGGCGAGGTCGATGTCGACGCCGCCCTTGAAGGTCACCGCCAGTTGCATGGTGCCATCGGAACCGGCGGTCGACTTCATGTAGATCATGCCTTCGACGCCGTTGACTGCCTCCTCGATAGGCGCGGCCACGGTTTCGGCGATGGTCTTCGGATTGGCGCCGGGGTACACCGCGGTGACCATCACCGAGGGCGGCACCACGTCCGGGTACTCGCTGATCGGCAGGTTGGGGATGGCGATGGCGCCGGAGATCAGCACCAGCAGCGACAGCACCGCGGCAAGGATCGGCCGGTCGACGAAGACCTTGGAAAAGTCGGCGTGGGCCATGGGTCAGGGTCCGGCGGGGATGCGAGGGACACGCGGCCCGCGCGGGAGCGCGCGGAGGATCGATTCGAGGGCACGAGGGCACGAGGGCACGAGGGCACGTAAAGGCGGTCCGCCTGGCACTTGAATCAGGCGAGGTCGGTTCGTGCCGTACAAGCCGAGGCGCGCGTGCTTCTGCGTGCCCTCGTGCCCTCGTGCCCTCGTGCCCTCAAAAGCTGCCCTCACAGTCCACCCCCCTGCCCACTCTCCGCACCCGCGGCGGGACCCGCCGGCGCCTCCACCACCTTGTTCGGCTCGGTCATCGGCACCTCGACCGGTTTCAAAGGTGCGCCGGGGAAAAAGATCTTCTTCATCCCGTTGACCACCACCTTGTCGCCGGCGACAAGGCCGGATTCGACAATGCGCAGGCCGTCGACGGCCGAACCGAGCAGCACATCCTTGCGTTGCGCAGTGTCGCCCTCACCGACCACGTACACGTACTTGCGGTCCTGGTCGGTCTGCACCGCCTGGTCGTGGATCAACAGCGCCGGATGCACCGCGCTGCCGACCAGTTGCACGCGTGCGAACAGCCCAGGCGTGAAGCGGCGCTCGGCGTTGTCCAGCACCGCACGCACGGCAATGGTGCCGGTGCCCGGATTGAGCTGGTTGTTGACGAAATCAAGCGTTCCTTGATGCGGGAAACCGACTTCGTTGGTCAATCCGACCCGCACCGGGTTGCCGCCGCCGCGCGCGCTCGGGCGCGCGCCGTCGCGGATCAGTTCCTGGTAGCGCAGAAAGGTGCGTTCGTCGCCCTCGAAGACCACGTAGATCGGGTCCAGCGAAACCATGTTGGTGAGCACCGAGGTCGGGTCGACCAGGTTGCCGACGGTGATCTCGGCGGCACCCACGCGGCCGTCGATCGGCGCGGTGACCTTGCTGAAATCGACGTTCAGGCGCGCCTGGTCGGCGGCCGCCTGCATCGCCGCGACATCTGCCCTGGCCTGATCCAGCTCGGACTGCTTGCTGTCCCACTCTTCGACCGACATGGCCTTGGCCGCAACCAGCCGCTTGCCGCGCTCGATATCGCGCTCGGCTTTGGTCACGCGGGTCTGCGCACGATTGACCTCGGCCTGCGCGCGCACCAATGCTGCGCGATACTCACGGTCGTCGATCTCGATCAACAGATCGCCTTTCTTGACCTCGGCGCCCTCCTTGAAGGCGATGCGCGTGATGTACCCGGACACACGGGGACGGATCTGCACCGATTCAACGGCGACGAAGCGACCGTTGAACTCATCCCATTCGGTGACTTCCTTGCTGATCACGGTGGCGACGTTCACCTCGGTTGGCGGCATCTGCATGTCCGCCGGGGGGTCGCCGCCCTCGCCACCGCATGCGGCGAGGAGCAGGGACGACAGCAGGATCAGGACCACTCGTTGAGCATTCTTTGAATTGTTCATGGGGCTCGGGGAAGTCAGTTCGGGTTTTGAGAGCATTTGTCCGCAAAGGACGCTGATTCAGAAGTAGGTCATGTTGCTCGCGCAGCGAGCTACGTGACATGGGTGTACCGCCTGTCACGTAGGCCGATGCCGCCGGCCAACGTGACCTGCATTTGCCATTCCGCGCTGTCACGTAGGCCGATGGAGCCGGCCAACGTGACCTACTACGTCTCATCTCGTCGCTACACCGGCCGCGACCACTCGCGCGCCAGTTGTTCCATGCGCAGCAGCACGCGTTCGCGTTGCTCGGCGGGTACTTCGCTGCAGCCGAAGAACTCGCTCCAGAACAGGCCTTCGGCGGCAAGGCGCAGCACACTTCGCTGGATTTCGGCGTCGTCCCAGGTGCGCATTGCGCACTCGGCTTGGTGATGGCAACGCACCGGGTCGAGCAGGCTGGGATCGTGTGCGACCGCGCTCAGCATGCCGGCGACAAAGCGCTTGCGATCGCTGTCGGGGGTGCCCCAGGTGCGGATCAACGCGATCAACTCGGCGCCCGGTTCGTCCGACAGGCCGGCATGCTGGCGTGCTTCCTGGCGCTTGCCCTGTTCCAGGTCGCGCGCGATCAACGCGCGCAGCAAATCGTCCTTGGTCGGGAAGTGATAGGTGATGCCTCCACGCGAGACACCGCTCTCCTGCACCAGCTCATCGTAGGTCAGGTTTGCAGCGCCGCGCGCCTTGACGATGCGTTCAGCGGCATCGAGGACACGGAGTCGGGCTTTGGGTGGGCGCGGCATGAGTAATTTCTGTACAAAACGTTCTGTATGGAAATACTCTGCCAGTGGCGACTGCGAATGCAAGTCGGTCGTAAGTCATGGATGGTTGCGCGGTCCCTGTCCGCCGCTGCCGATGCACAGGCCCGCGCATCGTGGAGTCATGGCCGGCTGAACTCTCCGCTCACGACGAAAAGGTGGGTCCGCAGGAACCGGATGAGGGGTCGCTGACGAAGCGTGCGCTCCGTCAGGTGGGCCCCCTCAGCCGTCACCTCCGGTGACGCCGTCCCTGCGCGCGGGAGGAGGATTCAGAACCCAATACAATCAATGTGTTACCGAATGTTCGGTTTGAGCGACCGGTCTCGCGCCCAGCGCAGGCAGCAGGCCTGCGCGATGCTCAGGGCGAACGGGATCGACCAATTGCCCGTCGGCGCCACGCACCCGTCCACAATCGGGTTATCCTGAAGGCGACCGCCTGCGGCAGCGACCAGGTCGACGGGCATCCTGAGGACGCTGCGAATCGGGGGTTGAGCCATGCTGGGGCGATGCGTTTCAAGCTGGGCGGTTGTGTTTCTCTGCGGTGCTGCGGCGCTGCCCATGCCGGCTCTCGCCGACGACATCAAGATTCGCGCCGATCCCTGGCTGCCCTACAGCGGCGGCGGCGAGATGAAACCCGCCGGCTACATGGTCGAGATGGCCAAGGCCATCGCCGAAGCCAACGGCCACACTATCGAGTACCGCACGATGCCGTGGACCAACGCACTCGACGTGGTGCGTGAAGGCAAGGCCGATTGCGTGGTCGGCGCCTATTTGTCCGATGCCGAAGGTTTCGCCTTTCCCGCGGTCGGTTGGGGCCCATCCGGCAATGTGTTCTGGGGCCTGGCAGAGCAGAAGTGGCGATACGACGGACTCGCCAGCCTGGATGGCGTGAAGATCGGTGTGCTCGAGGACTACAGCTACGGCGATGAACTCGATGCCTACATCGAGCAACACGCCGCCGATGCCGCGCGCCTCGAAGTGGTGCCGGCCATCGGCCGCGGCATCGTGCGCTTGCTTGCGCGACTGATCGGCAAGCGTGTCGATGCCATCATCGAGGATCGCAATGTGCTCGCCTACGCGCTGGAACAATCCAAGATGGACCCCAGCCGGGTGATTTCGCTGGGCGAGACTGGCGAGCCCGAGAGCGTCTATATCGCATGCACGCCGGCCGATCCGCGCGGACAGCGGTACGCCGACATGTTTGGCAACGGTACCGCGCAACTGCGAGCCAGCGGCAAGCTGGCCGAGATTCTCGGTCGCTACAACCTCAAGGATTGGGAAGCACCGTAGGAGCGACGTGTACGTCGCTCTCACCAAACATCACGCAAGTATGTGATAAATGAACATTTTTCAGGCGGTCCTTTCGACCAGCTGAAAGAAGAGCTTTTCCGCAAAGGACGCAAAGGAAAGCAAAGGAAGCCAAATCCAGCAGAACATCAGCACTTTGGTTCTTGGCTCTCTTTGCGTCCTTTGCGTCCTTTGCGTCCTTTGCGGACAAAAATGGCAGTCCGCATGGTCGCCGCCAGTTTGATGCGCGAACAAACGCACCGACAGGGGCGACCGGGACGCTTACAGCAGCTCCACCCGCTTGCGGTTGTCTGCCGGCACCCGGTCGATCAGCTTGTGGTACGGATCGAAGCCCGCCTCGAACGGCTCTTCATCGACCACGACCGTCAACTTCGGTTCGCCTTCGGTGATGCGCCTGCGCTCCAGGTGCAGCACCTTGCCATCGCCATCGTCGCCGGGAGCGGCGAAGACTCCGACCTCGATCCAGTCGTCCATCGACCCGTCGGTCTCCTTGCCCAGACCATCCGAATAACGCTTGGCCGCTTTCAGCTCCAGCGCGACCTCGTACTTGCCGTCGTCGCGCTTGACGGCCTTGGCCGCGACCACACGGTTGTCGTAGAAGCTGATCTTCTCGAACAGGTCGACGATCAACTGCTCGTGCTCGGGCCCGGCCTCGGCGCGGATGTAGTCGAGCAGTTCCTTCGACGTGGTGTAGGGCGGTTGCTGGTAACCCTTGTCGGTCAGGAATTTTTTCAGGGCACGGTTGAGCGTGTCTTCGCCAATCTCTTCGCGCAAGCGGTAGAACACCAGCGAGCCCTTGCGGTAGTGGATGTAGGCCTGGTTCTCGACGCGATACAGCGGCAATTCCTCGACCAGTTCGCCGCCGCGGCTGGACAGGTAGTTGTCCAGCTCGTAACGCAGGAACTTGCCGATCTTGTCGCGCCCGTATTTCTTCTCCATCACCATCAGCGCCGAGTACTGCGACAACGATTCGCTGAGCACTGTGGAGCCCTGCACGTCGGCGCCGATCACCTGGTGCGCCCACCACTGGTGCGCGACCTCGTGGGCGGTCACGTAGTAGACGTAGTCGATCGCATCGGGCGCGGTGAGGTCGGCGATGAAGCCGATCGACTCGGAGAACGGAATGGTGTTGGCGAAGCTCTGCGCGAAACGTGCGTAGCGCGGAAACTCGATGATGCGCACCTGTTTGTGCTGATACGGCGTGAACGCGGTGGTGAAGTAGTCGAGTGAATCCTTGACGCCCTCGATCATGCGATCGACGTTGTACGGGTGCGCCGCATCGTAATAGACCTCGACCGGCAAGCCATTCCAGTCGCCGCGCTTGACCTGCCAGCGCGCCGACAGGTAAGCCCAGAACGGCAACATCGGCTGATCCATCGCGTAGTCGAAGCAGCGCCGCCCGTCCTTCTCGTATTCGCGCGTGAGGTACCCCGGCGCCAGCGCGATCTGGTCCGGCGCGGTGCACACGGTGGTGGCAAAATCGATCCAGTCGGCATCGTCGGTGATGTAGGTGTTGGCCCGCGCGGACTCGTCTTCGAGCCTGGCCATGCGCTGCACCTCGCCGAGACCGCGCTTGCGACGCTCGTTGCGATCGACGATCTGGCCGCGCTTTTCGAAGCCGAACTGCGGAAACGCGCGCGAATCGAGGAAGCTGCCGTTCTCGACCAGTTGTGTCTGCGCAATGCTGTTGCTGAAACCGCGCTCGCCGCCGCTGATCACGAAGCCCATCTTGACCACCGCGCCCGGCTGCAGCGGCTCGGCCAGCCGGTAGATGCGGTAGCCGAGCGGCTCGTCGTAGCTGAGCAGTTCCGCGCCCGGCAGGTCGATCGACTCCAGTTCAGCCTGGCGCAGCATCAGGATGTGCAACTCGCTGATCGCTTGCGCGTGCGGATTGGCCAGCGTGTATTCGCCGACGATGCGCGCGCTGCGCTGCTCCGGCCGCAGGTCGACTGTCGCGCGCACTGCGCGTATGCGCGGCTGCTTGAGGTTCTTGTACTGCGCGTACTCGCGTTCATAGCGCGCCTGCAGGTCGAGCGCTTCGTCGCCAGGCAGATAGTCGTTGATGACATTGGTGTTGTAGTAGATGAAGCTGCCGAGGCCGATCCAGGTGATCGCGACGACAGCCATCGCCACACCGAGCGGCCCGCGCAGTTTTTGCAGCGCGAGCCGGCCGCGCTCGCGCAGCGTGCCGACATTGCCGCGCGCCCACAGCGCCGATGCCGCCAGCAGCAGCAACAGCGTGAACAGCGCCCAGTAACCGCTGAACCAGGCCCAGCCGGTCAGGTAATGGCCGAAGCCGTTCATGTCCGAATACGGGGCGATCGGCGCGCCGGCAAAGTTGTACAGGTTGTGCTCGTAACGCAGGATGCCGAGCATGGTCTGGCCGACGAACACCAGGATCACGACGAGGAAACCGACAAACTTGTTCTGCGTGTAAACCATCACCGCGATCGACAGCAAACCCATCAGCACGAAGGGCACCAATCCGATCGCCAGCGAGGACAGGTACACGTCGAGTTCGAAGTTGGTGTAACCGCGCCAGATCTGGAAACCGATGCCGCTGAGCACGCCAACCAGTCCGAAGATCACCACCACGCCGATCAGCGCGGCGCACTTGGCCGCCAGCGGCACCCAGTTGGGCACCGGCAGCGCATCGACCACTTCGGAGAGCCTGGCCTGGCGTTCCTTGAAGATCAGCTCGCCAGCGTAGAAGACCACGATCAGGAACAGAAACAGTCCGGAGCTGTCGGCCAGCGCCTGCAACATCAGGTAGGTGACCGGATAGACCTTGGTGTCGAACAGATCATCGATGAAACGCACGCTGCCGGTGAAATTGAGCACGCTGAAGATCAGCATGACGATGAACGGCACGCTCTTCAGCACACCCATGAGGTCGAACCGCAGCTGACGCTGGAACATCGCCCAGGCGCTGGCGCGATCGAAGCGCGGCGCGTGGCGCATGGCGGCGACCGGCGGCGTGGCCACCGCGTCGACGCCGGGAGTGCTGGCCGTGGCGAGCACGGGGGTGCGCTTGCGCGCCTTGCCGGTTCCCGCGCGCGTTGGCGAGAAGAAGTGCAGCATGGCACCGATCATCGCCAGCGCGACCACCCCCCACAGCGCGCGGTTGGCGATGATGTAACCCGCCAGTTGCGGCAACTGGGTATTGCGCTCCTCGACCGCCCAGTAACGCATGGTGCGACCCATGGCGCGAATGCCGAAGGGGTCGACCAGTACCGCGAGCCAGACATTGTCGAGATCGCGAGTCATCGCACCGGCGATCAGCCACAGCACGAAAAAGGCGAGGATCCCCAGGTACACCATCAACAGGCTGCGCGTGAGCGCCGCCAGCAGCGCCAGCAGCGCTCCGGCGAACAGCAGATTGGGCAGCACGATCACCGCAAACGACCACAGGTACGGCGTCAGCGAAAACGGACCCAGGCGCCGGGGGTCGATCCACGGCATGAACTGGCCCAGCATCAAGCCGAGCGAAATGCACAAGGAGATCAGCAGGCAAGCCACGGCGCCGGCGCTGAACCGGCCCAACAGGTAGTCGCGCGCTTTCGCCGGACTGGCGAAAAACAGGTCGGCG
This sequence comes from uncultured Rhodanobacteraceae bacterium, assembly GCA_937928755.1. GTDB lineage: Bacteria > Pseudomonadota > Gammaproteobacteria > Xanthomonadales > SZUA-5 > JADKFD01. The sequence goes on along the minus strand of CALEZI010000194.1, from coordinate 322 downwards.
GTACCCAGTTCGTAGTCGCGCAGCATGGCGCTGGCAATGAAGATCGCGATCACGAACATGCCGAGCAGGGAGAATGCGGCGGTCAGGTTGATGATCGTCGACGGCGCATTGCGCCAGACATTGCCGATCGCGCTGCCGACGGTCACCGCATCGCTGCTGGTCGCGGTGAAGGCCATCAGCCCGAAGACCACGGCGATCAACCAGAGCAGCGGCTGCTTCAGTTGGTAACGCAGTTCGAAGCGGAAGAATTCGAGGAACATGGGGTGTCCGGGTGCTGTCTCTTATACACATCTCCGAGCCCACGAGACAGGCAGAAATCTCG
>CALEZI010000193.1 GCA_937928755.1 uncultured Rhodanobacteraceae bacterium | reverse complement strand
ACAAGCGCACCGACAGGGGCGTCCGTGACTCTCTTGGAACAAGCCCGCTCAGAGGGTACCCCGCAAGATCCGCGCACGAAGTTGCGCACCTAAGCGGTGCGCCAGAGACCCACAGGGAAGCACTCGCAAAAAACCCGCCGGCATTCGCATGCCGACGGGTCGGATCAACTGACCATTTGCCGTGCGCTTACCAGATGGCGATGCGCTGGTCGCCGCTGCGCACCATCGGATCGCCTTCCTTGCAGCCGAAGGCGGTCGCAAAAGCCGGCATGTTGCTCGGCGTGCCGTTGGCGCGGAAGCCGGCCGGCGCATGCGAATCGGTGACCAGACGCACGCTCAGTTCCTTCTCGGTGAAGCCGCGGCGCCACACGGTGGCCCAGTTGATGAAGAAGCGCTGATCCTGGCTCAATCCATCGGTCATCGGGTCCACAAAGTCCGCACCCGAGGCCAGTTTGAGCGCGTCAAAGGCCACCGTCAGGCCACCGAGATCGGCGATGTTTTCGCCCAGCGTCAGCTTGCCGTTGACCATCTTGCCCGGCTGCGCCTCGTAGTTGTTGAACTGCTCGACGAGCATCTCGGTTCTGGCCGAGAAGCCTTCGGCATCGCTGGGCTGCCACCAGTTGGCGAAGGTGCCCTTGGCGTCGAAGCGGCTGCCCTGATCATCGTAACCATGCAGCATTTCGTGGCCGATCACCGCGCCAATGCCGCCGTAATTGGTAGCGAGGTCGGCATTCGGATCGAAGAACGGCGGCTGCAGGATCGCAGCAGGAAACACGATCTCGTTCATCAGCGGGTTGTAGTAGGCATTTACCGTCTGCGGCGTCATGCCCCATTCGGAGCGGTCCTTGGGCTTGCCGATCTTGCTCATCTCGTAAGCGTGGTTGAATCTGGCGGCAGCCATGATGTTGGCGACATAACTGTCGCGCGTGGTGTTCAGGCCGGCCCAGTCGCGCCATTTGTCCGGATAACCAATCTTCGGCGTGAAGCTCGCCCACTTCTCGAGTGCCTTCGCCTTGGTTTCCGGGCTCATCCATTCGAGGTTTTCCAGCCGTGCCTTCAATGCCGTGGACAGGTTGGCGACCAGCGTTTCCATCTGCTGCTTCGACTCCGGCGAGAACGCGACCTCGACGTAGATCTGGCCGAGCGCCTCGCCGACGCTGCCGTTGACGCTGTCGAGCACGCGCTTCCAGCGCTGCTTCTGCTCCAGCTGGCCGCGCAGTGTCTTGCCGTAGAAAGCGAAGTTCTGCTCGGCGAAGGCGCTCGCCAGGTAGGGCGCAGCGCTGTCGATCGTGTGGAAGCGCAGATAGGCTTGCCAATCGGCGATCGGAGTTTTCTCGACCATCGTGTTCAGCGTCTCGAAGAACGCCGGATTGGACAACGAAAACTGCGCCGGCGCGGCGACACCGTTGGCGCTGAAGAACTCGCCCCAGGGCAGCAGCGGTGTCTTTGCATCGGCGTCGGCGACGCTGACCGGGTTGTAGAACTTGGAAACGTCGCGCGACATTTCCTCGGTCGACCACGACACCTCGGCAAGCGCAGTCTCGATCGCCATGGTGGCGGCGGCCTGCGCCTTGGCGCTGGCCTCGTCGGCACCGGCGAGCTTCAGCGTCGCTTCGATATGGGCGACATAGGCTTCGCGCTCGGCCTTGTGCGCATCGCCGGCGTAATAGGTCTTGTCCGGCAGTCCGAGGCCACCCTGGGTGACGTAGGCGATGACCTGGCTGGAGTCCTTGAAGTCGGACTCGCCGCCGAAGCCGAACATCGCGCCACGACCTTCGGCATGCGACTTGCGAATGAAGGCGGCGAGATCGGCGGGCGTCGCCAGCGCCGCGACCTCATCGAGCAGCGGCTGGATCGGCGCGATGCCGGCGGCATCGATCGCCGCTTCGTCCATGCCGGTAGCCCAGAAATCGCCGATCACCTTTTCCACGCCTGCGACATCGGTCTTCGCCGCCAGGCTTTCGACGATCTGCTTCTGCACGCCGAGCGAGCGCTCGCCGAGCATCTCGAAGCTGCCCCAGGTGGTGCGATCGGCGGGCACCGGATTGGCGGCCAGCCACTTGCGGTTGACGTGCGCGTTGAGGTCGCTGCACGCGCTGACTGCGGGGTCGAGTTCGCTGACGTTGAACGCCGGCAACGCCGGCAGGCTGGCAGTGTCGATGCTCAGCTTCTGCGGCGCAGGCGCCGCGGCCGGCGCGGCGGCCTTGGGCTCGACCGGCGCACTGGCGTCCGGACTGCAGGCGGAAAGCGCCAGGGCGGCGCCCAGAGCAAGGTACAGCGGCTTGAATGCAGACCGGATCACGGTGCGTCCTTGTAGGAAGTGGAAAGCCGGCGGCGGCAAGGCGTCGCGCAGGGGTCGCGCAAGCTAGCGCAAAAGCGCAGCCTAGCGATGAGCCGTTGGTCATGGGTCGCAGAGCCGGTGATGCCAACAGCGTTGGTTGTTGCCTGCAGGTCCGGCGTCAGCTCTGGTGGGTGCAGAGACCTTTCCGCACGCTCTGAGCTCTTGTGGGTCCAGACTTGTCTGGACGCTCTCAGCCTTTTTTGGTCCACACTTGTTGGACGCACTTGGCAACAGCAACAGCGTCCAGACAAGTCTGGACCCACCACAGCAGCAGGCGCAGCGCTTTCCCGCCAACAGCCAACAACCAACGCCGTCCTCTGGTTGCAGTAGCGCAACGTCGGGCAGATAGTGTCGCAGCGTTGCACTGACACGCGCCGGGATGGCCTCCGTTGACCATTGTCCGATTCATCGCCATTGCCTGCATCTTGCTCGGCTGCGCAATGCGGGCGCCGGCAGCGCCGCGTGATCTGGGCCAGCCCTACTTCGAGTCCATCGTTGGCACCGAGGCGATCGCCAATGGTGTGATCACGGTGATCAGCCAGGATCGGCGTGGACTGATCTGGTTCGGCACCTCGGAGGGTCTTTACAGCTACGACGGCCAGCGCCTGCGCGCCTATCGCAACCAGATCGACGATCCGGGTTCGATCAGCGACGACTATGTGCGCGGCCTGCTGGCCACTGCCGACGGACGCCTGTGGGTAGCCACCCAGGGTGGTGGGTTGTCGGTGCACGACCCGGGCACCGGCAAGTTCCTCAACTATGGGCCGCAGCCCGACGATCCGCATGCGCTGCCGAGCATCGCCACGCTGGCACTGGCCGAATCGGCCGACGGCGACATCTGGATCGGCTTTGGCAACGAAGGTTTGGCGCGCTGGCGCCGCGACAGCGGACATTTCGAGCGTTTCGACGAAGGCGCCGGGGAAATCGGCACGCCCGGCCGCACCGTGCGCGCGTTGCAGTTCGATCCCGACGGCGATCTCTGGATCGGCACCGGCAATGGCCTGCGCCGACTGCGCAACGGCGCCACCCGCGCCGAATGGGTGGCATCCGATGCGCAAGACCCGGATGGCTTCGATCGCCAGTACGTCTACGCGCTGTTCGAGGCCAGCGACGGGCGCCTGTGGATCGGCACCCAGTCGGATGGCGCCGCGGTGTACGACCGCACCAGCGGCCAGCTGACGCGCCTGCGCGGCGCCAACGCCACCAGTCATCCGTGGGTGTCCGGTTTCGTCGAGCCGACGCCGGGGCGCATCTGGATCCACACTTATGGCGGTGGTATCGACGTCGTCGACGCCACCACCGACCGCATCGTGCAACGCATCCACAGCGATCTTGCAATTCCCGGCGGGCTCGCGCTCGATCGTCTGACCGCGCCCTACAAGGATCGCTCCGGCTTGATCTGGGTCGGTACCTGGGGTGCCGGCATGCAGCGCCACAATCCGCACAACGCCACTGCGTTCCGCACGCTGCGCCACAGTCCATTGCTCAGCGACGGCCTCAGCAGCGCCAGTGTCCTCAGCACGCTGCCGCTGGAGGGGGGGCGCGTCTGGATCGGCACCGGCGGCGCCGGCATCGACGTGCTCGATGTCGGCATCGGCATCGTCGAGCGCCATGCCGCGCACCCGACGGCACCCGGCGCTTTGCGCGATGGCACCATCCGCAGCATGGTCCGTGATCGCGATGGCAACATCTGGGTCGGCACGCAACATGGCGGGCTGCAACGCTTCCTGGCGGCGACCGGGCAGTTCTCGGAGACGGTCGGCAAGATTCCACGCGGCCCGATCCGGCAATTGCTGCCGCGCGCCGATGGCAGCCTGGCGATCGGCATGCAGGCGGCGCTGGTGATCCTCGATCCGGCCACCGGTGGTGTGCAGCGCATGCACCTTGGCGCCGAGCGTCCGTTCACCGACGCCGTCTGGAGCATGGCCGAAGACGGCTCGCGCAATCTCTGGATCGGCACACCCAACGCGCTGCTGCTGTGGGCGCCGGATGCCGAGTTCCCGATCGAGGTGGAAAGCAGCGATGTGGTGCTGCGCGCGATCGCTGATCTGCAGATCGACAACATTGGCCAGCTGTGGCTGTCCGGCCCGCGCGGGATCGCCCGCTTGCGCGACTGGGCGCAGGGCAGGCCGCAGTTCGAGAACTACGGCCGGCGCCTGGCGCTGCCGCCGCAGGGACTGGGCCAGCAGCTGATTCCGGATCAGGCAGGACGGCTATGGAGTCCGCGCGTCGTGCTCGACCCGCGCAGCGACCAGGTCGAGTCGATCGGCATCGCCGACGGTATCGATATCGGCAGCGTCGAGATCGGCAGCGGTAGCGTCGGCGACAACGGCCTGATCTATTTCGGTGGCACGCGCGGGCTGCTGATCGTCGATCCCGAGCGTTATGCGCCGTGGCGCTACACGCCACCGCTGCTGCTGACCGCGGTCGATGTCGACAACCGCAGCCTGTCGCCGCAGGCGTTCGTCCCGGCATTGCGCATGCTGCCGGGGCAGCGCCGACTGACCGTCGAGTTCGCTGCACTCGATTACTCGGCGCCAGCGTCGCTGCGTTACGCCTATCGCCTGGTCGGGCTGGAGCAGGACTGGATCGACGTCGAGGCATCCCAGCGCGTCGCCAGTTATCACAATCTGTGGCCACGCGATTATCGTCTCGAAGTGCGCGCGCAGACGCGCAACGGCCAATGGAGCGAGGTCCTCGGGCTGCCGGTGGAAGTGGTACCGGCATGGTGGCAGCGACCGCTCGCGCTGGTGCTCGGTCTGTTTCTGCTCGGCGCATTGATCGTCGGCGGGGTACGCCTGCGCACATTGCAGATGCGTCGCCGCGCGTTGGCGCTGGAGGCGCTGGTCGAGCGCCGCACGCACGAACTGAGCCAGGCCAAGTCCGGCGCGGAGCACGCGCTGGTGGAACTGAAGGGCGCGCAGAAACAACTGGTGGTGGCCGAGAAGATGGCTTCGCTGGGCCAGCTGGTGGCCGGCGTCGCGCACGAGATCAATACGCCGGTGGGCATTGCCATCACCGCGGCATCGCACCTGGAGGAACTGGCCGCCGAGGGTAACGCCAAGCTCGCCGACAATCGCCTGACGCGCGCCGATCTGGTGCGCTGGAAGCAGGAAGTCGAACAGGCCGCGCGCCTGATCCTCGGCAGCCTGACCCGCGCCGGTGCCCTGATCGCGAGTTTCAAGCAGGTCTCGGTCGACCAGTCGAGCGGCCAACGGCGGCGTTTCCGCCTCGCTGAGTTTCTGCTCGAGGTGCAGACCGCATTGCAGCCGACGCTGCGCCGCACACCGCACCCACTGACGATCGCCTGCGACCCGACGATCGAGCTGGATTCCTATCCCGGTGCGATGTTCCAGATCCTGACCAACCTGATCAACAACGCGATCATGCATGCCTTCGCCGAAGATCAGATTGGCCAGATGCGCGTCGTCGCCAGCGCCGACGGGGAACACGTCGAGGTGCGCTTTTCCGATGACGGCCGCGGCATGGAAGCCGATGTCGCCCGTCGCGCCTTCGATCCATTCTTCACCACCCGGCGCGGCAGCGGCGGCTCCGGACTTGGCCTGCACGTGGTGCACAACCTGGTCACGCAACTGCTCGCAGGCGACATCGAACTGCGCACCGATCCCGGCCAGGGCACCACCTTCGTGCTGCGCTTCCCCGCGGTCACCCCAGAGGCCACGCGGGCGCCGTAAACGAGGTTGCCCGCTGATAGGCCTGCCGGAGATCGGCTACGTCGCAGCGGGCAGCAGCGCCGACCCGACCCTGGTCCGCAGTCACGATCCAAACGCCGCGCTCGATGCAGGGCTCTTGTGGGTCCAGACTTGTCTGGACGCTCCTGGCGACATGATGGAAGAGCGTCCAGACAAGTCTGGACCCACAAAAGCATCGGCTCGCCAGCGCCTCGATGCGCGCGCAGGTCGGCCTCGAGGTACTCACCGGGTTTGCGCTGGTGTAGCCGGAGTCGGCGGGCTGCTCCAGCAATGCCTGGAATTCCCGCCGTTCACCCGCCCAGCGCCTTCAGCCGCAGGAAATCGCGCCGGGTCTTCGGCCCATAGGTCAGGAAGGCCGGATCCGGAGCGTTCATCCGCGCCACGCGTTCATGACTGACGCGATCGGCGGCCAGATGCTGGCGCAGCACGCTGCAGTCGACCTGATAGACCGTCAGCGCGTTCAAGCCGAAGATCTTGGCGCGGATCTGCGGCGTGATCTCCGGGTAGCCGTAGCGCTCGCGAAACTCGGGCGAGATCTGGAAGCTGCGAAAGGCCTGGATCTGGTCCTGCGGGCTGCCGTACCAGATCGAGTCGGTGCCCCACAGGATGTGGTCCTCGCCGAGATGCACGAGCAGCTTGCCGAGAGTGTGCGCGGCGGCATCCGGATCGCGCATCAGGAATCGCCAGGTGGAACCGAGTTCCGCGTAGACATTGCTGTCCTTGCCCAGGCCAGCCGCCAGCACCGAGCTGATCAACTGGTCGACGCCATCGCTGCGCTTGGGATCGTACGGGCCCTCAGGCTGGGTGGTGACGAAACCCGAGTGGTAGATCAGGAAATTGATGTCCGGGAAGCGCTTGGCGGCGCGGCCGACGTCGACGCAGGTACTGTGCTCGTAGGATTTCGGCCCGAACGGCAGACCCTTGTGCACGGCAATGTTGCGCACCGACAGATCGCGCGCCTGTTCGATCATCGCCAGTCCGGTGTCGTCGTCGAGAAAAAAGCCTTTGCCTTCCGGACCCCACTGGGTGTAGGTCTTCCACGCGGCGATCGGGTATTTGGCCGCGACCTCGGCCATCGCCTCCAGATCGCCCTCCTGGTTCGGATTGACCCGGCCGTGCAGGAACAGGCGATGGGTACCGTCGAGGCGCTCGACGATCGCGGCGGTGGCCGCAGCTTCGGCAATCGTCAGCGGTTCGGAGGCGCGGGTCGAGGGCACGAAACTGAGCACCGCCAGATCGGTGTCGGAGTCGACGAACAGGTCGCGGATGAAGGCGTCGGGGCCGAGGCACTGCAGGTGGTCGAGTGTTCCCGGCAAAGCCGCCGCGGCGCAGCCTTCGGTATCGGCGAAGCTCAGCGGTTTGACGCCCGCCGGGACATTGCGCGTCCATGCCCCGGTCGGATTCACGAAATGACCCTGGACGTCGAAAATGAACTCGTTGCCGGCTAGCGCCTCGGCCGCCGCCGCGGGTTCCATCGCCGCCTCGCAGGGAATCGCATAGTGCCCACCCTGCTTGCCGGCCGACGCATAAGCGCGATTCATCGCCAGCAAGGTGGTAGCGGCGCCGGTCAAACCGACCAGGAAGCTGCGCCGATCCAGACCGAGGCGACGCGCGTTTGCCGTCGCCTGCGCCAGCGCATCGCGGCGCGCCAACTGGTGTACCGGTTCCAGTGGGACCGGGACGAATTCGCCGTTGCTGGTGCTGTCGAGCTTGATCGGCAGGCGCAGGCCGTCGGGGTCGATACGCTGGTGCATGGCTCGGATACCTGGATGGACGATGACGCTGCATTAGTACCGGTTGCGGGACATCGTGGCAACAATCCAGAGCGGTTGCGCAGGCGCGGTCAGCCCAGACTTGTCTGGACGCTCTTCCCGCAGCAACCGCAAAGGCGTCCAGACAAGTCTGGACCCACAGGATCAACAGTCGACGCCCTGCAAAGGCTGGCCGCGGCGCTCATCACATCGGTTGAACCCATGACCTGTGCTGCGCCGTTATGCTCGCGACCTTCGCCGAAGGCCGCAGGACAGGTTCGAATCGATGATGCGTACGCCGTTGTTGCTTGCGATGTTGCTGACGACGCCCTCCGCGCTCGCCGAAACCTGGCTGCGCGTCGAAGCACCAAGCGCGGCACTGCGCGCGAATCTGCCGGCGCGGGCGATCGACTACGGCGCTTTCGTCTGGATGCCCGAGGACAGCGCGCCGGCTGGCGTGCTCGGCGCGCAGGTGCAGCGCAGCCAACGACCGTTCGATATCAGCATCGACGGTGAGCGCTTCGATCCCACGACTGCGCCCGCGAGCAGCGACCCCTGGCGCCAGGCCACGCTGCACACCGGTCCCGACTTCCGCCTGGTGCAGCTCTTCGGGCCGCCCCGCGCAGCCGATCTTCACGCCATGCGCGCGGCGAACGTGCGCCCGGTGCGCTATCTGGCGCCGTTCGGCTACATCGTCTGGGCCAGCGCCGAGGACTTGCAGTCGCTGGTCTCGCGCAGCAGCGCAATTCGCTGGAGTGGTGCATTTCTGCCGGCGCAGCGGGTACCACCGCAGAGCCGGGACCTGGATGCCGGCCCGACCCGCGCGATGGCGCTGATCGACGCCGCCAGTGCCGATGCGGTGCTCGCCGCGCTGCCATCGACGCAACTGGTCGAACGCACGCCGATGACGCCCGACCTGACGCTGGTCGAACTGGAACTGCCGGGATCGGCCTTCCTCGCGGCGGCGAACACGCCGGGTTTGTACACGCTGCAGCGCATTGACGGCGGCGCCGGTCCGCGCGGCGAAATGAGCAACCAGTCGGTGGTCGGCGGTTACGACGCTGGCAACGTGGTGGTTCCCGGTTACACGAACTGGTTGGACCAGGCGGGTGTCGATGGTGCCGGCGTCAAGGTGAGCATTGTCGATGGTGGCATCCGCACCACACACAATGACCTGCTCGCCAACATGGTGCCGTGCAGCGGCAGCGAAGGCAGCTGCACCCTCGCCAACGACAATCACGGCACCCATGTGGCGGGTGCGGTGGCCGGCAGCGGCGCGTCCGGCGTTCGCGACGCTGCGCAGTTCCTGCGCGGCCAGGGTGTGGCGCCCGGCGCCAGTCTGATCCAGCAGCGTTATGGCGCCTTTCTTGGCGCCGGTCCGGGCAGCATGGTCGCCAACGGCATGTTGCGCATCTACAAGGACGCCGCAGTCAGTGGCGCGCAACTGGCCAACAACTCGTGGGGCCCGACCAGCACGCCGCAGGGTTATGACATCCCGACCATGCAGGTCGACATGATCGCGCGCGATGCCGATCCAACCGCCGCTGGCAGCCAGCCGGTGCTGCCGGTGTGGTCGATCATGAACGGCAACGGCGACCGCACCAGCGGCATCTGCGCGCCGAGCTCGCTGGGGTCGCCGGACGAGGCGAAGAACCTGTTCGCCATCGGTTCGACCAAGATGCAGGGCGGTGGTGGTGCGCAACTGACCAGCATCTTCGATGTTTCGGCGAACAGCGCGCATGGCCCGGCGTGCGATGGCCGCCAGGTGCCGCACATCGTAGCCCCGGGTTGCTCCACCGACAGTACCAGTTCCGCCGGCAACAGCAGTTTCACCTTCTTGTGCGGCACCAGCATGGCCTCGCCCGTGGTATCCGGCGCCGCCGCTCTGTACTGGCAGCGCCACCGCACCGAACAGGGACGCGATCCCAGCCCGGCGCTGGTCAAGGCGATGTTCACCGCGGCGGCGAAGAATCTGACGGGTTTCCTCGACGCCGATGGCCGCGCGATGCCGCAGCGACCGAACCGCTTCGCCGGCTGGGGACGCCTGGACCTGGATGCGGTCATCAATCCCGGTGTCGATGTCTGGCTGCTCGACCAGGAGGTGCTGCTGGCGGATAGCGGATCGAACTGGGAGGTCGAACTGCAAGCCGACGACCCGGCGCAGCCGATCCGCATCATGCTGGCCTGGACCGATGCGCCGGGCCCCGGCACCGGTGGCACCACAGCGTCGTGGACCAACGATCTCGACCTGCGTGTCGATCTCGGTGCGCAGAGCTGGCGCGGCAATGTGTTCGACGCCGCGAGCGGCTGGTCGGCAACCGGCGGCAGCGCCGACGACAAGAACAACCTCGAAGGCGTGTTCCTGAGTCCGGCACAACACGGCGGCGGCGCGTTCAGCATCAACGTGCTGGCGGCATCGATCGCCGCGGATGCACTGGATCCCTGGGTTCCGGTCAGCCCGCGGCAGGATTTTGCGATCGTCTGCTACAACTGCAAGCCGTCAACCGCATTGCCGGAAGCCTTGTTCGCCGATGGTTTCGATGGCGCAACGCCGATCGACGATCTGTTCGCCGATGGGTTCGAGGATTGAGCCCGTTGTCGCCAGAAGCGTCCGGGCAAGTCCGAGCTGTTGTGGGTCCAGACTTGTCTGGACGCTCCTGCTTCCCCGTGCGACAAGCGTCCAAAGAAGTCCGGGCCTGCCAGAACTCGAATGCCGCTCTGGCTCTGGTGGGTCCAGACTTGTCTGGACGCTCCTGCTTGTAGCGCCAGAAGCGTCCAGGCAAGTCTGGACCCACAGAAAGCTCAGGAGCCGTGATCGCCGCCTTTCAGGTAATCGGTCTGCGTCTCCGGTGCCGGCTGGCAGCCGTACTCGGTGATCAGCAGGTTGTCCGTCGCGTCGGCCTTTTCGATGAACTGACGTACGCGCGCGGCCAGATGTTCGTGTTCGTTCGGCGCGAACACGTCGGTGATGTGCACCACCAGGTTCAGGCGCACGGTGCTGCCGACCAGGTCGAACGAGAACGGCGCGTGCTGCTCGGACAACAGGTACTTGAACAGTTCGTTGAGTCCGCGATTGCCGACCTGCGCCATCGGCGACGAGAAGTTCAGGTGCTCGGAGCAGCAGCACCAGATCTTGATCGGAGCGCTGCCGACGTGGAATGACCAGTTGTGGCTGCCGTGGCGCGCCAGCACCGGATCGATGTTGGCGCCGGCCAGTGCGCGCTCGACGAAACCGACCAGCGGATGCGCCTCGGGCGTCTCGAAATACTCGCCGAAGTCGTGATTCGCTTCGAGGTCCGATCCGCAGCTCGGGCAATAACGCACCGCCCGGTCGATCAGTTCCTCGCATGCCGGGCACTGCACGCCGAAAGCCACGCTCTGCGCGCGGAACTCGTCGATGAACCGGCGCACATCGCCAATCGGAATGCCGAAACCGACGGCGTCGGCGGCGTTCAGCTTGCAGGTGGTCACCGCGATGATGCGGCGCTGGTCGTCGAGCATCGGTCCGCCGGAATTGCCCGGGTTGATGGCGGCGTCGGTCTGCAGGAAATACTGCTCGTCGAGCAACTGGCGCGCGTGCGAAATCACGCCCTCGGTCAGCGACAACGGCAAACCGACCGGGAAACCGAGGATGTGCACGCCCTGCTTGGGCTTGAGCTGCTCGCCATCGCTGAGCGCCAGCACTTCGCCGTCGACGCTGCGCGCCAGTTCGACGATCGCCAGGTCGCGGTGCGGGTGGATGCGACGCACGCGGCCGATGATGCGCGAGCGATCGCGCATTTCGACGGCCACTTCGCGGTAGGGCTGCACCACGTGACAGTTGGTCAGCAGGTGCGTGGCATCGATCAGGAAACCGGTGCCGGTGCCGGTGCCGGTGTAGACCTGATAGACGCCGAGTCGCTCGATATCGTCCAGCGAATGGGTAGGCATCGGGTTTGCGTTCTGCTCAGGCGTCATAGCGGACTACATCGTCGTCGGCGCCATCGTCGTCATCGCGATCGCGTTCGCCATGACTGCCGAAAAAACGCGCGGTCTGGTTGGCGTGGTTCCAGAGCACGTCGGCGGCTTCGCGCCAGGGTTTGCCGGAAATCAGATCGAGCCCGGTGCGCAGTGCCGCTTCGACCTCGGATGGCCACGAATGGTCGGCCAGCAGGTACAGATAGTCGGCGATCAGTTCCAGCGCCGCCTCCAGCGAGCGTCCCGCCGAGCGCAGCTCGCCAGTGGTCTGCATGCGGTGGCCGGCGCCCAGCATCGAGGTCAGCAGCGACGGTGTGCCCTCGTGCAACGGGTTGATCGCGTGCTGCGCATGGCCCAGGCAGCGCCGCAGCTCCTCGACTGGAACCTGGCGCATTTCCTTGATGCACTTGGCCAACGCACTGTCCCGCTTGTTCGGATTTTCGTCCTTGTCGGTGTAGGCGTCGGCGCTCTCGTTGAGCGTTGCGCGCACGCTGCCGAACAGCGGCAAGCTGTAGCGCACCTGATTGGCGGCATACGAACCGAGTGCATCGAGAAAGCGCACCGAACGCCGCCGGCGGGACTCCAGCATCAGCTCGTTGACCGATGTCCAGTGGGTATTCCAGATCTCCAGCGCGCGCGCAAACTCGGCCTCGTCGAGTTCGGCAACTGGCTCGCGATCGGGGGCATCGACGCCGAAGCGTTGCGCCAGCCAGCCATCGTTGCTGTCCGATTCCATCGCCATGCGCTGCAACACTTCGGCGAGCTTGGCCGGATGCAGCAGCGACAGCCGTTCGCGGAATTCCAGGGTGATGGTGTCTTCATGCAGGCGTGGTTGATACAACTGGCCGGTGGCGCTCAAGCGCGTCAGCACGTAACGCAGCGCCGCAGTCGACTGCGCCTCGGGCGTCAGCGACATCAGTGCGGTGGTCAGCGCCAGTTCGTCGCCATCCAGATGCACGCGCACCCGGGCCGAGCCTTGCACGAAGCAGAATTTGCCATCGGCGAAAACCGGAGCGCCGGCTCCGGGCAGCAGATAGCACAGCGTTTCCTGCACTGCAGTCAGATAATCGCCAGCCTCGAAAGACTCGATCGCACGGTCGCGCCGGGCGTAGTCGCGCGGCGCGATGGTCAGTCGCCGGCGAATCGGCTGCGGGCATTGGAGTGATGCGATGGACATGACAGGACCTGTGACAACGACCGCGGAGTCTTGCAGCAGGGCATGGGGTGTGCAAGCGTTCGCGGCAGCGAATTCCTCTCAGGGTGGATTCCTCATGCATCGATATGTCGCCTTGTTGCGCGCCATCAATGTCGGCGGTCGCAACGTGAAAATGGACGTCCTGCGCGATGTTTTCGTGCAGCTTGGCTACCACGCCGTCGATACCCACCTGGCCAGCGGCAACGTGCTGTTCGATTCCAACGCCAATTCCCTGCTCGCCGTGCGTTCGCGCATCGAAATGGCGCTCGAGCGCAAGCTGGGATTCGAGGTCGCCAGTATCCTCAGGTTGCAGGGTGAACTGGTGCACGTCGCCGCCCGCCTCGATGCGCTGCAGTCGAAGCCGGGCGTGGTCGCCGCCAATGTCGGCTTTTTCGCCGAGCCTCCCGGCATCGTCGGCGAGCGTGCGCTGAAGGCCTTCCACAGCGACATCGACGATTTCGAACTGGATGGGCGGGAGCTCTACTGGAGCTGCGCCAGGAAGCAGAGCGAGTCGGGCTTCGACAGCGGCAAGCTGGAGCGCATCTTGAAAATTCCGGTGACCTTCCGCGGGGCCAATACGGTGGTACAGCTGGCCGCGAAGCCGCGGCCGTCTTGACGCGGCGTAGTCAGTGCATGCTCATTGCGAGAGGCTTGGTTCGGTTTGAAGCTGCCCACGAGCCGTGAACCTCGTCATTGCGAG
>CALEZI010000192.1 GCA_937928755.1 uncultured Rhodanobacteraceae bacterium | reverse complement strand
GCTACCGCTACAACACCGAAGAGCGGATGAGCCAGCTCAGAGGCGCCGCCGACCAGCCCATCGCCAGCTACTACTACGACCCGATGGGGCGAAGACTGTGGAAGATCCTGCAACCCGGCGCAGAAGGGCACAGTGGGGCAGCGGGACCGGAGACCACTTATCTCGCCTACAGCGATGAAGGGTATGCGGCGGAGTTCACGTTGCCGGGCGAACCTGGAGCTGCGCCAACGGCCGGGCCGGCATCTAGCCAGTACAGTAACGTCTGGATCCATGCGCCGCAGGGCCTTTGGTCTACGGACCCCATAGCCAGCAAGACAACAGCGGGATGGCGCTACCTGCAGGCCGATCACCTTGGAACACCGCAACTGGCGATCAACAACGCTGGAACCGCAAGCAGCCAACTTCGTCCCGCTGCGTTCGGTAGTACGCTAGAGCAAGGTGAACGCCTGTCGTCGCGTTTTCCGGGGCAGTTAGAAGACCGAGAGTCCGGGATGCATTACAACTACTTCCGAGACTATGAGCCGGGCACGGGACGGTATGCTGAGAGTGATCCGATTGGTTTGAAGGGGGGCTTTTTGGTTTATTTGTATGCTGGTGGAGAGCCTTTGCAATCAATGGATGCAGTTGGACTTTGCATCATTACAGGGAAGTGGGACGTAGAGCCAGCAGGTCGCCTCCATTCGGTCACTCCCTGTCAGGGATCGTCAGCGGCTGACACAATGGGTCGGTGCTGGGAAGTCGATAATCCACTTCCGTGGCAGAAGAATTCTTGGAGGGTTAACTTCCAAGGCAGCATCGGTGCCGTAATTGCTTGTGAAAAGGACTGCCAATGTCCGCCGAGGCCACAAAAGTGGACTTTAAATGGGCGGGCACTTATCTCGGGTAGTTTCTTGGTGCCAATTCCGGGGTTGAACTGGTGCGGGCGAATTCCTTACGCTCCGGCGAAGTATGCTTGCTACTTGGCAAAATACAGCGCCATCTTGGCAGAGCTTCCGAATGCGGCCAGCAACGCAGCACAGCTCGAAATGGATCGAATCGCTCAATTAACGAAACTTCTGAACGACCCGACTGCGATCTGTAGGGCCAATCAATCTCCTGGAGACGTCTATCTTGAAACTTCATTTTAATCGATGGAATCCACGATTGCTTCGGTCCGCAATGGTTTTTATCGCGACATCTCTTCCGGGTTGCAGTAGAGCTTACGACGAAGGAACTGCTGCCGGAATTGTGGTAAAGATGGAACTGGTAACTGGTGATTATTTTGGACTCAAGGCAATAAGGGTGGTGCGTTTGGACAGCCAGAGAATTGCGCTGTTCGGCGGAGAGTGCGCTTTTTCCGTTCATGAAAACGCGGAAGTGACGTTTCACTTCGGGGCTCCCCCAAAGAGTGTCTCTGCCAAAGTGGAAGAGGTGTTCGGCACTAGCTTCGACTACTGGGTTATTACGTTGGTGTCTGCGTCGGCGAAAAAGTCCAACGGGGATCTTATTGTACTAGCAAACAACATAAGTTGCGGATGATCATGAGTTGAAAGCGTCGATGAGTTGCGGAATCAAACACGTGAGGTCGGGCCGTTGACTGGCAATACTGATGTTAAGGTCGATGTTGACTTTTGTGAAAATCGCAAATGTTGACGCAGTGACGCTGACTACAGTGGTGA
Organism: uncultured Rhodanobacteraceae bacterium; assembly: GCA_937928755.1. Taxonomy (GTDB): domain Bacteria; phylum Pseudomonadota; class Gammaproteobacteria; order Xanthomonadales; family SZUA-5; genus JADKFD01. The sequence continues at coordinate 25,389 of CALEZI010000192.1, read as the reverse complement.
TGGCTCTTGCGTACGATTTGATCAGGCTGATGTGGGCCTTACATCCGTATTCATTGGTGATTATTAAATGAGCCCGGTTCTTGAAGCAAGATTATAAAGAATCAGCGAATTCTCGCTGATTTTTCCGTTATTGGCCATTTGGCCCGTGAAGCGAGTGGGATGCGTTGAGGCACGAAACGCATTGATTGAGTATTGACCGAAGACCGCGCAATCGATGTTTATGGCATCATGCCTTTTATGGTTTGCAGGCTCAATGAATCGCAAAGGCGATGCCTGTGTCATGAAGCGGCGGTTATTCGAAGGAAAATTGTCCTTTTAATCGGAACTCACACCTTGCGCCTCGCTCTATTCGTCCTGCTGCTGTGCCTGACATCCACGGCCTGGTCGGCCCCGCAAGTCCGCTTCCCCGACGGCGATCTCGCTTACGCGCAGACCGACCTGTCGGTCCCGGTGCGCGGCGGCGCGGTAGTGCTGTCGCGCACCTGGGCGGATGGTCGCTGGTATCTGAACCCGGCGTGGGCGGATCTGAAGCTGACGCTGGACGCGGTGGACGGCTCGGTGCGCTCGATCCAGCGGGGTGGGGCGGTGTTCGCCAAGTCGGGCAACAGTGTGTTCGTGACCGATGATCGCTTCTTCATCCGCCAGACCACGGCGCCGGACGGTTGGCGTTGGTACGACCGCATCGGCAACTGGATCGACTACGACGCCAACGGCCGCATCCTGCGCTATGGCGATCGCAACGACGTGCAGGTGAGCTTCACCCGCAATGGCAATGGTCAGATCGAGCAGGTGCGCGACCATGCTGGCGCAGTGGCGCTGACCCTGACCTGGAGCGGCGATCACATCGCCACGGCTCGGGATCGAGACAGTCGGGAGGTGGAGTATTTCTGGAGCAACGGGCAGCTCGATCGGGTGAACGATGTGCTCGATTACGACTGGACCTAACTCTACGACAGCAACGGCCAACTTACCAAGATCACCGATCCGGACATCGACGCCCGCGGCACGCGCAGCACCTGGGACTACGACGCCAAGGGCAATTTGACCGAGCGGATCGTGGCCGTCGACACGCCCGAAGCGCAGCGCACCACCTATGTCTACAACGCCTTCGGCGAACTCACGACGATGACCATCTTTGGGGCAACGCCGGCCGAGAACGCGAGCACCCACTACGAGTAGAAACCATAAGATCGTGCACTGCAGCGCCTACAAAATGGGGAAATAGTTCATGAATATTCTCACCGCAATCGCGTTGGCTGGCGAGAAGAAGGCTCGGGCGAGCATAAAGATCGTTGCTGCAATCTTCGAAGTATCACCTGATGATCTGGTTGCTCCGTCCGTAATGCAGTGCGAAGATTTTATCGCCGTTGTTGTTCATCGGAAAGTGGACCTCAATGCGAAATTCGTTGACAAGAGAATTGTTCAGTCCGTTCTATGGCGGGATAATCCAACACGAATTGAAGTTAACCTCGGAAGTTAGGTTCTGGCCTCCAGTAGCGTGCAACCAGGGGAGTGCGCTTGACCTGCAAGCCAATGTCCTTGGAGGTCGGCTCACTGGCATGAATTACGACATCCGAAGAAACAATGAGCCGCCATTCAGCTCCAGTGCGGAGTACCAGAGCGTCGCGCATCTGCAAACCGAGGTCTTTGCCGCCGGAACGTTTACCATCGCTGTCTCGGGGATCGTCGCGCCGGACAGCATTCCAGATGCCAACCTGGGTATCTGTTACCAGCATCCGGACACGTACCTGTACCAACCGGGGTGCTCGCCTGCGAGCACTACCCAATTTGCTGCCGATAGCCTGATTCCGATTCAGATGACTTTCGATTCGAGTTGGCCGATCTGGAAGGATTGCTTCGAGTAGTTGCCGCCAACAACCTCGCGGCGGCGTGTGCGACCTGAAGGATTCGCGGCGTTCGTCGGCATCCAGGCGCCGGAGCAGTTCCGTGGAATCACTCGTGCGCATGTGCTGGCGGCGGGAGGGTTGACGTGCATCACCAACGAGAGTGCGTCTAATGTGTATTATGTCAACTATTGGACGCTCCGCTTCGCGCGTGCACCGCCAGAAGCTGGCCGGCGTCACTGCCGAATGAGAACAACCGTTAGCAATCGCCGTCGAGCCATTCTGACACCCTAGCGCGTGTGTCAGCGGTTCAGGCGACAACCAAGCCGAGCACCAATCACATCCGGACTGACGTCCTCGGCGCGGATTTGCACAACGCTGGGTTTCGCGCCATGCGTGGCGGCAAGAATGGCGCTGAAATCCAGTCGTGGGTGAGCACAATAAAGCCATGGACGTTGGCGTAAGCCATGATTTCGACGTCGGGCGTCGCAACGGTGTGAGTCGCCGGCGCCTGGCCAAACGCGCCACAAGGGGCGCGTCGCCGCGGCACCAACGGGGCCACTCCTTGTTGCGGTTTCGCGCCTGTTGGACCCTGTGGGGCCATCCAACGTAGCTACTTGGCCCGGTTTTCAGTTCCAGTGCGCCCCGAACCCCAGCATTGGGAAGGATAGTCCCACCCCACCATGTCCTCGGCGGCCTGTGCGTCCAGCACGCCATGTCGACGTGTCCTCGGCGGCTTGTGCGTCCAGCACGCCATGTCGACGATAGGCCGCCAGCCCGCCGACGCACCCGCGCCTGCACCCTGGCCACCATGGCGGCATCGACGGTCGCGGGCTTAAAGGCGAGGCTTTGGCCGGTCGCCGCAGCAAACACGCCGTCGCTGACGCAGCAGTGGTAGTGCCATCGTGATCGGCGACATGGCCCGCTGACCTGACCACGGACCTGCCCGGCGCTGAACGAGGCCTTGCAGCGTGGCTGCCGGCAACAAGACCCTGCTATCGCAAGACGTCGCGTCGGTGAGTAGGAAAGGCACTCGTCCGGGTGTCAGAAATTGGCGGCGCAGCGCGCGGACAGCGGCGCGTGGTCCGGCTTCAGTCGCAATCGATTTCGTGGACTTTGCGCTCGCCGAGGAGATTGGCTGCATCGAGCAGAGGAACAACCTGGCCGCTGCACCCGCCGCCCATCAAGCGTCTGGCCTCTGCAGCTCAAACAAAGCCCGCAACTCCTGCAGCGGCAGTTGCCCGACCCTGGTCTCGCCGGTGCCGACGGTCATCTCGGCCAGTTCGCGCTTGCTCTTGATCATGTCGTTGATTCGCTCCTCGAAGGTGCCGCGGGTGATCAGCCGGTGCAAACACTTCGCTCGACGCCGTGTGCTTTCCGAATCTTTAGGCCCATGTCGCACCTCCTCGACACTGCGATCTTCGCAGCCAGAGCTTACGGGCTAGAGCAACGACAGTCCGGCCAGCGACAACTTGCCGCGCACCCAGCCGGTCATGTCCAACCTGACGCTAGTCGGGACCGGCACCCTGGGCAACGAAGGCATGCGCATCCGGCGCGGCTCCGGCGGCAGCTATTCGAACGTGGTCGTCACCGGCTTCCGCGACCGCTGCGTGAACCTGGTCGATGCGCAGACCTATGCACTCAGCTCGGCTACCCAGACTGGCAGCACGCTGACGATGACGCAGTCCTTCGTCGGCACCTGCACCGGCGGTCCGTTCGAGGACAATGCTGCTGCCGCCTACGCAGTCAGCGCCTGGTTCAATGCCGGCGCTGGCAACGCCCAGGGCGCGCCGCTGCTGACCAACTTCCTGCCTCAAGCAACCTCGCCGGTATTGGTCGGTGGTCAGGCGCCGAGCGATTCGTTCTTCCGCCCGGTCAGCTATCGCGGTGCATTCGCCGGCCCCAACGACAACTGGACTGCCGGCTGGACCGTCAACATCCCGCGTTGATCGGGTAACGCAGCACTCCAATTGCCGATCGGCACCAACGATGGGTTTCCAGGGGCGCGGAGATCCGCGCCTCTTTCTTCTTTCAGGCGCACCGCATCACGCGAACAAGATCCGACGGGCAGTTGCGATATCTGTGACGTATGATCTCGTGGTCGTCGACCCCCCCCAGACTACGCAGCGTCTTGCCAGAATGCGGCTAGAGAACTATCAGCTAGGATTCTCGAGTGCGCATCCCGACGCGATGTACAACGCTGCGGCGCGCGAACGGAAGGCCGGCAAGACGCTGGCGATCCTGCGCGACCATCTGGGTCCGCTGGAACATCACGACCTGCTCGATATCGGCTGCTCGACGGGGTTCATGACGCAGGCCTACGCCGGTCAGTTCCACTCCGTGGTTGGCGTCGACATCGACGAGCCCGCGGTGCAGTTTGCCATCTCGCACAATCCCGCGCCGAACGTGCGTTTCGTCATCGCCGACGCGATGCAGACCGGCTTGCCGGCGACCAGCTTCGATGTCGTGACCTGTACTCATATCTACGAGCACGTGCCCGATTCTGGTCGGCTGATCGAAGAGATCTATCGGGTGCTCAAACCCGGCGGCGTATGCATGTTTTCGGCCGACAATCGCTTCAAGTTGATCGAGTCCCACCACCGACTGCCGCTGCTGGCAGCGCTCCCCAAGCCCATCGGGCACGTCTACTACCGATTGGCCGGGAAAGGCGATTACTACTACGAGAATCACCTCAGTTACTGGGGGCTGCGACGGTTGGTCCGTAAGTTCGAGATCATCGATTATTCGCGGCGGGTGATTGCCGATCCCGAGCGCTTCTGCGCGAGCGACATGATCGTACCCGGCAGCTTCAAGCAACGCCTCGCGCTGCTGGCTTTGTCCGCCGCCTATTGGGTGTGTCCCACCTTCATCTGGTTGCTCAAAAAGCCGGCCTGAGTTCGCTCGCGGCGATTGTGCGCCGTCCACCTCCACGGCGTCGCCGTCCGGCATATATTGGGTGCGCTCTCACGGAGTCTGCTCATGCATCTACGCGCGCTGGGGTTGCTGTTCCTGCTGCTGATGACCGAAGCGGCGTCCGCCGCGTCGGTCGGCGTTCCGGAACCCCTCAACGATTGGCAGGACTGGGTGTTGCAGGGCGAAGAGTTTCGCCAGTGCCCGTTCTTTGCACTCGGCAATCCGGCGGACCCGGCGCAACACGCGTGCGCGCTGCCGGGCACGCTGGCGATCCGGATTGCCGGCGGCAAAGCCGAGATCGGCGTCGGTTACCGCGTCTACGTGCCCGGCTATGTCGGGCTGGTGCATGCCGCCAGAACGGCGCCGGAGGCACTGAGTGTCGATGGTCAGTCGGCGAAGGATAGGAATTCCAAAGCCACTTTTCGCGCAGCGTACGCTGCGGACTCGTGCCGTCAAGGGTCCGGCAAGCGGGCCTCGCAGTCCCTCGCGAACGATGTTCTGAGGTTTTGATGCGCGATTGACGCCTGCACCCTTCTGGCATTGCCTTCACGCGGGCGCCGTCAGGTGTTTTCGCCATTTCGCGGGCAAGCGCTGCCATCGACGCGATGTTGAAGTCGATTCGCATCTGGTTCTCGTAGTCGGGCATGACCTCGGTCGGCGGATCGAGGTGAGCGATCTGCGGGTGTCGAGGTCATCCCGCTGCTGCATCGCGCCGTGAGGAGGGCCACGGATCGGCGCCATCCGCTGTGCGCGACTGGGTTCGCCGAGGTGATCAAGGATGCGCACGATCACGGCGCCCTCGGTGATGAAGGCGATCAGGCGCATGCTGCCGTCGCGGCGTCATGCATCGTCGTCGCTTTCGTAGGCACGCTTGGTGTCTCCATCGTTCACCCATGCCAGCAGGATCACCTTACTCGGCGCGTGGTAGCGAAAGAACAAGCGGTACTGCTGAAAGAACTTGGCGCGGAACCAGTGTTTGTAGTCGTCGCCCAGCGCAGAGCCTTGGCGGTATTCCGGCCGTGTCGGGTCCTGCGGGATGACGTCGAATGCCAGCTTGGTGATCGCCGCCAACCGCTTGCTGGCGTGCTTCTTGACGTGCCCGACCGGATCATTCTGTTTGAAGTTCTCGACCTGCTGCGCCAGTGCTTCTATCTGTGCGAGGAACAGCGGGTGGGCGAAAACGGTCCATTCGTGAATGACCAGTGGCGCGGGCTTGCCTGCGATCATTCACCGTCTGCCGACAGGGCGGCATCGAGATCGACCTCGATGCCATCCACCGAGGCATGGAGACGCTGGACGAGCCCTACATCCACAGCCTGAAGGCGCTCTGGATGGCTGGCGATGTCGCGAGCCAGAAAACGCAAAAACTGACCGAGCACCGGGTCGTCACCTGCCGAGGCGTCAGCGCGCGTCAGCAGGACCTCGCCGCTGGGACGGATCGTGTAGTGAATCTTGTCGCGCTTGCCCAGCCGAAGGGCGCGGCGCACGGTCTCCGGAACCGTGGTCGGCAATTGCCGCACGCATTCTTCCCTCGCCCGGATCGATCGAACTGAATGCCGGTGAGCCGCGCGCGCCAGCGCCGTTCGAAGACTTCGCGATCGACGATCGTGGGCGCTTCGGATTGCTGCGCTGTGACTGGTTGGATGCCGGGACCGGCAGCGTGCAACCGCTGCCGGAATTTCGCGCACCGCCGATCGAGCAACTGGCGCGCGATGGCGTCGGTGGTTTTGTCGCGCTGACCAGTTGGCATCACGACTACACGATCGAGGAGAGCGTGCGCGCTTTCGATGCCGCTGGACGCGAGCGCTGGGTCGTCGGCGAACGTCACGGAAGCGACGAACACGTGTTCAGTCCGGAGGATCTGACCGTCACTTCGGATGGCGTGGTCGTCGTGCTGGAAAACGTCGGCGACCGGCTCAAACGCTTCGGCCGCGATGGGCGCGCGCTGGGAAGCATCCCGTTGAAGACCGCCTGGGGCCGCGAGCCGAATTACGTGGCCGGCCTCGAAGCCGACGTGGCTGGCGGTGTGATCGTCTACGACTTTCAGGGTTCACCCGAGTTCGTCCACATGCGTGCAGATGGCAGCGTGAGCGAGAGCTACACTCCTGCACTCGCCGACGGTCGGCGCTTTCGCGCGATCGGCAACCTCCAGCAGGGCGTCGGCGGACAGCGCTGGACCAGCGATGGCAGCGCGCTGATGCGCGTGTCGATCGACGGCACGGTCGAGCAGGTGATCGGCACCGCACCAGACAGCGGCGCGTTGCAGCACGTGGTGGGCATGCACATTACGAACGAAGGCCGCATCCACGCCATCGACGAACGCAGCGGTTCGGTGCATGTATTCGATGCGAATGGCCAACGCGAGCGCACCTGTCGGCCTGCCGTGGACGACTACGATGAAGACTTGAGCCTGCCGTCGATCACCGTCACCGACGTGGGCGACATCTACGTCGAGCGCGACAAATCGGGCCAGCGACCCGGAGCAGCGCGCAGTGCACGTCGCCGACCCGGCATCCGCCGCGATCTGGCGAGTCACCGAGCCCACCTCGAAATGGATTCGTGCGTGGCTGGTGCAACCCGCCGGCAGCACTGAACTGTGGGTTTACGACGGCGAGCGACGCATCGATCGGCTGAAGGTGTCGGCTGAAGCACTCAGACCGGCGATCACTCAAAGCCAGAACTGAAGGGTCCAAGCCAGTACGGAACGGTCAATTGATTGACGTCAATTGATTGTCGTCAAGTGTCGCCTCAAGTACATCCGAACGAGCCACCAGCAGGAATTGGAGGTGGCCCCATTGCACAGTCTCGCCCGTTCGGGCAACCAAGCCGATTTCGATCTCTCCGGCACCCGCAGCCGGGATCTCGACGGTCGCAGGGAGTTCGCCATTGCCCAGTTGCGCCTCGCAACTGCCCCCCGGGGATATCGCAATGGACAATCGAAAGGCTATCCAGGTTGATGCTGGGTTCTGCCCCGGACTGCCTGCCGACGCCGTTCGGCAGTGCCTCGCCACGATATTCCCACGCGGCGTACACTCACGTCGTCGCCTGCTGCCGGCGCGCCCGGAATCGGCAATCACAAGGCCAGCGATGTCCCACTCGATCTGCTGCGTTTACGAGTTTGGCGTGTTCCGCCTGGAAACGGCGGTGCCGCAGCTGTATTCCAACGATCAGGCGATATCGTTGCCGAAGGCATCCCTACGAGTTCTGATCGCGTTGGTCGAACGCCATCGCGAGCTGCTCGACTTCGACGAACTGGCGCAGCGACTGGCGCTCGATCGCCGGCAACTGCCGCGCTTGGTTGCTGACTTGCGCAAGACGCTCGGCAACGACGACAACGGCGATCCTTACGTGGAGAGTATTCCGCGCAAGGGTTGTCGTTTCGAAGCTGCTGTTCTGCTGACCTCCGAGGCCAACACGATCGCGCTCGGCCTAGCCCGCGGATCCGCCTCTCCCTCGGTGAACCCGGCGTCGCCGTCGACAGGCGGCGCGCCGGTCGGCCGGCGCAGCACGATTCGTCCCGGGATGCAGATCGGCCGCTTTCAAGTGCTCGCCTTGCTCGGCGCCGGCGGCATGGGCAAGGTGTTCCTGGCGCGCGATACACAACTCGATCGCAAGCTGGCATTGAAGCTGCTGCCCGGTCGCTATACGCGCAATCCGGAATGGCTGCGCCGTTTCTTGCTCGAAGCACGCGTGATCAGCACGCTGAATCACCCCAATATCATCACCATCCACGACATCGGCGAGACCGATGGTCACCATTACATTGCCACCGAACACATCGATGGCGAGACCCTGCGAGAGTTGATCAAACCGGGCAGGATCGAGCCGATTCGCGCCCTGGAAATCGCTGTGCAACTCGCCGGCGCGCTGGATGTGGCGCACAGCGCCGGTCTGGTGCATCGGGACGTCAAGCCGGAAAACGTCATGGTGCGCCCAGACGGCATCGTCAAGCTGCTCGATTTCGGCCTTGCCAAACCACTCAAGGGTGAATTGCTCGGAAGGTCGGATTTCACCATTCCAGGCACGCTGCTGGGCACCACCAACTACATGTCGCCGGAACAGGCGCGTGGCCTTGCGGTGGACGGGCGCAGCGATGTGTTCAGTCTCGGCGTGCTGCTTCATGAAATGTTGACCGGCGCGTTGCCGTTTTCCGGGGCCACGCCCAGCGACGTGATGGCGGCGATCCTGGAACGCCATCCGCTACCGTTGTCGCATGCGTTCGAAGCGCCGGCAGAACTTGAGCGCATTGTCGGCAAGGCGCTGCGCAAGGATCGCGATCAGCGCTACCAGACCAGCAAGGATTTGCAGCTCGATCTCAAATCCATGTTGCAGGAACTGGAGTTGCGTTCGCGCCCGGAGAGCAGCTGGTCGGGCGTGCTGGCTGCCCTGCCCGCGCCGCAACCGGTACCTGTTTCGACACCCGCGTCCGTGTCCAGGCATCACGGCACAGCCGATCCGGAGGCCGGATTCGATATTCCGGAAGTGCATTACGCGCGCAGCGGCGACGTCAATATCGCCTACCAGGTGATCGGCGACGCGCCGCTCGACCTGGTGTTTGTGATGGGCTGGATCTCGCACCTGGAGTATTTCTGGACCGAGAGTTCGTTCGCGCGATTCCTGCGCCGCCTGGCCACGTTCGCCCGTGTGATCCTGTTCGACAAGCGTGGTACCGGACTATCCGACCGGGTTCCGCTCGACCAGTTGCCGACACTGGAGCAGCGCATGGACGATGTGCGCGCGGTGATGGAAGCGGTCGGCAGCGAGCGCGCGGTGCTGTGCGGTGTTTCCGAGGGCGGACCGATGTGCAGCCTGTTCGCCGCCACCTACCCGGAACGCACGATAGCCCTGGTGATGATCGGCAGTTACGCGCGCCGCCTGCGCGGCGCGGGTTATCCCTGGGGGCCGACTGTTGCCGAACGCGATGTGTTTCTGGACGAGATCCGCAACCATTGGGGAGGACCGGTCGGTCTCGAAGAACGTGCTCCGAGCGTCGCCCAGGATCCGGCGTTTCGCCAATGGTGGGCCGCTTACCTGCGCCGCGGCGCGAGCCCGGGCGCGGCAGTGGCCCTGACACGGATGAACACCGAAATCGACATCCGCCACGTGCTGCCGAGCGTGCGCGTACCGACATTGGTGGTGCACCGTAGCGGCGACACTTGCCTCAAGGTTCACGAAGGCCGCTATCTCGCCGAACATATTCCCGGCGCCAAATTCGTCGAACTGCCGGGTGTGGACCACCTGCCCTTCGTCGGTGCCCAGGACGAGATTCTGGATGAGATCGAGGAGTTCCTGACCGGGGTACGCCACGCATCCGGAATCGATCGGGTGTTGGCTACCGTGCTTGCCGTGCGTCTGGCCGAAGACGCCAGCGAGCCCGCCGCAAGTGAGTCAACCACCCATCGGCATCAGGTGTTCCTGACCCGGGAAATCGAGCTTTTCAAAGGCCGACTGATCCACATCGACAGCCAGCGGGTGCTGGCCAGTTTCGACGGACCTGCCCGGGCGATTCGCGCGGCTCTGGCTATCTGCAACGCCGCGCGCAGGCTGCAGATACCGCTGCACGCCGGGCTGCATACGGGTGAGTGCGATCTGGTCGGCCAGCAGGTCAGCGGCCTTGCGGTCGAGATTGCGCGCCAGGTGGCAAAGACCTCGGCGAACCATGAAGTCGTGGTGTCCAGCACGGTCAAGGATCTGGTTGCCGGCTCCGGCATCCGCTTTGTCGAGCGCCCCGCCCACCCGTTTCCGCCGCGGATCGGCGAGTGGCGCTTGTTTGCGGTAGAGCCCTGACCGGCACCGGCACCGCGCCTTCGAGTCCGACACGATCTTCTTTGGCAACTTTGAGTGATCGCAGCACTGCGCGGCGACTCAGCGGCGGCTCGGAAGTTCAAACCGGCGCCGAGATGATCCGCACCAGCGTCGTCATCCATCGCCGCGGCGTCAGCCGCACGCTGAACGCCATGACCTTGTTGAGCCAGCCAGGCACGTGCACGCGGCGACCACGACGCCAGGCGCGCCAAGCTGAATCCACAGCCCATTCGGCGCTGGGCAGCGGCATGCGCAACAACCCCGAACGCTGCATGGTGGCGGTGTCCTGGAATCCGGACCGGATCGGGCCCGGACACAGGGCCATCACGCGCACCCCGCGGGGCGCCAGCTCTTCGGCAATGGCTTCGGAAAACGACAGCAGATAGGCTTTGGTGGCGTAGTAGACGGCCATCCATGGACCCGGCTGAAAAGCCGCGGTCGATGCCACGTTGATGATCCCGCCCCGGGCGCGAATCAGCGCCGGCAACAGGCGCTTGGCCAGTTCCGTCGGAACGCGCACATTGAGATCGATCATCGCCAATTCGCGTGTGCCATCGGTTTCGGCAAACAGGCCGAAAAGTCCGAAGCCAGCGTTGTTGACCAGAAGTGCCACGTCGCGCTGACCCAGCGCCGTGCCGATGGTGTCGATGCTGCGTGGCTGGGTCAGGTCGACCGCCAGACACTGCACATTGGCGCCCAGTTCGCGCAGTGCCAGTGCCAGGCTCGCCAGTTCTTCCTGACGGCGGGCGATCAGCATCAGGTCATGGCCCTCCCCGGCCAGCTTGACTGCGAATGCGCGGCCGATGCCGCTGGATGCACCGGTCACCACTGCAAGCGGGCGCAGCTTTTCAACGTTCATAGGTTTAATCCTTTCGACATATAAGGCAAAAAAAACGACGCTCAGGCGCAACTGCTGCGTGCAGCCCGCACCAGCGCGTCAAGCTGGTCCAGCGCCGGATCGATTTCGAGGCTGTAGTAGTTCTCGCGCGATTCGCGCGTCAACTGCAACAGACCGGCGGTCTTCAACACTTTGAGGTGATGCGACACGGCCGGTCGCGACAACGGCATCGACTCGGCGATCACGTTGACGGACAGCCGATCGTGTTGCGCCAGCAGCAATACGATGGCCTGCCGATGCGGATCGCCGAGCGCCTGGAAGATGGGCGCGCAGGATTCGAAGGCACGCATCACAGGGGCCAGACTCGGGTCGATTCCGCTCAAGATAACGTCCATCCGTTTAATCTCGTGGACGCATTCTAGCAAGCTCGGCTAAGTTGAGGCAAGCCGAACCAGTCCGAACCCTGGTCTCTGCGCATTCCCTTTCCGACTTGGGTTGACCACGGGCCATGAACCCTGCCCTGGTCGGCCGGGGACCTCGCGTCGTCCATCGGCAGTCGTGCTCCAGGGTTGATGTGCGTGGCGCCCGGCGCTTCGGGCATCAAGCCTGTAACCGCGGCCGCCGGCGCAAATATCCTTGGGGCATGATCCAACTCGAAGCGCGCACGGAGCAGCGCTACCCAGCAAGCGATCGCATCAGGTTACGATGCGCACCTGCGACAACTTCGCCGGATTCACTAGCATCTGCGACCATCAAGGACAGGTTCGTGACCGACGCATCGAAACTGCAGAAACCCGCTCATTCAAGCGCATTGCATGCCTGCCCCGCTACGGCGCGGCAAACAGGCTTCAGGCTGCTGCGGCGCCTGCTGCTTTACCACTTCAGCGTGGCGACTGCGTTGGCCATCCTGATATCGCTGTTTCCCAGCATCCCCAGACATCTTCCGATCGGCGGCGTCACCGAACTGGCTACCGGCGCTGACGTCAGGGTCACTCGCATCAAGGACTCGCGTCCGACCGAAGATGCCGCCGCTCAGGCAGCGGAGATCGAACCAGTGGCGGATCTGGACCGGCTCGGCTACGCCCGCCGCCTCGCCATTGCACTGATCGGAATCTGGCTGCTGATGTTGCCGGTGTCCTGGGTGCACAAGGGCATCTACCGCGGCAGCGATTACGATCACTCGCTGGATGAGACCACGCTGATCCTGCCCGGCGTGGTTGCGGCGATTGTGCTGGTCGTGCAGTACAGCCTGGCACTGGCTTTTGCGCTGGCCGGCATCGTCGCCGGGGTACAGTTCCGGCGCGCACTGCAGGACACCTTCGACGCCCTGTTCATCCTGGTCGCGATTGGTACCGGCATTGCCGCTGGCGTCGGAGCGCTGGAAGTGGCCGTCGTGATGACGATCTACTTCTGTTACGCAACCGTGTATGTCTGTTGTTTCGGCGATGGGCTGGAGTCGGATCATTCGGCCCAGCGCAAGGAAAAGAAGCGCCAGCTCAAGGCCGAAGAAGCAGACGATTGAACCTGGCAACTTCAGTTGGACGAGTGCGCGATGAACCGACCCGCAGACATCCCGGCTGACGCAGCAAAGCCCGCAACCCTGTCGCGACGACCGGTCGCCGCGGTGGTGTTGCTGTCCATGGTGTGGTTCGCGATCGCGACCAACGCGTTTGCCGGGAAACCGGAGCGCCCCCTGTTCCAGTCCGACTCCGCGCTGAGCGTCACCTTGCAGGCGCCCTGGGCCGAACTGCTGAAAAAAACCACGGATCAGCGCCGGCATGCCGCCGTGATCGGCTACAGCGACGCGCAAGGCAATACCCACCGCATCGAAGCGACGGTCGAAACCCGTGGCCTGACCCGCTTGCGTTTCTGCCGCTTTCCGCCGCTGCGGATCCGTTTTGCCAAAGCCGCCACCGAGGGCACCGTATTCGCCGGGCAGCGCTCGCTGAAGATGGTGACTCACTGCCGCAACGGGCAGCAGTTCGCGCAGTACTACGTGCAGGAGATGCTGGCCTACCGCATCTTCAACCTGATCACCGATATCAGTTTCCGGGTTCGCCCGCTCGACATCACCTACATCGACTCCAGCGGCGGCAATCCGAATGGACCGCGGTTTGCGTTCCTCATCGAAGACACCGACGACATGGCCCGGCGTAACGGACTCAAGCGCGACCAGGCGGCCAGATTCGCGATCGGCGATCTGGATGCACTGGCCTTGAGTCGCCTGATGATGTTCCAGTACCTGATCGGCAATACCGACTTCGCGGTCTTGAGTGGGCCGCAGGAGGATGCTTGCTGCCACAACACCCGGGTGCTCAGGTCGGGCGATCCGCAACAACGGTTCGCTGTGCCCTACGACTTCGACTCGGCCGGGATGGTTGCAGCGGACTATGTGGCGCCACACGAATCGTTGCCGATCAAGTCCATCAGCGAGCGCCTGTATCGCGGCTTCTGCCACCACAATCACACGCTTGCAGCAGCACGCGAGGAGTTCCTTGCGCAGCGTACGGCGATCTTCGAACTGATCAAGAACGAGCAGCGGCTGAGCGCAAAGCGGCGACGCGAGTTGACCCGCTACATCGAACAGTTCTACGCCACGCTCAACAGCGAGTACGGCTTCCAGCGCGAGTTCAGCGCGAAATGCCGCAAGTGACGGCGGACGCGACTGCCGGGCACTTGCCGGATTAAGAGAACTGTATGAACATACAGTCCATGGAAGAAAACCAGCTGACCCCAAGGCAACGCCAGATCCTCGACTGGATCACCGAGCAGAGCGCCCGCAATGGCGCGCCACCGACGCGTGCGGAGATCGCCAGCGCCTTCGGATTTCGCTCTGCCAACGCTGCCGAGGATCACCTGCGTGCACTGGCGCGCAAAGGTGCGATCGAAATGGCGCCAGGGCGCTCGCGCGGGATCCGCGTGCTTGCCGGCACGGATACCCGCAGCACACGGACCAGCGGTGCGCTGCTGCCGCTGATCGGTCGCGTAGCTGCCGGCAGCCCGATCCTGGCACTGGAAAACATCGAATCCGAACTGGCGCTGGATGCGACTCTGTTTCGTCCACGCGCCGACTACCTGCTGCGGGTACACGGCGACAGCATGCTCGGTGTCGGCATCGTCGATGGCGACCTGCTGGCGGTGCACCGTTGCCAGAGCGCCGAATCCGGGCAGATCGTGGTCGCGCGGATCGGCGACGAGGTTACGGTGAAGCGCCTGCAGCGCGAAGGCAATCGCCTGCGCCTGTGCGCCGAGAACCCGGCCTATGCGCCGATCGAGATCGACCCGGCGCGCGACGAACTGGTGCTGGAAGGACTGGCGGTGGGCGTGGTTCGCAGTCTGTTGTAGGAGCGGAGCGCCTGTGGGAGCGAGGCTTGCTTGTGGGAGCGACCTTGCGTCGCGAGCTTTTGCCGTTGCCGATGGAAAGCTCGCGGGACAAGCCCGCTCCCACAAATGCGCGGCATCCACTGCGCGCCAGTCGCATTCCCTGAGACGCGATTGTCGAGTCTGTAGCAGACACCCCTGAGGAATGCCGAAATGTCTGCGCTGCGTGCCCTGCCCGATCCTGTTTCTGCCACCGCCGAAGGCGCCGCCGCGCCGATCTCGAGCACCGATCTGTTGCGCCGCGACGATATCTGGCGCGCGCGCGATGGCGGACAGCGGCTGCTGTCGGTGCAGGCCACCGGCCGCGCGCCACTGGATGCGGCGCTGCCGGGCCACGGCTGGCCGATCGGGCGCCTGAGCGAGGTCCTGCTGCCGCAGACCGGCCTCGGCGAGATCGAGTTGTTGCTGCCGCTGCTGGCGCAGCGCACGCATGCCGGGCAGATGCTGGTCTATGTGCGCCCGCCCTGCCCGCCCAACATCCCGACGCTGGCACGCGCTGGCGTGGCGCTCGACCGTTTGCTGCTGATCGCGCCGATGAGCGAGCGCGAGGCCCTGTGGGCAACCGAGCAGATCCTCGCCAGCGGCACCTCGTGCAGCGTGCTGCTGTGGGCCGAACAAGCCGATGAGCGCGCCATGCGCCGGCTGGCATTGGCGACCGAGGGCAGCCGCTCGCTGGCGCTGGTATTCCGCCCGTTGACGCAGGAGCGCCAGGTGTCGCCGGCAGCCCTGCGCATCCGTATCGACCGACCGCTGGCACGCGCGTCGCTGGGCGTGCTCAAGGCGCGTGGGTTGAACTGCTCGAGCGCGCAGCCGCTCAGGGTAAGGGTGTGATGAAGCGGGTTGTTGGTGGCAAGAGCGGGTTGCTGGTTGCTGGTTCCTGGTTGTTGGCAGCAAAAGCGGTTGCTGGCTGGTTGTTTTTGGTTATTGGCAGCAGCGGCACGCGCGCTCCTGGAGGGCGGCGCGCCTGCGCCGCCGCTGTTGCTGCCAACAACCAGGAACCAGCAACCAACAACCGGTTTCTGTTCGCCGCCAACAACCAGCAACCAACAACCAACAACCAACAACCAACAACCTCACATGACCGCCGACCACACCTGGCTCTGCCTCGCCCTGCCCCGGCTGGCGCTGGATCTGATCGATCGGGCGCAGGCTGACCAGCCTGCGGGGGCGCCGCGGGTGGTCATCGATGGACCCGAGCAGCGTGCGCAGGTGCATCTGGCCGATAGCGCAGCAGCGGCGCATGGCGTGCGTTCGGGACAGCGCCTGGCGGCGGCGCAGGCGCTGGCGCCGTTGACGATCCATCGACGCGATCAACTGGCCGAACGCCAGGCGCTGGAACGGCTGGCGGCGTGGGCTTATGGCTACACCAGTCGTGTCAGTCTTGATGGCGGCGACGCGTTGCTGCTCGAAGTCGGCGCCAGCGCCAAGCTGTTCGGTGGCGATGCGGCGCTGCAGACCACACTGCAGGCGGATCTGGCGGAGCTCGGGTTCAGCGCTCTGCTCGGCTATGGCGCCACGCCGGCTGCTGCGCGACTGCGCGCCGAGGTGGCCCGGCGCGATCCGGCACGTTCGGGCGCGATTTATCCGCTGGCGCCGCTCGCGCTCGGCGACAGCGCACTCGACAGCCGCATCGTCGCCACGCTGCAGGCCACCGGCATCCGCACACTGGGCGAACTGGCCAAATTGCCACGCTCGGGCATCGCCCGGCGTTTCGGCCAGGCCACGCTCGATTATCTCGGGCGCCTGCGCGGCGAACTGCCCGAGGCGCTGGATCCGTACCGACCGCCGGACAGCTATCACGCCTGGCTGGAACTGCCGGCGTCCTGCTCCAGCAGCGAGGCGCTGGCGTTCCCGCTCAAGCGCATGCTCAACGATCTCGCTGCGGTGCTGACCGCACGCGATGGCGGCGTGCAGCACTTCATGCTGCGCTTCGCGCTGGAATCGGCGCGTCGCAGCAGCGAGATGCGCAGCAGCATCGGCGACATCTGCCGGCTCGAAGTCGGCCTGATCGAAGCCAGTCGCGACCCGGAGCATCTGTACACGCTGACACGCGCACGGCTGGAGCGCATGCGCTTCCCGCGTCCGGTGCTCGGCATCCATCTGGAAGTCGCGCGGCTGCCGAGTTTCGTGCCCAGGTTCCAGGACCTGTTCGGCGACAGCAGCGAGGCCACCAGCCTGACGCCGCTGATCGAACGCCTGAGCGCGCGCCTCGGTGATGCCGCGCTGCTGCGGCCGCTGTGGATTGCCGACCATCGCCCCGAATACGCCAGCCGCTGGCGACCGCACGCCGAGGGCCCGGCGCTGATCCGCCCACCCGAGGGCGAGTCGCCCGGCGCATCGCGGCCGCTGTGCCTGCTGCCCGAACCGCTGCCGATCGATCGCGACAGCCTGATCCTGATCAGCAGTGCCGAGCGCATCGAAAGCGGCTGGTGGGACGACGGCGATGTGCGTCGGGACTACTACATCGCCGAGATCGTCGAGGTCGAACGCCTGCAGCGTGGACGCCTCGCAGCAACTGTGTCGATGGCCGCCGCCGCACGCGAACCGGCGCGCGACAGCTTCCAACTGACCGCCGGCGCGCGCGCCTGGGTCTACCAGGACCTGCGCAAACCCGAGTGCTGGTATCTGCAGGGGTGGTTTGGGTAGTGTCTTTTTGATTCCTTCTCCCCGCAAGCGGGGAGCCGTGTTTTGATTCCTTCTCCCCGCAAGCGGGGAGAAGGTGGGTCCGCAGGACCCGGATGAGGGGGATCGCTGACAAAGCGTTCGCTCCGTCAGGTGAGCCCCCTCACCTGTCACCTGCGGTGACATCCTCTCCCCGCCTGCGGGGAGAGGAATTCAAGAACAGCGCGATAGTTCCCGCATCGAGCTAACCCATCACGCCTTGCACACGTCTACTGTTCAGGTCTGCTTCGGCAGGATGCAGCGGGTATGCCGTCGGAGAGTCGTCAATGAGTCAACCGAATCGCGCCCTGGTATGGATGCTCGGCTTCCTCGGCATCGTCGCTGCCATCTGCATCGTGCTGATCGTGCCGCTGCTGGATGCCTTCAACGCCACGCCGATCTTCAACGGCGTGATCATTCTGGTTTTCCTGGTCGGCGTGCTGGCCAATGTGCGCCAGGTGACGCGGCTGCAGCACGAGGTCAACTGGATCACCCATTTCCGTCGTTCCAATCCGGACCGCGCGCACGCGCCGCCGGTGTTGCTGGCGCCGATGGCGCAGATGCTGGCCAAGACCGATCGACGTCCGCTGACGCTGTCCACGGCGTCGATGCGCTCGATCCTCGACAGCGTGCACCTGCGCCTCGAAGAACAGCGCGATCTGTCGCGTTACCTGATCGGTCTGCTGATCTTTCTTGGCCTGCTGGGCACCTTCTGGGGCTTGTTGCGCACCATCGGCTCGGTCGGCGAGATCATCGGCGGGATGACCGCCGGCAGCGACGCGGTCGCCATGTTCGAAACCCTCAAGACCCGCTTGCAGGCGCCCCTGTCGGGCATGGCAACCAGCTTCTCGACCTCGCTGTTCGGCCTCGCCGGCTCGCTGGTGCTGGGCTTTCTCGACCTGCAATCGGGGCGTACCGCGAACCGTTTTTACACCGAGCTGGAAGACTGGCTGTCGGGCATGACCAAGCTCAGCGGCGGCGGTGGTCTGGCGGTCGAGGGCGACACCTCGGTGCCGGCCTATGTGCAGGCGTTGCTGGAACAGACCGCCGACGGCCTCGAACGCATGCAGCGCGCGATCGTCGACAGCGAACGCGAGCGCCGCGCCAGCGCCGACCAACTCGGTGAACTGAACAACCAGCTGGGCAAGCTCAACGAGTTGCTTGGACGTGAGTCGCGCGGCATCAACGAGCTGGCGCAATCGCAGCAGGAACTCAGGAACGCGCTGAAGACCCTCGCGCAGTCGCAGGGCGCCGGATCGCAGCTCAGCGACGAACTGCGCTCCGAGTTCCGTCTGCTGACGCGCACCATCGCCGCAGCGATGGAACACAAGCGGCCGGCGAACTGAGGCTGCATCGATGAGCACCCTCGCCTCGCGCCGCCGGCGCACCGTCGACTTCTGGCCCGGCTTTGTCGATGCCTTGAGCTCGCTGCTGATGGTGCTGGTATTCGTGCTGATGATTTTCACCATCGGCCAGTTCGTGCTTTCCGATGCATTGAGCGGCCGCGACAAGGCGCTGGCGGCGCTGAACGCGGAGCTGGCCGAACTGGCACGCAGCCTGTCGATGGAACGCGAGGCCAAGCTCAAGGCGGAAACTGCGGCTGGAGAACTGTCCGCGTCGCTGGCGACCACCACCGATGAGCGCAATGCGCTGCGCCTGACGCTGGACCAGACCAACGCCACGCTGACGCAGACCCAGGCGCAACTGGAAGGCAGTGAATCGGAAGTCGCGCGCTTGACTGCCGACATCAATGCGCTGGCCGAGCTGAAAAAGCAGTTGGAAAGCGAAATCGCGTCGCGATTGGCGCAACTGGAAGAGAACCAGGACAAGCTGGCGTTGCAGACCGAGCTGTCGGCAAAATCGGCGGCGCAGGTCGAACTGCTCAATCGCCAGGTCGCCGCGCTGCGCGCACAACTGGACCAACTCGCCGCGTCGCTCGATCTGGCCAAGGCGCAGAGCAAGGCCAAGGATCTGCGCATCGACGAACTCGGCAAGGAGCTGAATCTGGCGCTGGCCAACAAGGTCAACGAATTGCAGCGCTACCGTTCGGATTTCTTCGGTCGCCTGCGCGAGGTACTCGGTAATCGCGCTGACATCCAGATCGTCGGCGACCGCTTCGTCGTACCCTCCGAATTGCTGTTCGCCTCCGGCACCGATGAACTGACGCCGGGGGCACAGGCACAGCTGGATCAGTTGGCGCAGACGCTGCTCGAGGTCACCTCAGAGATTCCCAAGGAAATCGATTGGGTGCTGCGCATCGACGGTCACACCGACAAGCGGCCGATCAATACGGCGCGTTTTCCATCCAACTGGGAGCTCTCCACCGCGCGCGCGATCGCCATCGTCAAACATCTGGTGGTGTCGGGCATCCAGGCCAACCGCCTCGCCGCCAACGGCTTCGGCGAGTTTCGACCGCTCGATCCGGCCGATACCCCGGCGGCGTACACGATCAACCGGCGCATCGAGATTCAGCTGACCAATCGCTGAGGCGGCACGCCGCGCGCAAGCCCGTCGGCCGCGTCGGAAGGACGGTGGCTTTTGGAGGGCCGCGCGCCTGCGCGGCCGCTGCTGCTCTGAGGCAGCCGGTCGCACAGCGGCGCCGCAGGCGCGGCGCCCTCCAGGAGCGCTTGGGCTGGTGAGGCTCTTGGAGGGCCGCGCGCCCGCGCGGCCGCTGCTGCTCTGAGGCAGCCGGTGGAGTTGCAGGGTGAGGGTGCTTGAAGTAATCCCCATCTTCCGGCACGCGATTGTCAATGAATGCATCGCTAGGGTCGACTCTGCAACCCGCGGGCACATCGGAGCGTCTTTACTGCCGAAGCCCACGCCCCTGTCGACACTGGAGAAACGAGCCTTGTCCAACCGTCTACTCGTCATCAGCGCACTGGCCCTCGCATTGGCAAGCGTCGCGCCGCGACTGGCCGCGCAAAACAGCGCGCCGGAAGCCGCTCATTCGGCTGCGGCATCGGAGGGATTCTTGCGTTATCACCCGGATCTTCGCTGGCGCAAGGTGGGCCTTGAACGCTATGAGGCCGGCAGACCCGACAAGGCATTCGACGCTTTCGTCCGTTCGTCGCGTTACGCCGACAAGGGTTCGCAGGCGATGGTCGCCGAAATGTACTGGAACGGCGATGGCACCAGCATCGACCGCGCCCGCGCCTATGCCTGGATGGACCTCGCTGCCGAGCGCGGTTACAAGGACTTTACCGCCATCCGCGAGCACTACTGGAGTTCACTCGACGAGCGCGAACGCGAGCGCGCGCTCAGCGTCGGCAAGGACATCTACGCAGAGTATGGCGACGATGTGGCCAAACCACGCCTGGAACGCAAGATCGACCAGGGACGCCGCCAGACCACCGGCAGCCGCACTGGATTCAAGGGCGCGCTGACCGTGCTGCTGCCCGGCAACGGCAACTGGATTCGGCTCGATGGCGAGCAGTTCTACAACGACAAGTTCTGGCAGCCGGAGCGATATTTCGAGTGGCAGGACCAGCTCTGGCGTGAGCCATACCGCGGTCGGGTCGAGGTGGGTGCGGTCGTCGAGGACAACCAGGACAAGCCGGCGCGTCAGTAAAGCGTGCGTGGGAGCGACCTTGCGTCGCGAGCCGTGACTTCCAGGCTCGCTCAAGGTCGCTCCGACGTCAGTCCTCCGCTGCAGCCATGCAAGCGAAGACCGACGTCGGTTTCTGCGGCGGATACCAACCCCGGGTGAGCGCCAGTTGCGCCGCGCATTCGATGGTTGCGTAGTGAATGTCGACGATGTCGGTCACCTCCGGCGCGTATCCGCCAGCCATACTGACGGCAACCGGCAGTGCCTGACGCCGACAGTGGTCGAACACCATCTGATCGCGACGGCGCAGTCCATGTTTGCTCAGATTCAGGTAACCGAGCTTGTCGCCGGCATAGGGGTCGGCACCTGCGAGGTAAATCGCCGCATCAGCCCGTGAACGCGCCTGGGCGTAAGCGAGATTGCGCTCGAGCAGTTGCAGATACTCGGCATCGCTGGTGCCGTCGGGCAGGTCGATGTCGAGGTCGCCGCGTGGTTTGACCGCTGGATAGTTTCGCGCGCCGTGCATCGAGAAGGTGTAGATGCTGGCATCGTCGCGACAGATCGCGGCGGTACCGTTGCCCTGATGCACGTCGAGATCGATCACCAGAATGCGCTGCGCCAGCCCGATCGCCTGCACGTGGCGCGCGGCGATCACGCTGTCATTGAAGATGCAATAACCGGCGCCGTGATCAGCGAAGGCGTGATGCGTGCCACCGGCCAGGTTGACGCCAACGCCGCAGCCCGCGATGGCGCTTTCCAGCGCCGCCATGCTGGCGCCGGAGACCCGTCGCGTACGCTCGGCCATCGCCGGCGACCAGGGGAAACCGATGCGTCTTTGTTCGGCGTCGCTGAGTGTTCCGTCGCGCACCTTGGCCAGGTAATCGGCGCTGTGGGTGCGCAACACGGCAGCATCGTCGGCCCACGGCGCTTCATGCAGATGGGCGCCAAGCAGCGCCAGGTTGGCCTCTACGCGCTCGCGCAGCAGACGGTACTTGGCCATCGGAAAGCGATGGCCTTCAGGCAAGGGCAGGACGAACTGGTCGCTGGTGTAGATGTTCATGCAAAGATTGGCGCCGGGCGTCTTGATGTAGGAGCGAGGTGTACGTCGCTCCTACAAATGCCCGTCGCCCGAGTCTCGTTCAGCGCGCCGGCAACAGCGGCAGCGGATCCACCGGTTTGCCATTCTTGCGTACTTCGAAATGCAGCAGCACACGATTGGCGGCGTTCTTGCCCATTTCGGCGATTTTCTGGCCGGACTTGACCTTGTCGCCTTCCTTGACCAGTCGCACGCGATTGTGACCATAGGCGGAAAGCAGCTCCGGCGAGTGTTTGATGATCACCAGTTCGCCATAACCGATCAGGCCGGCACCACTGTAGACCACCTCGCCATCGCGCGCGGCGCGCACCGGCTGACCGAGTTCGCCGGCGATGTCGATGCCCTGACGGGTGGGATCGCCGCTGGCGTAGGTCACCACCACCTTGCCTGGCGTCGGCCAGGTCCAACCAGCACTGCTGGGCCTCGCGGCGGCGATGTCCGCGCTGCCGGCGGGTGCAGCAGCGGGCGCCGCTGCAGCGACCGGCGCAGCCGGTGTGGTTCGCAGTGGCGCGGTAGTGTCGGGACGCGCCGGCGCCACCTCGGGCAGGGACTCCACCGTGGTTGCCGGGGCGCCCGCGCTCGCAGGCGCTGTCGCAGTCGCAACGGGCTCGAACACGGGTGCGGCAGCGGAACTGGCGGCAGCGGCTGTCGCGCCGATGGGTTGCGCCCCGGCCGGAAGCGTGACACCGAGCTCGGCGTCATAACCTTCGCCACGCGTAGCTTGCGCTGGATTTGATTGCACGCCCGAGGCAGCTACCGCTGAACCCACGCGTTCGCTGCCAGCCGCAGACGGGCGCGGAGTCGTTGGCGCGGCGGTGGTCGCAACCACCGCGGTTTGTGCCGGCGCAGTGGCCTGAGCACTCCCCGGCCCAACGCGCAGCGTCTGCTTTGGATAAATCGTGTAAGGCGCGCTGATGCTGTTCCAGCTGGCCAGTTCGCGATAGTCGACGCCGTACTGCATCGAGATCTTGTACAGCGTGTCGCCCTGCTGCACGACGTACGTCGGTGCCGAGGCGGACGCCTGGTCGCGCGGCGCCGGCGGTGGCAGATCCTGATTGGCCGGCTGCACCATTACCGTCTGCGTACAGGCAGCCAGCGCCAACGCTGCGCTCAAGGTTGTCAGGCGGGCCAACCTGATCACAACACACCCCGAACCAGCGGCACAAAACTCACCGCGCCCAGATTTTCCCGCGACCATCCGTCATTCCCCCGAACCATGCGTACCAATGTCTGCTGCCCGGCCGGCCCAAGTGGCGCTACCGCGACGCCGCCCACTGCAACCTGAGCCAGCAGTTCGGGTTCCAGCGCCTCGCGTGCCGCGGTCACGATCAGCGCGTCGAAAGGTGCGTGTTCGCGCCAGCCGATGTTACCGTCGTCGTGTTTCGACCGGATGTTCTTGTAGCCGAGTTGGCGAAAGCGTTTGCGTGCCTGTCGCAGCAACTCGTCGATGCGTTCGACCGTATGCACTTCGGGCAGCAACTGCGCCAGGATCGCCGCCTGATAGCCCGAGCCGGTGCCGATCTCGAGCGCCCTGGTCGGAATCCGGTCGCGAATCAACGCCGCGGTCATCAGCGCCACCACAAAGGGTTGCGAGATGGTCTGGCCGAGTCCGATCGGCAATGCCGTGTCCTCGTAGGCGCGACTGGCCAGCGCCTCGTCGACAAACAGATGCCTCGGCACACGGCCGATGACCTCGAGCACGCGGGCATCGACGACGCCTTGTGCCTTCAGGCGCTCGACCAGTCGGTCGCGCGCGCGCTGCGAAGTCATGCCCTTGCCCTGGGCCTCGATTGGCGATGGCGCCAGATAGCGGGTCATTTGAGCGTCGCCACCCAGCTCGCCACCTTGTCGAGCGCGGTGTAACGCGTCAGGTCGACGGTGATCGGCGTGATCGAGATGAAGCCCGCGCGTACGGCATGAAAGTCGGTTCCGGGCCCGGCATCCTGCTCCGCACCGGCCGGTCCGATCCAGTAGATCGGGCGGCCGCGTGGATCGGTCTGGGCGATGCAAGGCTCGGAACGATGCCGGTGACCGAGGCGCGTTACTTCGAATCCACGGATCTCGTCCCAGGGCCGGTCCGGCACGTTGACGTTGAGGATGGTGTCCGCCGGAAGCGGGTCCTCCAGCAGGCGCGCGACCAGGCGCACGGCGGCACGCGCCGCCGAGGCGTAATTCAGCGCCTGATGATCGCGGCTCACCAGCGATACGGCGATCGCCGGCAGGCCAAGAAAACGACCCTCCATGGCCGCAGCCACGGTGCCTGAATAAAGCACGTCGTCGCCCAGGTTGGCGGAATTGTTGATGCCGGAAACGACGATCGCAGGTTCGCAATCGAGCAAGCCGGCCAGTGCCAGGTGCACACAGTCCGTCGGTGTGCCCGCCACCCGATAGCGATCGGGGCCGAGTGAAGTCACCCGAATCGGCTGGTCCAGGGTCAGCGAGTTGCTGGCGCCACTGCGGTCTCGATCCGGCGCGACCACGCTGACCCGACCCAGGGCCGCCATGTGTTCGGCCAGGATCTGGATTCCCGGGGCATCAACACCATCATCGTTGCTGATCAGGACGTGCATACATACTCTCGAAGGTCAGCCCGTGATAATAGCAACGCCACCCCTACTGAGGCGCTCCGCCGGATGAGTTCCAAGCGCCATCGCCCTCCTGTCTCTGCCAATCCGGACGATGCCGCGTTGTTTCGCGAAGCGGTAGGGCCGGTGCGACTACTATCGGCCGATCCGGACCGATTGCGCGCCACGCGACCAGTCCTTGAGCCTGAACCGATGCAGTCGCAGGCCGACGAACGCCAGGTGCTGCGCGAGTTGCTGAGCGACGATCTGGCGCTCGTCGGATTGGCCAGTGGTGAGGTACTCGCCCACCTGCAGGACGGTTATCCACCCAAGCTGCTGCGCCAGTTGCGACGCGGCCAGTTCGTGATCGAGGCGGAACTCGACCTGCATCACCTGCGCCTGCAACAGGCGCGCGCAATGCTGGGTGCCTTTGTCGCCGAATGCCGGCGCGACCGCCGTCGCTGCGTGCGTGTGATCCACGGCAAGGCACGCGGGATGGATCAGGGCAGCGTGATCAAGGCGATGACCGACCGCGTCCTGCGCCAGCGTGCCGACGTCATCGGTTTCACTTCAGCGCGACCGCAGGACGGAGGTACCGGCGCAGTGCTGGTGCTGCTGCAGGCGCCTTGATCCGGGCGGCACGTGCTCCCCCGTGTTTGGTTCCTTCTCCCCGCAAGCGGGGAGCCGTGTCTTGATTCCTTCTCCCCGCAAGCGGGGAGAAGGTGGGTCCGCAGGACCCGGAT
>CALEZI010000191.1 GCA_937928755.1 uncultured Rhodanobacteraceae bacterium | reverse complement strand
CCTTTGCTTCGGTCCCGGGCACTCCGAGCCGCTCGTCGAGCGCTCCGGCACAGCCTGCGGCGAGCTCGCTCGGCGACTGCATCGACTGCAAGGCCTGCGTACTTGTCTGTCCAACCGGAATCGACATCCGCGATGGCCTGCAGTATGAGTGCATCGCCTGCGCGGCGTGCATCGATGCCTGCGATGAGGTGATGGACAAGGTGGGTTATCCGCGCGGGCTGGTGCGTTACTCCACGCAGCATGCGATGGACGGCGTGCCGACCAAGGTGATTCGCAAGCGCACGGTGTTCTACGCGCTGCTGCTGACGGCGATTGTTTCGGCGCTGCTGTATTCGTTGGCAACGCGGGTGCCGTTGCTGGTCGACATCATCCGCGACCGTGGCGAGCTGTATCGCGAGAGCGCCAGCGGGGCGATCGAGAACAGTTATCAGGTCAAGATCCTGAACAAGACCGAAGCACCGCGCAGTTACACCGTGTCTCTGGTCGATCCACCTGGTTTGCGTATCGTCGGTGTTACCCAGGTCGAACTGCCGGCCGGTGCAATCCGCAACCTGGCGATCACCATCGAGGCCGAGCCAAGCGCCTTCAAGGGCATGGTGCCGGTTCGCCTGCGCGTGGTCGCGGACGACGATGCCCGCGTCGAGCGGATCGAAACCAGTCGGTTCTTTGCGCCGTAGAAGCCGGGCACGTGGCGCGGGCTCGAAGCTGGCCACTGGTGGGTCCAGACTTGTCTGGACGCCTTTCCAGGCACTTGATGTTGTGGGTCCAGACTTGTCTGGACGCCTTTCCCGCATGAGATCAAAAGCGTCCAGACAAGCCTGGACCCACCAGAAACTCGCCAGCTGCGAGCCTTCCCGTGCCCCGTGCCACCGCTTCAGGCCCGCCCCTCGCGCGGCTTCAGATCGCGCAGTGCCTGCACCACCTGACGCGTCCAGAAGTCCTTGTCGCCGGCACTGGTCTCGTCGAGCAGGTCGAGGCTGAAGCGGCTGGTTTCCTCGACCAGTTTGCCGGTTGCCGTCCGGTAATGCGCGGAGATTGCGAACTGCGTGGGCTGGTCGACTTGCCGTTCGAATACGTGTGACAGCACGCGTCCATCCTGCAATGCGTAGGTCAAGGTAAACCCCGGTGGGATGGAAAAGCCGCCCTTGGCGAACAATGGCAATTGCGACATCAGCTTGAGCACGTCATCGCGGCCCCACAACCAGACCGGTCGGTCGACGGCCAGACGGACATCCTCGGCCGGGCTGCGGCCGGCATTGGTGATTTCCAGCGCCCAACTGGAACTCCCGGTCGGCACCAGCGAAATGCGCAGGTACGCGCGCGCCTGGCGCTCGGCTTCCTCGCGCAGCGCCTCGGCTTGCGCCTGCAGCGCGCGCTCGCTCTTTTCCTGGGCCTCGGCCTGGCGCCGCATTTCCTCGCGCGTCTGTTGCATCTCCATGCGCTGCAAACGCAGTTCCTGGCGCTGGATCCAGATTGTCGACAACAAGCCGAGGAACGCCAGGCCGGCGAACAACGCCTCCAGAGCGCTGTAGGCGGCCTCGACCGTGTCGGCTTCGACACTGGTTACCCATTGCGGAAAGATGAAGACCCAGCTCAGCGTCAGTGCTGTAAGCGCGGTCGCGGCGAGAACAATGAAAGGTACCGGCGATCGGGGCGTCATGGGAATCTGGCTGGCGGTGGTCATGTGGTACCCGTCAGCAATTGCCGTGCCAGTGCGGTTTTGTTGTTGAATCAATGATTTGAATCATGCGCCGTGGCGGGGAGTTCGATTCCGGACAGCTTCGCGGACAGGCCATCGAAGCCAAATTGCCACGAACCGGGAGGGCCACGCGCCTGCGTGGCCGCTTTGGCGCGTGATGCGCGCGCCCATCAGACCGAAGAGCGGCGCCACTGGCGCGGCGTCCGCCAACGGCGAGGTTCCCGATATCAGTGCAAGCGCCTACGATTGACGTTGATTCTCCCGCCCGGAAACTGCCGTGAACGCAGCGCTTTACCGCAATGTCGGAATTGAACGCCGACGAGACGCTGGCTCCAGCGTTTGCCAGGACTCCGTTGCCATCGAAGAGCCGTTGGAGATGCGCATTTCGCACCTGCTGTTCGACCTCAGCGAGCGCACGATTTCGATCACCATGCGCACGCCGGGCAACGACGACGAACTGGCCTTGGGCTACCTCTATGCCGAGGGCGTCATCGCCGATCGCGCACAGATCGGTTCAGTGCGGATGTGTGCGGAGAGCGCTTCGGTCGTGCAGGTGGAACTGCTCGGACCGGAACCCGATCTGGGTCCGCTGCAGCGTTTCGGGACGCTCTCGTCGAGTTGCGGTGTCTGCGGCAAGACCTCGCTGGCTTCACTGGCGCCGACGCGACCGGTCGCCGGCAGCGCCAGTATTGCGGATGCCGTGCTTCGCCAACTTCCGGCGCGCCTGCGTGCCGCGCAACCTGCCTTCCTTGCCACCGGCGGTTTGCATGGCGTCGGATTGTTCGATCTCGATGGCCGACTGCTTTCGGTGCGCGAGGATGTCGGTCGGCACAACGCGCTCGACAAGTTGATCGGATCGGCACTGAAGTCCGATCAATTGCCCTGGACTGATCGGCTGCTGCTGCTGTCGGGCCGCGCCAGCTACGAATTGCTGCAGAAGTCGGCGATGGCCGGTGCATCGATCGTTGCCGCCGTGGGCGCGCCATCGAGCATGGCGATCGAACATGCCCGCGCGGCTGGAATCACCCTGGTCGGATTCCTTGGCGAGCACGGCTATAACCTCTATACCGGCGGCCATCGGGTGGCGTGACGCCCTTCGTCGCTCACAATCGGGGTAGTCCATGGCTTCGGAACCTGTCGACGTTGATCCGGTCGCCGTACCGGCAAGCGGCCGCGTCAGTTTCGAGCGCCTGCGCGAGCGCACCGACGAACTGGAACTGCTGATCTCCGGCTTGTCGATGGTGGCGCTGTTGTCGTTGCCGGGCTGGTTGATCGAACAGTACGAGAGCCTGCACCCGCTCTTGCCGCTGTGGACACTGAGCGCGGCGGTCATGGCTTTGCCGATGACCGTGCTCGCCTGTTACCTGATGGCAGGTTGCTTCGCGCTGCACCTGGCGCTGCGCGCCTATTGGGTCGGGCTTATCGGGCTGAAGTCGGCGTTTCCTCACGGTATCCGCTGGGCGCGTGCGATTGGCACCGGTCCGCTCAGCCGCGAACGGCTGCAGCGCATCCTGCCGAGCATCGATGAGCGCATTGAGCGCGCCGACGCGCTGGCGTCGATGCAATTCTCGGTCATCACGCTGGCCGGCCTGGTGCTGCTATGGCTCGGCTTGCTGGCGACCGCGACCTTCATGACCGGCGCGCTGGTCGGCAGCCGCACCGGCAGCACCAACGCGGCGATCAATATCGCAGTCGGCTGGTTCATCAACATCATGCTTGGCAGCGTGTTGTCGCTGTGGCTGCTGGATGCGCTGCTCGCGCGTTTCGTGCCGGTGCTGCGCAAGTTCGCCTGGTTCCGCGCGCTGGTGCGCATCGCGGCGCTGCTGTCGGGCGTGTTCTTTCCGCCACGGCTGATCGCGCCGCTGCGGCTGACGCTGCAGACCAATACGCGCCCGCTGCTGTTCCTGATCGCGTTCGTTGCCACCATCGCACTGCTGCCGATGCTGGCGCTGCGCCAGTTCCAGGCCAGTTTCGGCTTCGATCGCTTCGACACCCACGGCTACCTGCATGCGCGCGACATCGATGATGGCCATCGCAGTGCGCACTACGAGACGCAGCGTATCGACAGCAACCGCGCGCGCGGGCTGCCTATGATCCCGGCGCCAGTGGTGGAAACGGCCTGGCTGCCGCTGTTCCTGCCGTTCATCCCGATTCGCGACGACGATGTCATCGCCCAGCGCTGCCCGCAGCGACGCCCTTTCGTCACCGTCTGGGCAAGCCCGGTCGGCATCGATGATGCGGTCGCGCGCGAACGCTCGCGCGCGGCCGTCGACTGCCTCGTGCAGTTGTGGGAGGTGCGCCTGAACGGGCAGCCAGTCGCGCTCGATGGATTCTTGCCGGCCGAGCGCGCCGACCTTGGATTCCGTGGGCTTGCAGGTTACGTCGACCTGCGCGACCAGGCGCCCGGACCACAGCGGCTGGAGGTGATCTACCGGCCGCGGCCCGAGGGCGATCAACTACCGGTGGACGAATCGATCGCCGGGCGGATTCGCTTCTCGATACCGTTCCTGTGGAGCCCGGAGTGGGCCGGTGCGCCGCCTTGAGGCGACGGCGCCTGTCGAAGGATGAACGGGAATGGTTCGTCGGTTTTTGTCAGTGGAAATCCCGTGAGCGGCTGTCGAGTCCGTCGAGCAGGGCATCGAGGTTCTCCAGCCGGTGGGCGAGCAGGTGCACCACGCCTTCGGCTTTCTGCAATTCGCCGACCACGCCGAGCATCTTCGATTCCAGCAGCACGCGGCGCTGGCGCTCGGCGAGGTCGCGCCAGACGATCAGGTTGAGCCAGCCGGATTCGTCTTCGAGCGTGACGAAGGTGACGCCGGATGCGGTTCCTGGGCGCTGGCGCAGCGTGACCAGTCCGGCGACGCGCGCCGCCGTGCCATGCGCCAGCGCCTGAACCTCGGCGATGCTGCGCAGTCGCCGCGCGCGCAGGCGAGGGCGCAGCAACTGCAGCGGGTGCGTGCCCAGGGTCAGCCCGGTGGTCCGGTAGTCGGCCAGTACGTTCTCGGCTGCGGTCGGCGGGCGCAGTACCACGGCGTCGTCCGCAATGCGCGCACCATCGAACAGATCCGGCAAACGCTCGACCCCGGTCACCGCCCACTGCGCGCGATGACGATGCCCCGCCAGTCCCCGCAGCGCACCTGCGGCGCCCAGCCGTTCCAGCGTCGCCCGATCCAGATCAGCGCGTTCGGCGAGGTCCTGGACGTCGAGGAAGGGGGCAGCGTCGCGCGCGGCGACGAGGCGGGTGGCGGCGTCTTGCGAGAGTCCACGGATCTCCCGGAAACCGAGGCGGAGAGAAGCAGGAAAATGGAAAAGGGAAAAAGGAAAAGGGGAGAGCTCGCCAGAAGAAGCCGTGTTGACATCGACGGATTGATCTTCCTTTCTTCTTCCCACTTTCTCCGGCTCTATCCGTGAATAAAAACTATCAGGAAAAGCACCAGCCGCTCTCCCTTTTTCCCTTTCCCCTTTTCCATTTTCCTGCTCTTCGAGCCCCGCCTCCCACCCACTGAATCGCACATCCACCGGCCGCACCTGCACACCGTGGCGGCGCGCGTCCTGGATGATCTGGCTGACCGAATAGAAACCCAATGGCTGGGCATTGAGCAGGGCGGCGGCGAAGGCGGCGGGATGGTGGCATTTGAGCCAGGCCGAGGCGTACACCAGCAGCGCGAAGCTGGCAGCGTGCGATTCCGGGAAGCCGTAGGAGCCGAAGCCCTTGATCTGTTCGAATACCTGTTCGGCGAAGCCGGTCTCGTAACCGCGCTCGGTCATGCCTTCGATGATCCGCTGGCGATAGTGCTCCATGCCGCCGCGGCGTTTCCAGGCCGCCATCGAGCGGCGCAACTGGTCGGCTTCGCCGGGCGTGAATCCGGCGGCGACGATCGCCAGTTGCATCACCTGCTCCTGGAAGATCGGCACCCCGAGCGTGCGTTCGAATACCCGCTTCAAGTCCTCGGACGGATAGCTGACCGGCTCCAGGCCCTGCCGCCGGCGCAGGTATGGATGCACCATCTTCCCCTGGATCGGCCCCGGTCGCACGATCGCCACCTCGATCACGAGGTCGTAGAAGTTGGCCGGCTTCAACCGCGGCAACATCGACATCTGTGCCCGCGATTCGACCTGGAACACGCCGACGGTATCGCCGGCCTGGAGCATGGCGTAGGTTTTCGGGTCTTCCGGCGGAATGTTGTTCAAGGCAAGTAAAGGAAAAGGGAAAAGGGAAAATGGAAAAGGGGAGAACTCGCCAGACGAAGCCAAGTCTGCTTCCGCCGTTGTCGGCTCTTCCGGGGGAACAGGGGCAAGCAAGGGAAAAGGGGAAAAGGAAAATGGAAAAGGGGAGAACTCGCCAGACGAAGCCGTGTCTGCTCCTGCTGTTCCCTTTTCCCTTTCCCTTTTTCCTTTTTCCAGATTCGGCTCCCGCGACGAAGCCGTGTCCGCTTCTGCTGTTCCCTTTTCCTTTTTCCCTTTTCCCTTTTCCAAATGAGGCGCCTGCTTCAAGATCCAGCCATTCACGAGGTCCAGACAGCGCCGAATACAACTCAGCATCCCCAGCGCCAGACAATCGACCTTGAGCAGCCCGAGAGTATCGAGATCGTCCTTGTCCCACTGGATGATGGTGCGATCGGGCATGGCGGCGTTTTCGACCGGCACCAGTTCGTGCAGCGGTCGTTCCGAGATCACGAAACCGCCGACGTGTTGCGATAGATGTCTAGGAAAACCAAGGAGTTGCGAAACCAACTTCAACAACTTTCTGATCTGCGTGCTGGCTGGGTCAAAACCGCGTTCCGTCAAACGCTCTTCGATCGCCGAGAAGCCGTCCCACCAGGCCAGCGAAGCGGCGATCTGGTCGACCTGGTCGAGCGCGAGGCCGAGCGCCTTGCCGACGTCGCGAATGGCGCTCTTGGCGCGATAGCAGGCCACGGTGGCGGTCAGCGCGGCGCGTTCGCGGCCGTACTTGGTGTAGATGTACTGGATCACTTCCTCGCGGCGCTCGTGCTCGAAATCGACGTCGATGTCGGGCGGTTCGTTGCGCTCGCGCGAAATGAAGCGCTCGAACAACAGGTTGCCGCGCGCCGGGTCGACCTCAGTGACGCCGAGCGCATAGCAGACCGCCGAATTGGCCGCCGAGCCGCGACCCTGGCAGAGGATCTTCTGGCGACGCGCGAAGCGCACGATGTCGTGCACGGTGAGGAAGTAGGACTCGTACCTGAGTTCGGCGATCAGCGCCAGTTCGTACTCGATCTGCGTGCGCACACTGGGCGTTTCGCCGCGTGGCCAGCGCTCGCGGATGCCGGCTTCGGTCAGTTGGCGCAGGTGCTCGCTGGCGCTGAGTCCGTCCGGGACCACTTCATGCGGATACTCGTACTTCAGATCGTTTAGAGAAAAGCGGCATAACTGACTGATGTTAATGGATTCGTCGAGCAATTCTTCCGGATAGAGTCGTTTCAGTGCGGCCAGCGATCGCAAGTGGCGCTCGCCATTGGGTTGTAGCCGATAACCGGCCTCGCGCACGCCGAGGTGATGACGCACCGCGGTCAGCACATCCTGCAAAGCGCGTCGACCGCGCTCGTGCATGTGTACATCGCCGGCGGCAACCAGCGGCAAGCCGGTCGCCAGCGACAGCATGCGCAGGTATGCGAGGCGCGTGCCATCGTCCGACCGCTGGTGCAGTTCGACCGCGATCCAGGCGCGGCTGGGGAAGTGCGAGGCGATCCAGAGGGCGTCGGCGAGGGTAGCGGCGTTAGGGGGCGTAGATGAAC
>CALEZI010000190.1 GCA_937928755.1 uncultured Rhodanobacteraceae bacterium | reverse complement strand
TCCGCAGCACAAACCCACCAGCTTCAGCTGGTGGTTGTTTAGTCCGCTCCCACATCAATCCGCTCCCACATCAAAATCAAAGCCTTGCGGCGTGTTCTGTCAGGGCCGGTTGGTCCCGCGACCTGTTCGCCGAACCAGGCAACAGCTTGTTCCACGGATGAAACTGCGCCTTGCTGGCGCACGACCGGTTGCGCCCACTGCAATGGTGCATTTCAGCATCGATCTTCAGAAAGCGATCAGGACCATAGCGAGCCCCGCCTGATCTGCCCAGTCACCGCGCCCAGTGAACGGATCCATGGCATCTTCACGACTTCTTGCGATTCCCGCGGGCGAAGCTCTACGTCCGCCACCGCGCCGAAGTGCATCGCCGATGCCTGTTTTCAGCCGATCGCCATTGCCAGGTCAATCGCCATTGCGCTGGCTGTTGTGCGCGGTGGCTGCCGGACTGGTCGCATGGGCGTCCCTGGCCGGCGCGCAGGCTGCTGCACCGGTCGCGGCCGAGCTGGAGTTCGCCGCGCTGCGCAAGTCTTCCGAGCAGGCGCTCAACGGGCTCGATTTCGACGCCGCTCGCGCGGTGCACCAGCGCATGCGTGAGTTGGCCGACGCACACGATCAGCCGCTGTGGCTGGCGCGCGCGCTGCACAACGAAGGCATTGCCGCGCGCCGCCTGGGACTCAACGAAGACGCGCTGAAGCACTTCGACGACGCCCTGTCGCTGCGCCGTCGTCATGCCGACAAGGCCGGCGAGATCGAAAGCCTGAATGCCTATTCCACCTTGCAGCGACGCGCCGGAAACTTGTACCAGGCATTGGACGGTCATACGCGGGCGCTGGAACTGGCGCGCGAGCTGCAACTGCCGGCAATGATTGCCGAATCGTTGTCGAAGATTGGTCGCATCTACGCCGAACTCGACGATCTGGAGCCGGCCGCCGGCTTTTACGAGCAGGCCATCGCCGCCGCCGATCCCGCCGAACTCGGCGAGTTGGCTGATCTGCGCGCGGATCTCGCCGGCATCTACGCGCGGCAGGGGCGCATGGACGAAGCGCGGGAGATGACGCAAATGGCCATGGAGTTGGCCGAGCGCAGCGGCCAGGCCGCGGTGATCTCGGGTGTGTATAGCCGTCATTCGCGAATCTACTTGCTGGCGGGCGAGCCGCAAAAGGCCCTGGAGTGGATCGATCGCGCGATCGCCGTGGGCGCACCGGTTTCGGGCGCGCGTTCAGTCCTGGTGCGGCAGTCCGCACGCCTCGGTGTACTGGTCGCATTGCAGCGCTGGGCGGAGGCCGGCGAGTTGATCGAATCCCTGCTCGCCGAAGCGCGCCGCACCGGCGATCTGTTGGTCGAGCGCTCGCTGATGGAGATGCACGGTGAGATCCTGATGGCGAACGGCGACGCCGCCGGCGCTTACGCGGCGGCGCGCCAGGCGCACCGGATCCAGGAGAGCATGGCGACCACGATGACCAGTCGGCGCATCGCCGACCTCGAAGCCAGCATGCAACGGCGCGCGATCGAAGCCGATTTGGCGCTGCTGGAACGTCAGGGCGAAGTGCAACAACTGGTGGTCGAACGCCAGCGGCTGATCGGCGCAGTGCTGGCGGCGGTGCTCGCGTGCGTGCTGCTGGCTGCGCTGGTGCTGGTGCTGCGCTTTCGCGCCGTGCGGCGACTGCATCGGGCGCTGGTCGATGCCACCGAGAAGCTGGAGCGTGCCGCGCGCACCGATCCGTTGACGGGTCTGGGTAATCGCCAGGCGATCCCGGATGCGCTCGAATACGATCGGACTGCCCGCGGGCGGGGCGAATACTGTGGCGTGATCCTGGTCGATCTCGACCACTTCAAGCAGGTCAACGATCAATACGGTCACCTGGTCGGCGATCAGGTGCTGCAGGCTGCCGCGTCGACCTTGCGGCTCACGCTGCCGGCACAGATGCAGCTGGTGCGTTGGGGCGGCGAGGAGTTTCTGGCCTTCGGCACTTTCGCCGACGTCGACGCCGCGGTTGCCGTCGCCGAGAATCTGCGTCGTACCCTGCGCCTGCACCCGGCGCAGCGCGCGGAGACGGCGCCGGCGATAGCGGTCAGCATCAGCGTCGGCATCTGCGTCGCGGACGCTCCGATCAGCGCCTGGGATGCATTGATCTCGCGTGCCGACACAGCGTTGTATCAGGCCAAGGATGGCGGGCGGAATCGGGTTTGCGTTGCGGCTTGAGGCGCGGGCCGGCCTCGCGATGCGCGGCTTCAATCCGCGCCGTAAATCGCCACCCGCAACACGCCATCGCCTTCGACCCAGGCGCGGTACATGCCCTCGCTGTTGAAGCTCAGGCTGACGCTGCCTTGGCGGTCGATCGCGATCAGGCCGCCGTTGCCGCCGAGTTCGCCGACCCGCCCGAGCGCCCCGGCACAGGCGGATGGCAGATCGGCGTTGCCGTAGATGAGGCGTGCGTGCACGTCGTAAGCCAGCGCCGAGCGGATGAAGTACTCGCCGTGCCCGGTGGCGGACACCGCGCAGCTGGCGTCGTCGGCCCAGGTGCCGGCGCCCATGAGGGGTGTGTCGCCAACCCGTCCGGGGTGCTTGTTGGTCATGCCGCCGGTGGAGGTCGCGGCTGCAAGATGACCCTGGGCGTCGCGCGCCACGGCGCCGACGGTGCCGCTCTTGTCGCCCGGATTCGGGCCGTTGTAGAGCGCATCGTGGTCGAGCGTGACTCTGCCCGAGGCGGCCGCCCGGCGCTGCTGTTCCGCACGTTCGGCGGTGATGAAGTAATCCGGCGGCGATTGCTCCAGCGCGTGTGCCGATGCAAAGCGATCGGCGCCGTCGCCGACCAGCAGCACATGTTCGCTGCGCTCCATCACCGCGCGCGCCAGGCTGACCGGATGGGTCGGCGTGCGCGCCGCGGCCACAGCGCCGGCCGCGCGCGTGCGCCCGTCCATGATCGCCGCGTCCAGTTCGGCGACGCCGTCGGCATTCAGCACCGCACCATGCCCGGCGTTGAACAACGGGAAATCTTCGAGGTCGCGTACCGCGGCTTCGACGACGTCGAGCGCGCTCGCTCCGGTCTGCAGTCGCACCCACGCGGAGCCGGCGATGCGCTCCAGCGCCGCGCGGAACTCGGCCTCGCGCGCCGCCGTCAATGCGCCGCGATCAATGACGCCGGCACCGCCATGGATGGCGAGTCGGCAACGGGAGAGGTCGGGGGGGCTCATTTCTGGTGGCGCGCCAAGGCAGTCGAGTAGTTGGAAAAAGGAAAATGGAAAAAGGAAAATGGAGGGGCACGCAAGTTCGCAGTCGTGGCCATCCATACCCGCTGGCCTGTTTCCGGCAGACACGCGAAATCAACATCTCGCATCGAACCGCATCCCCCTTTTCCTTTTTCCATTTTCCCTTTTCCCGATCTCATCATTCCTCGTCGCTCGACGAATCCCCCGCAACCATCATTTCCCTGAGCCGCAGCGGCCCGGTACGCACGTTGCCGCGGGTGTCGACGTCGCTGCCGACGGCGATGATGTCGGCAAACATCTGCTTCAAGTTGCCGGCGACCGTGATCTCGTGCACCGGGTAGGCGATGCGGCCGTTCTCGATCCAGAAACCCGCGGCGCCGCGCGAGTAGTCGCCGGTGAGCAGGCTGACGCCTTGGCCGAGCAGTTCGGTCACGTACAAGCCGGTGCCCATGTCGGCGAACAACTCGTCGAGCGTCCCGGCATTGGCTGTTACCGTCAGGTTGTGCACGCCGCCGGCATTGCCGGTGCTGGTCAGGCCGAGCTTGCGCGCCGAATAGCTGCCGAGGATGTAGCGTTCAAGCACGCCGTCGACGACCAGAGGGTTGGCGCGCGTGGCGACACCTTCGTCATCGAAGGCGGACGATCCTGCCGCGCGCTTCAGGTGCGGTTGTTCGACGATCTGCATCCACTTCGGAAAGATCTGCTGGCCCTGGGCGTCGAGCAGAAAACTCGCCTTTCGATACAGCGAGCCGCCGCTGACGGCGCCGGTCAGGTGGCCGAAGAACCCGCGCGCGACCTCGGCCGACAGGATCACCGGTGCCTTGCGTGTGGTCAACGTGCGGGCATCCAGGCGCAGCAGGGTGCGCCGCGCGGACTCGCGACCGATCGACTCGGCGCTGGCGAGATCGACGAACGCGCGCGCACTGTCGTAGTGCGAGTCGCGCTGCATCGCGTCGTCATTGCCCGCCAGTACCGACGCCGACAGCGAATAGCGCGTGCCGTAATCGCGGCCGACGAAACCGTGGCTGTTGGCGTAGATGCCGTAACTGCGGCCGCCGCTGACACTGGCGCCTTCGGAGTTGTTGATGCGCGCATCGTGATCGAGGGCCGCCGCCTCGCAGCGCAGAGCCAGTTCGATCGCCGCAGCCGCATCCGGCCCCTGCGGGTGCCACAGGTCGAGGTCCGGAAACCAGGTCGCCAATCGCTCCGCATCGGCCAGGCCCGCGGCGGGATCGGCCTCGGTATGGCGGGCGATGGCCAGCGCCTGTTCGATAGTGACCGCGATCGAACGCTCGTCGAGATCGGCGGTGCTCGCCGAACCCTTGCGCTGGCCGGCATACACCGTCAGCGACAGGCCGCGATCGCGCGTGTGTTCGACAGTTTCCACCTCACCGAGACGCACATTCACCGCCAGCCCGGTTTCGACATTGACGCCGACCTCGACCTGCTCGGCGCCGTGCCGGCGACAGCGTGCGATCACGTCCTCGGCAATCGCCGCCAGGCGGTCGAGTTCCGCATGCGGCGGGGCGAGCTGCGATTCGACGGTAACGATGGTCATGCGCGGGAAGGGTTCCGGAAGCAAAGGGTGAGTATGCGGGTGTAGGAGCGACGTGTACGTCGCGAGCGTGGCAGTTGGGACGTTCGTTGTCGCGACGTACACGACGCTCCTACGGCTGCAAAGCCTACGTCCCGCGTGGCTTGGCCCGGTGCGTGGCCTTGGCCGACCACGGATCGTCCGGCCACGGGTGTTTGGGGTAGCGGCCCTTCAGCTCACGGCGTACCTCGGCGTAGGTGCGGTCCCAGAAGCCCTTCAGATCCTGGGTGACCTGGATCGGCAGGCCGCCGGGGGACAGCAGGTGCAGGGTGACCGGCACGCGGCCTTTGGCGACGCGCGGGGTATCGGCGAGGCCGAACAGTTCCTGCAACTTGACCGCCAGAACCGGGGGTTGGCCGATGAGGTATTCGAGCTTGCGCGTCATGCCGCTCGGTACCGTCAGCGCGTCAGGTGCTTCCTTGTCGAGCAACTGGCGCGTCGGATAATCGAGCGAATCGAGCAGCGCGCCGCCGAGGCGGTCGGCGCCAAGCTGGGTCAATCGGGTGACGCCGTTCAGCGCCGGCGCCAACCAGTGTTCGAGTGTCGCCAGCAGCGCTGCATCCGACCAGTCCGGCAATCCGGCTTCCGGCAACCACTCGCGCAGGCACTGCACGCGGGCGCGCAGGCGCTGCTGGTGTTCCGAAAATTGCAGCGCGGCCACACCGAGTTGGCGCACACCGGCGATCAACGCGCCGCGCACAGCTTCCGGATCGCTCGCGGCCTCGACGCGCCGCTCCAGCACGATCGCGCCGAAGCGCTTCTCGACGCGCTGGATGGCGGCCTGTCTGGCGCTGTCGAAGCCGAGTTCGCGCACCGTCTGGAAGCGTTCCGGGTAGTGCTGCTGCAACAGGTCGTCGTCGAAGGGTGCGGCGCGGGCGATTCGTGCATCCGCACCGAGGCCGCTGAGATCGCTGACCGCCAGCCACGGCTCGCCAGTCAGCGGCGAACCCGGACGCAAGGCTGCGCCACGGCCACCTGCCATTTGATAGCGCTCGCCCTTGTCTAGCCGGGCGATGCGATCCGGAAAGGCGTGGATCAACAGGTCGCCCAGCGCATGCGTGCTCGGCGTGCCGCTCGCTTCGGGCAGGCGCAGGCGCCGCCGCCACTCGCGCGCGGCATGGTCGATCGCGCGCAATGCGCCCATCGAGGCACTGCCGAGCGGACGCCGCAGACGCATCGCGGTCAGCGCGTTCAAGCGCGCGCGCCAGTCCTCCGACCAGCGCTCTTCGCCGCCGAGCGGATCACGCGCTTCCAGCAACGCGAGCAGTTCCGGTACCCAGCATGCCGCTGCGTCGCGGCGACCGTGGACCACCAGATTGGCCAGACGCGGATGCGTGCCGATGCGGATCAACTCGCGGCCGTGCGCGTTGATGCGCGCGGCACTGTCGAGCGCACCGAGGTTCTGCAACAACTCGCGCGCCTGCGCCAGATGACCGGGCGGCGGCGCATCGAGGAAACGCAGCTCGGCGCCGCCCCACGCCGCCAGTTCCAGCGCCAGCGGCGCCAGGTCCGCATCGACGATCTCGGCGCGGCGTTCGGATTCCAGGCGCTTGTCCGGCGACCACAGACGCAGCGCATAACCGGGGCCCAGGCGTCCGGCGCGGCCGGCGCGCTGGGTCGCCGAGGCCATCGAAACCGCCACCGTCTCCAGCCGGGTGAAACCGGCATTGGGATCGAAGCGCGGCTCGCGCGCGAGGCCCGAATCGACCACCGCGCGCACGCCCGGCAGCGTCAGGCTGGATTCGGCGACGTTGGTTGCCAGCACCACGCGACGACGGCCCGGCGCGGCGGGCGTCATCGCCGCGGCTTGCGCCTCGATGGCCAGCTCACCGTGCAGCGGCACGACGTCGACGGTTGCCGGCAAGCGTGCGGCAAGGATCTGCGCCGAGTCATCGATCTCGCGCCGACCCGGCAGAAACGCCAGCACATCGCCATCGCTGCGCTCCAGTGCCTGCTCGACGCCACGCGCCAGATGCACGTGGATGCGCTCGTCGCGCTTGCCGGGCAGATGCTCGATGCGGATCGGAAAACTGCGGCCGGCACTGACCACGCGGCCGGCATCCAGCCAGGTCGCCAGGCGCTCGCCGTCGAGCGTCGCGCTCATCACCAGGATACGCAGGTCTTCGCGCAATCCCGCTTGCGCGTCCAGCGCCAGTGCGAGGCCGAGGTCCGTCGCCAGATGGCGCTCATGGAACTCGTCGAAGATCAGGCAGCCGACGCCATCGAGCGTCGGGTCGTCCTGGATCAGCCGCGTCAGGATGCCCTCGGTCAGCACCTCGATGCGCTTGCCGGGACGCGCCTCGAAGCGGATGCGATAGCCGACCTGGCCCCCGGGTTCCTCGCCGAGTTGGCGCGCCATGTAAGTCGCCGCCGAGCGCGCTGCGATGCGCCGCGGTTCCAGCATCAGGATCTTCGCACCCGCCAGCCACGGCGCGTCGAGCAATGCCAGCGGCACCACGGTGGTCTTGCCGGCGCCCGGTGGGGCTTCGAGCACCACGCGCGAATGTGCCGCCAGCGCCGACTGCAGCGCGGGCAGGGCTTCAAAGATCGGCAAGCTGGGGTCGAGGTTCAGAACAAAACGCCGCTGGGTCGAGAACGGCACAGCATAGCGGCGGCAGGATCGCCGCCAGTCTGTTTCGCCGCTACCGGGTTGCCGAGCGCAGGTCGGCGGTCCACCGCTTCAGCGCATGCGCGCGGTCAGCGCTTCCAGGTCCTTTACCGGTGCCTGGTCGAGGTCGATGCCCAGACGCGCCTTTACCGCAGCGTTGTCCAAACCACCGGCGCTGCGCGTGTCGCCCACGATCTTCGCCAACGACCAGTTCGGTGCGTCCGCGGCATTCTTGTCGGCGCCGCTCGGCCCGCTGCCGGTCAGCACGAAAGTGCGGCTGGCGGTGCGCTGGCCACGTACCGGGAAGGCGCGATAGCTGCTCGATTGCAGGCACTGCGTGATCGGGTTGGGCAGCGACTTCGGGCACACCTTCATGATGCCGTCGAACTGGTAGGTGCCGGTCTTCACCACGTAGTAGGCGAAGTTGTTCGGATCGTCGTTGACCACCAGATAGTGGTCCCGCGTGCTGCTGGCGTAGAAACCCGATGCATCATGGTTGGCCAGCGCGCTGGCGGTGCACTCGCCATCGAGCGAGTTGTTGGCGCGGCAGCCATCGAACACATCCGGGCTGGGCGCGCGATCGACCGACTCGAAGATCAGCACATCGCCGTAAAACGGGTAGCCGATATTCGGGCTGGTCGAGAAATCGACGGTGAGTTGCCATTCGCCGAGCATCATGTCGCTTTTGTTGTCGCCGGCTGTGCGCGTGAGATAGAAGTCGTAGCGCTGGATCGGCACCACGCGCCCGCCGAGCGTGATGCGCGCATCGGTTTCGGTGTCGAAGATGATCTCCACCGGTCCGCCGGCGCCGACCTGCGCAACCGGCGGGCGCCATGCGCAACCCAGGCACTGGCCACCGCTGGTCGTGCTGAGCACGCCGACGAA
Source organism: uncultured Rhodanobacteraceae bacterium (assembly GCA_937928755.1). GTDB lineage: Bacteria > Pseudomonadota > Gammaproteobacteria > Xanthomonadales > SZUA-5 > JADKFD01. Next base: position 18,426 of record CALEZI010000190.1, on the reverse strand, counting down.
GCGGGCGTTGCCGTTCAAGGTGCCTTGCGAGGTGTACCAGATGGGCTGTCCGTCGGGCTTGTACAGGTATGCGGAAATGAACAGGAAGTTGTCCTGGATTTCGATCAGGTAACCGGTGCCGGGCTCTGCCGGATTCCACCAGGTGCCGCTCTCGGGAGTGAAGGCCGTGGCCATCGGGCCGAACGCGAGGGATGCGGCGAACAGCGCGGAACGGACAGATCGCATGGCTGGCTTCCGTGGGGGGCGTATCGCCGATTCTGGGACATGGCGCTGAATTCGTAATGAACCGTAGCCGGCAGCTGCTGGCCGGTGTGCGCGGCTTAACGCGGGGATCGTGCGCGCAGCAAAAGCGGGTCGCCACGGCATCCGGACCTTGACCGCTGTCCTGGCCGATACTGCGGTGATGCGCAAGATCGTGCACATCGACATGGATGCCTTTTACGCCTCGGTCGAGCAGCGCGACGATGCGCAGTTGCGCGGGCGTCCGGTGGTGGTGGCCTGGCGTGGCGCGCGCTCGGTGGTGTGCGCAGCCAGCTACGAGGCGCGCCGTTACGGGGTGCGCTCGGCGATGCCGGCGATCCGCGCCGAACGCCTGTGCCCGGACGCGGTATTCGTGCCACCGGACTTCACCCGTTACCGCGCGGTGTCGCGCGCGGTGCGCGAGATTTTCGCGCGGCATACCGATCTGATCGAACCGCTGTCGCTGGATGAGGCTTACCTCGATGTCACCCTCAACAAGCAGGGGCTGCCGAGTGCCACTGCGGTGGCGCAGAGCATTCGCGCCAGCATCCGCGAGGAACTCTCCCTGACCGCCTCGGCCGGTGTGGCGGCGAACAAGTTCCTGGCAAAGATCGCATCCGACTGGCGCAAGCCGGATGGTTGCTTCGTGATCCGCCCCGAGCACGCGCTGGACTTTCTCACGCCGCTGCCGGTGGGGCGACTGCATGGCGTCGGCAAGGTCATGGAGGGGCGCCTTCACGCGCTCGGGGCAAGCACGGTTGGCGAATTGCGCGCGCTCGGAGTTGCCGCGCTCGAAGCGCGTTTCGGGCGCTGGGGCAAGCGCTTGTTCGAACTGTCCTGCGGGATCGACGAGCATGCCGTTGAAAGCGAGCGGCCGACGCAGTCGATATCCAGCGAGGACACCTTCGCCAGCGATCTGCCGATCGAAGCACTGACCGATGCGATCAGGCAACTGGCGCTGCGCACCTGGAAATCGACCGAGGACGAACCGCGCATCGCGCGCACCGTCGTGCTCAAGTTGAAGACCTCGGAATTCCGCTTGCTGACGCGCAGCCTGACGCCGCAACAGCCGCCGACGTCGGCCGGGCAACTGGTTGAAATCGCGCTGGCGCTGCGCGCGCGCGTCGAATTGCCCGCCAGCACGCGGTTCCGGCTGGTGGGCGTCGGCCTGTCCGGCTTTTGCGACCGCGACCAGATGGCGGCGCAGCAGAGTTTGTTTGGGTAGGTCGGTTCCACCGAGGCGCTGCGGAGAAGTTGTGGGAGCGGATTTACTCCGCGAGCTTTTGCTGTTGTGAGAGCGGATTCACCCCGCGAGCTCTTGCTGTTGTGAGAGCGGATTTACTCCGCGAGCTCTCGCTGTTGTGGGAGCGGATTTACTCCGCGAGCTCTTGCTGTTGTGGGAGCGGATTTACTCCGCGAGCTCTCGCTTAAAATGCAAGAGCTCGCGGAGTGAATCCGCTCCCACAAAATCAAGGGCTTGGGGCGTCGTCGGTGAGCGCGCGCTCGCGCGGTAGCAGTTCTACCCCGACCTGCGCGCCAGCAACGCCCGCAACTCGGCCTTCTCGTCGCTGCTCAGCGCCTCGCCGGCTTTTTGTTTGTGCATCAGCAACTGACGTCGATCGGCGTCGGCCTGGACCACCATGCGCGCCAGCGCGCTTTCCAGATCATCACGCCAGGCGACCTCATCGCCCGGCAGCTCGGCCAGCGACAACTTGATCAACGCCGCGTGCGCCGGGGTTCCGGCAAAACCATCCATCAGCTCCGAGGTGGTGATCTGCGGGCGTTTGCGGATCAGTTCGATCATCCGCCGCAGGATGTCGGCCCCGGGCTTGTCGAGGGTCTCGATACGCGCCGGAACGGCGACTTCCTCGAGCAGTTGTGGCCGCGCCAGCAGCAGCGCGAGTGCGCTGCGAATCAGGGTGCGCTGGACCACCTGGCGACTGGCCCTTGGTGGCGCCGGGGGCGGTGTCGGCTGCGCCACCACGCGCCGTGCGCCGGTGCGCTCGGCCAGCGCGTCGCGCATCAGATCGCGGAAGGCACCATCGGGCATCTGCTCGATCAGCGGTCTGGCGCGCGCGGACATGCGCGCGCGGCCATCGATCGAGGTCATGTCGATTTCGCGCGCCAGGGTGTCGAAGAAGTAGTCCGACAGCGGCATCGCTTCGTGCATGCGCCGCCGAAACCCGTCGGCGCCTTCCTTGCGCACCAGCGTGTCCGGATCCTCGCCATCCGGCAGGAACAGGAAATACGCCTGACGACCATCGGTCAGTCGCGGCAGCGTCGATTCCAGCGCGCGCCAAGCCGCCTGGCGTCCGGCGCGGTCGCCGTCGAAGCAGAAGACCACGTCCTCGGCGTTGCGGAACAAGAGTTCAGCGTGCTCCCTGGTGGTTGCCGTGCCGAGCGTCGCCACCGCCTCGTCGACGCCGTGCTGCGCCAGCGCGATGACGTCCATATAGCCTTCGACGACGATCAGGCGCTTCAGCTTCTGTGCGCTCTGACGCGCCTGCCACAAGCCGTACAACTCGCGGCCCTTGTGGAACAGCGCGGTTTCCGGCGAGTTGAGGTACTTGGGTTCGCCCTGGTCGAGGATGCGCCCGCCAAAGGCGATCGGGCGGCCGCGGCGGTCGTGGATCGGAAACATCACGCGGTCGCGGAACTTGTCGTAACTCTGGCCGTTGTCGCGCTGCGAGAGCAAGCCGGCCGCGGCGAGCAGCTTGATCCGATCGGCATTGCCGCCGAGCTTGCCGGAGACGCCATCCCAGCGGTCCGGTGCATAACCGAGCTGGAAACGCTCGATCATCTCGGGGCCGACGCCGCGACGATCGAAGTAGGCCTGCGCTCGCTCGCTCTTGACCAGCTGTTCGCGGAACCACGCCGTAACTTCGAGCAGCACGGCATACAACGGTGCCAGCTTGTCGTCCTCGCCGGCGCGCGCGGCGTCGCGCGGCACCTTGAGACCGACCTGTGCCGCCAGTTGCTCCACCGCGTCGGGGAAGCTGACGCCCTCGTACTCCATGACGAACTTGAGCGCGCTGCCGTGCGCGCCGCAGCCGAAGCAGTGGTAGAACTGCTTCTGCGGCACCACCGTGAACGATGGCGAGCGCTCATCGTGGAATGGGCAACGCGCCTGGTATTCCTTGCCGGCCCGCTTCAACTGCACGCGCGCGCCGATCACGTCGACGATGTCGACGCGCTGCAGCAACTCGTCGATGAAGCTGTCGGGGATCAGGCCGGCCATGGGTCGAAGTTCGTCGCGTGGCCTGATTCTGGCGCCAAGTGAAACGTAAAACGTGAAACGTTAATCAGAGCGTGCCCAATTGACGTTTCACGTTTCACTTTTGACCGCTCTTTACCCCATCGACAGGTAACCATCCTTGAGCTTGCGATAATTCTCCGCCGAGTAATACAGCGACTCGATCTCCGCCTCGCTGAGCATGCGCACGAATCGCGCCGGATTGCCGACCCACAGCGAACCGGGCTCCACGATCTTGCCGGGTGCGACGACGGCGCCGGCACCGATCAGCGAATGTTTGCCGATGACGGCCTTGTCGAGAATCACCGAGCCCATGCCGATCAGGCAGCCATCCTCGACGGTGCAGGCGTGCAGGATCACGCCATGGCCGACGGTCACGTCGCTGCCGATGATCAGCGGCACGCCGCCCGGCGTGTAGCGGCCGTCGTGGGTGACATGCAGCACGGAGTTGTCCTGGATGTTGCTGCGCGCGCCGATGCGGATGTGATTGACGTCGCCGCGGACCACGGCCAGCGGCCAGATCGATACATCGTCGGCAAGCTCGACCTGGCCGATCACCAGCGCCGATTCATCGACAAATACACGTTCGCCGAGTTTCGGCCGCTGCTGCAGGAAGGGACGGATGGCCATCAGGAATGCCGGGTCAGGTCGGGGTCGCCAGACGATACTCAGCAGTGGCCGCGGCGCAAGCGGTAATAGGCGTTCAGGTCGCTCTGTTCCATGCCGTCGTCGTCGAACTTGCGCACGGTGCGATTGCCCATGGCTGCCTTGTCGGACACGATCTGCTGGCCTTCCACGCGGTACTGGCCTTCCACCGCGCGACCCGTCGCCAGGTCGCGATAGGTCAGCGTACTGCCGCGAAAAACCCATTCGACGCGTTTGCTCACCGCGTCGTTGCTGCCGCGCTCGGAGGAGACCTCGAATTCGCACCAGGTCCCCTGCAACTCCGCCGCACTGATTTTCAGCGGTTCCTCCGGAATCACGGGCTTGGGCGCCGCTTCGACACCCTTGACCAGCTGCGCGTCGTCCGGACCAATGGCGCGATCCGTGTAGTGCACCACCCCGTTGGCGTCGGTCCAGGTATAGACCTTGGCGTCGGCAGCCAGGGCAACGATCAGCAGGACGAGCACGATGCAATGGCGCATGGGATAGTGGGTCCAGATCGGTCGCAACGCAAAGTTGCGGAGCGCGCGCCGCGCCAGGACCGGCGCTTGCGCTTCTCCGCGATGATACGCGGCGGCGCCTGTCGCTCAGCCCAACACCACCAGATTCGCATACGCCAGCACCAGCCACTTGCTGCCTACGTCCTCGAAGTTCACCTGGACGCGCACGTGGTTGCCGTGGCCCTCGGCGCCGGTGACCACGCCATCTCCGTACTGCGGATGGTTGACGCGCGTGCCGAGGCCGATCGCCGGCTGGTCGCCCCAGTCGTCGCTGGCGACCCGCGCGCGGGCGCCGAAGCTGGCCGGGCGCGTGAGTTGGGCGCGCGGGCGCACTTCGACCATGGTATTGCGCGGAATCTCGGCGAGGAAGCGCGATGGCCGGTTGTACGTCTCCTGACCGCGCAGGCGTCGCGACTCGGCATAACTCAGGGTCAATTGGCGGCGCGCGCGGGTGATGCCGACGTAGGCGAGTCGACGTTCTTCCTCGAGTTGCGCATTGCCGCCCTCATCGATGGCGCGCTGGCTCGGAAACAGTCCATCTTCCATGCCGACCAGGAACACGCACGGGAACTCCAGGCCCTTGGCGGAATGCAGAGTCATCAACTGCACGCAATCGTCCCAGGCCTCGCCCTGGCCTTCGCCGGCTTCCAGTGCGGCGTAGCTGAGGAAGGCCGCCATTTCATCGATGCCGGCAGCCTCGTCGTCGGCGCTGAGCACGAATTCGCGGGCCACCGAGATCAATTCGTCGAGGTTGGCGACGCGTGAATCGGCGTCGTGTTTGCCTTGCGCTTCATAAAACGTGCGCAGGCCGCTGCGCTCGATCAGCTGTTCCAGGCGTTCGTGCAGGCGCACAGCGTCGCGTTGCGCTTCGGGTTGGGACGCTGGACTGAGGCTGTCGAACAGTGCGCCGAGCGACTCGAGCCCGCTGCGCGCGCGGCCCTTGATGCTGCCTGCGCGCACCGATTCCATCGCCGCGGTCAGCAGCGAAGTGCCGGCGGCGCGCGCGGCGCCGCGCAGATCCTCGAGCGTCTTGTCGCCGACGCCACGCGGCGGTGTCGCCACCACGCGCTCGAACGCGCCATCGTCGGCCGGATTGGCGAGCAGGCGCAGGTAGGCGAGGGCATCCTTGATTTCGGCGCGCTCGAAGAAGCGCAGTCCGCCATAAACGCGATAGGCGATGCTGTGACGGATCAGCTCTTCCTCGAACACCCGCGACAGCGCGTTGGCGCGGTAGAGGATGGCGATTTCGCTGCGGCGCAGGTCCTCGCCAACCGCCCTGCGGATGCGCTCGATAACGTAACGCGCTTCGTCCTGCTCGTTGTAGGCGGCATAGACCTGGATCGGCTCGCCCTGGCCGGCGGAGGTCCACAGCTCCTTGCCCAGGCGCTCGCGGTTGCGCGCAATCACCGCGTTGGCGGCGGCGAGGATGGTGGCGGTGGAGCGGTAATTCTGTTCCAGGCGGATGGTGGTCACCGCCGGGAAATCGCGGATGTAGGCCTGCATGTTGGCGACCCGCGCGCCGCGCCAGCTGTAGATCGACTGGTCGTCGTCGCCGACCGCGAACACCTGGCCGCTGCTGCCGGCCAGCATGCGGATCCAGGCGTACTGGATGGTATTGGTGTCCTGGAACTCGTCGACCAGCAGATGGCTGAAGCGGCGCCGGTAATGTTCCAGCAGCGCCGGTTGGGTCAACCACAACTCATGGCTGCGCAGCAGGATCTCGGCAAAGTCGACCAGGCCCTGCCGCTGGCAGGTGGCCTCGTACGCGATGTAGACATCGATCCAGCGCTTGAGGTCGGGGTTGTCGCCGGGATCGATGTCGCGCGGGCGCTTGCCCTCGTCCTTCCACGCGTTGATCAGCCAGCCACCCTGCTTCGCCTGGAAGCGTGCGTCATCCAGGCCCTGGTCGGCGATCACGCGCTTGATCAGCCGCTGCTGGTCGTCCGAGTCGAGGATCTGGAAGGTCTCAAGCAGGCCCGCCTCGCGCCAGTGCAAACGCAGCAAGCGATGCGCGAGGCCGTGAAAAGTGCCGATCCACAGGCCCTGCGTCGGCCGGTTCAGCAGCCGCTCGCAGCGCGCGCGCATCTCGGCGGCCGCCTTGTTGGTGAAAGTCACCGCGAGGATCGCGTGCGGCCACACGTTCTCCACCTCGACCAGCCAGGCAATGCGCTGCGTCAGCACGCGGGTCTTGCCGGAACCGGCACCCGCCAGCACCAGTAGATGTCCCGGCGGCGCCGTGACCACTTCGCGCTGGGCGGCGTTGAGGCCGTCGATCAGGTGGGAGATGTCCATTGGGTCAGTGAGTAGTGATTAGTCAGTAGTGAATAAAACCCGGCACTGTTGTAGGAGCGACGTGCACGTCGCGATCGGCTTGCCAAGCCGCAGGACATTTCGGGGCTGTAGGAGCGCGCTTGCGCGAGAGTGGTCTGCACGTCGGTCAAAACCCGACGGTCGGCGAAAGACCCGCGCTCGCGCCGGATTTTACTCACTACTCACTATTCACTATTCACTATTCACTTCTTCAAAAGCTCCACCGCTGCCCGCAGTTCCCGCAGCTCCCGCAGTATCGCTCCGCGCTCGTCATGCGCCTCGTGCGCTTCGAGCTCCTGCTCCGCCTTGATGTCGGCCGCCACGGTTTCCTGCATCGCATTGACCACGACGGCGATGAACAGGTTCAGCACAGTGAAGGTGCTGACCAGGATGAAGACCAGGAAGAATACCCACGCCCACGGTTTGCTCTCCATGATCTCGCGGGCGATGTCGGCCCAGCCCTCCATGGTCATCACCTGAAACAGCGTGAACAGGGTCTTGCCGAGGCTGCCGAAATAGACCGGCGAGACCTCGGCAAACAGTTTCGTGCCCATCACCGAGGCGACATACATCACCAGGATCAGCAGCGTGGCGATCGAACCCATGCCGGGCAGCGCGCTGAGCAATGCGGCGACCACTCGACGCATGCTCTTGATCATCGATATCAGGCGCAGCGCACGCAGGATGCGCATCGCTCGGAGCACCGCGAATGGCCCACTGGCCGGAATCAGGGCGATGGCGACGATGATGAAATCGAACACGTTCCACGGGTCGCGGAAGAAGCGCAGCCGGTAGGCGCTCAGCTTCATGGCGATCTCGACGGTGAAGATCGCCAGCGCGACGCGGTCGAGCCCGTGCAGCAGGCTTTCGTGGCGCGCCATGATCTCTGGATAGGTCTCCAGACCCAGGGTGATCGCGTTCAACACGATCACCGCAATGATGAAGTACTGGAATCGTTTCGACTCGAGCAGGCGATGCAGCGCAGTCGGTGGGACGGCTTCAGTGGCGGCAGGGCTCATGGCGACGGGCGTGGTGGCGATGCGCCAAGCATGCCTCAGTGCGGCGTTCGGCTGAACTGACTCGGCCGCGCGCCAACGGCGAACAAGCGCACAAGAATGCGCCGTAGCAATTGCCTGAACAGGGCAACCGCCGGACCGTGACGTTCAGCCCCAGCGAACGCGGCCGGCTGCGGTCGTCGCCATGCTCGCCGCAGCCTGATCGCCGGTCGGGCCCGGAACCTGGGGCAAGTGTGCGCAGTAGACGGTTTGTCTTGACAGGAAGCAGGCGGTTGTCGCTGGCGCGGATCGTCGCCCTGAGCGGAACGCTGGTGCTGCACATCCTGGTTTTCGCCCAGATGTGGCTGACCGCGCGGGTGGTGCCGCAGCAATACGTGCGCTCGGCGATCACCGTCCAGTTGTACCAACCCGACGAGCAACCCCCCAGCCCGCCCGCGTCGCCTGAGCCTGCGCCGTCGGTGGAGGTCGTTGCGGCGCCGTTGCCGCGACCGCAGCGCCGAATGACTGAGCCGCCGTCGCCGAGCCTCGATGCCGCTCCGGACGCGCCAGACGTCGAATACGTCGAGGCGCCGCTGCCGGATGTCGGCTTCGAAGCGCAACGCGCACAGATTGCCGCCGAAATCGCGCGCGAAAATGCCCCCGTCCGCAGAGCCTTCCGCGGTCGCTCGATCGACGCCATGTTGCCGGATGGCGACAACGGCCTGCTGCCGGGCTTTCGTCCGCGCACGGTGGACGAGACGGCCAGCCTGATGCGCAAGTTCGGACAAATGCTGAGCATCGGCGTGCCCACCGCCGCGGTGGACCCGGACGCACCGATGGACCTGCTGACCGAAGGCTGGGAGGCCCGGCATCACGGCAGCGACCTCGCCGCCTGCGAGCTGCAATACGAGCAACTCGATGCCGACCTGCGCCGCAAGATGTGCGGCGAGGTCGGGCCCGGGTTGTGAATCGGGGCAGGGGGCACGGTACGCGCGCCCCGCGTATCGCTCTGGCTCTTGTGGGTCCAGACTTGTCTGGACGCTTCTCCGGTGGCCGGGCGAAAGGCGTCCAGATGAATCTGGACCCACCAGGAGCTCAGGCCATGCCTGCATCTTCCCGTGTCCCGTGCCCCGCTCTGGCTCCTGTGGGTCCAGACTTGTCTGGACGCTTCTCCGGCGGTCGGGCGAAAGGCGTCCAGATGAATCTGGACCCACCAGGAGCTCAGGCCACGCCTGCATCTTCCCGTGTCCCGTGTCCCGTGTCCCGTGCCCCGCTCTGGCTCCTGTGGGTCCAGACTTGTCTGGATGCTTCTCCGGTGGCCGGGCGAAAGGCGTCCAGATGAATCTGGACCCACCAGGAGCTCAGGCCACGCCTGCATCTTCCCGTGTCCCGTTCCCCGTGTCCCGTGTCCCGTGTCCCGTGTCCCGTGCCCCGCTCTGGCTCTTGTGGGTCCAGACTTGTCTGGACGCTTCTCCGGCGGCCGGGCGAAAGGCGTCCAGATGAATCTGGACCCACCAGGAGCTCAGGTCACGCGTGCATCTTCCCGTGTCCCTTCTGGCACCGAGCCGCGCCTTCACCATCCCCACGCTATGCTGCCAGCTACTTTTTGTACAGGCCCACCCCCTCGATGACTGTTACCCGCCCCAGCGCGCGCAAGCCGGATGAGATGCGCCCGGTGAGTTTCGAACGCCACTACACACGCCACGCCGAAGGTTCGGTGTTGGTCAGCTTCGGCCATACGCGCGTGTTGTGCACCGCCAGTGTCGACGAGCGGCCGCCGCCGTGGTTGCGCGGGACCGGCGAAGGCTGGGTCACGGCCGAGTACAGCATGCTGCCGCGGGCAACCCACACACGCACGCAGCGCGAATCGGGCAAGGGCGGGCCGAGCGGGCGCACTCACGAGATCCAGCGGTTGATCGGCCGCTCGCTGCGCGCGGTGGTCGACCGACGCGCGCTCGGCGAGCGCCAGATCGTGCTCGACTGCGATGTACTGCAGGCCGACGGCGGAACTCGCACCGCGGCGATCACCGGCGCTTTCGTGGCGCTGGTGGATGCCACGCGCAAACTGCGGCGCGATCGGATCATCGGCAAGGACCCGATCCATGGTCAGGTGGCCGCGGTGTCGGTCGGCATCTGGAAGAGCCAGCCGGTGCTCGATCTCGATTACGCCGAGGACTCGGACTGCGAGACCGACATGAACATCGTCATGAACGATGCGCTCGGTTTCATCGAACTGCAGGGCACGGCCGAGGGCCACGCATTCCGTCACGACGAATTGGAGGCAATGCTGGCGCTGGCGCGCAAGGGCGCCAGCGAGCTGCACGCCGCGCAGCGCGAGGCGTTGGCGCGTGACTGAAGTACGCGATCTGGTGCTCGCCAGCCATAACGCCGGCAAACTCGCCGAGCTGCGCGAGCTGTTGGCCGATCTGCCCTGGCGACTGCGCAGCGCGGCCGACTTCGCCCTCGGCGAGCCCGAGGAGAGCGCCACCACCTTCGTCGAAAATGCCTTGATCAAGGCTCGCCACGTTGCGGCGGCGACCGGTTTGCCGGCGCTCGCCGATGACAGCGGACTGGTGGTTGACGCTCTCGCCGGCGAGCCCGGGGTGTTGAGCGCGCGTTATGCCGGTCCCGGTGCCGGCGATGCGGCGAACATCCGCCAACTGTTGGCCAGGTCCGAAGCGCTGGAAGGGGCAGCGCGGGCATGCCGTTTCGTCTGCGTGATCGTGATGTTGCGCAGCGCCGACGATCCGATGCCGTTGATCGCCGAAGGCATCTGGAAAGGCCGTCTGCTGCGCGTGCCGCGCGGCGCCGGCGGTTTCGGCTACGACCCGGTGTTCCTCGACGCCGCCAGCGGCCGCAGTGCTGCCGAGCTCACTGCCGAGCAGAAGAACGCGGTCAGTCATCGGGGGCAGGCGCTGCGTTCGTTGCGCGCGCGGCTGGGCCGGCCGATGTCGTGATCGACCCCGCGGCAGTCCCACTGTCGCTTTACGTGCACGTGCCCTGGTGCGTGCGCAAGTGCCCCTACTGCGACTTCAACTCGCATCAGCGCCCGACGCTGTTGCCGGAAGCTGCCTATGTCGATGCGCTGATCGCCGACCTCGAACTGGAACGGCCGTTCGCACTGGGACGACCGCTGCAGTCGATCTTCTTCGGCGGCGGTACGCCGAGCCTGTTTTCGGGCAAGGCGATCCGGCGCATCCTCGATGCGGTGCGCGCACGCCTCGAATTGGCGGCGGCCTGCGAAGTCACGCTGGAAACCAACCCCGGAACCGCCGAGTTCGATCGTTTCGAGGCGTACCTCGCCGCGGGCGTCAATCGCCTGTCGTTTGGCGTTCAGAGCTTCGACGACACCAAGTTGGCCCGGCTGGGGCGCATCCACGGCGGCGACGAGGCGCGTCAGGCTTACCGGTTGGCGCGTGCGGCCGGTTTCGACAACATCAATCTCGATCTGATGTACGGCCTGCCCGGGCAGTCGATCGAGCAGGCGCTGACCGATCTGCGTTGTGCGCTCGAACTTGCGCCGGAACACCTGTCGCATTACCAGCTCACGCTGGAGCCGCAGACCGTGTTCGCGCGCACGCCGCCGCCGGACCTTCCCGACGACGATGTTCTGGTGGACATGCTCGAGGCCTGCCAGCCGCTGCTCTCTGCCGGCGCATTCCAGCAGTACGAAGTTTCGGCCTACGCAACCGCGGGGCGGCGATCCCGCCACAACCTCAACTACTGGTCGTTCGGCGATTACCTCGCGATCGGCGCCGGGGCGCACGCCAAGTATTCGTCCGCCGCCGGCATTCGTCGCCGCGCCCGCCAGCGAACGCCGTCGTTGTACCTGAAGACCGCGGGCAGCAGCGCCGCATTGATCGAGCAGCGCGACGTCGACCCGCGCGAAGTCGCCTTCGAATTCATGCTCAACGCACTGCGCTTGCGCGAGGGTTTCGCCGTCGCCGACTTCGTCGCGCGCACCGGACAACGGCTGGAAGATCAAGCCGGATATTCCCTGGCGCTTTCACGCGGATTGCTGGAACAGCGTCACGACCGGGTGTACGCCAGCGAGCTCGGATTTCGCTTTCTCAACGACACCACTGGGTGTTTTCTCTAGGGAGCCCTCGGACCATGGATCGCCGTCATTTTCTTGCCCTCGGTGGCATGGCTTGTGCGAGCACGGCATGGTCGCAGCCCGGACCATCGGTGTCTGCACCCGGCGCGCCGGGCGATATGTTCCGGCACGTCCAGTTCACGTCGGATGGATTGGCGCTGACGCCGCGTGAGTACGCGCTGCGTCTCGGCGAGGCCGTGGCCGAGCGCAGTTTCGGCGTCGACAATTATTCGATCGGCGGGTCGCTGGCGACGCTGGAGAAGCAGTTCGCAGCGTTGCTGGGCAAGCAGGCAGCCATCTTCGTGGCAACCGGCACGCTCGCCAATCATTTGGCAATCCGCAAACTGGCCGGGCGCGACAGCCGCGTATTGGTTCAGGCCGAGAGTCATCTCTACAACGACAGCGGTGACTGTGCGCAGACGCTGAGTGGCTTGAATCTGGTGCCCCTGGGCGAAGCGCAGAGTGGTTTCACGCTGCAAGATGTGCAGCGCTGGGCTGGGCGTACCGCGAGTGGTCGGGTGGCGCGCAGGATCGGCGTGATCTCCATCGAGAGCCCGGTGCGACGCATGCATCACGCCATGTTCGACTTCGAGGAAATGCAGCGCATCAGCAGTTGGGCTCGCGGGCAGGGTATCCGGCTGCACCTGGACGGCGCGCGCCTGTTCAATCTGCCGCAGCACTCGGGTCATGCGATCACGGAATACACGGCATTGTTCGACAGCGTGTACGTGTCCTTGTGGAAGCACTTCAATGCCGGTTCCGGAGCCATCCTTGCGGGCGATGAGGATTTCATCGAAGGGCTTTCTCACGAGCGCCGGATGTTCGGCGGCGCACTGCCGAATGCATGGCCGACGGTCGCGGTGGCGGCGCGCCATGTCGACAGCTATCAACGGGATTACGCCGCGGCATGGCAGGCCGCGGACGCGCTGATCGCGTTGCTCGAATCGGATCGCCGGTTCAGTGTCGAGAAATTGCCGGGCGGCACCAGCAAGTTCCTGCTCAAACCGAGCACTCCCGTTGACCCCGCGTGGATCGAGCGAGCGCTGGCATTGGGCGTGGGGATGGCGCCGGTCAATCCGGCAACGGGCACGATTCCCATGCAGGTGAATACATCGATCCTGAGACGGCCGCCGGCGGAGATCGCCCATGTTCTGACGTCGACGATGCACTGAGGTTCTTGCCTTTGGAGGGCGCCGAGCCAACGGCGTCGCGATTGCTCTGCCTTCCCGATCCGGACGACCGCGCAAACCCGCGGCGCTGCGAAGAGCACAGCGCGCCCCGACCGAAAGCAGGGTCATCCGCCAGGGATGTCGGTCCGTCCGTCATTGGAAGCGCTGGCACAGCACTGGCGCTTCGTGGATCCGTTGTGGCATGCTCTCCGGTTCACGCGATCGTGGCTATGTAGCTCAGACGGTTAGAGCGCGGCACTCATAATGCTGAGGTCGGTGGTTCGATTCCACTCATAGCCACCACGATCGAGCGTCCGCCATGGACATTTTCAAGGTGTTCTCCATCGAAGCAGCGCACCGCTTGCCGAATCTGCCGGCAACGCACAAGTGTTCGCGCCTGCATGGACACTCATTCCGCATCGAGGTGCACGTCAGCGGTGAATTGCTGGAGCCCGAGGGCTGGGTGATGGACTTCGCGGATGTCAAATCGGCGTTTCAGCCACTGTTCGATCAGCTCGATCACCACTATCTGAACGACGTTCCCGGCCTGGAAAACCCGACCAGCGAACGTATGGCGAAGTGGATCTTCGAGCAGTTGCAGCCGCGTCTCCCGCAGTTGTCGCTGATCGTCGTGCACGAGACTTGCACGGCGGGTGCGCGTTATGCGGGGCCAATGCGCCGCTGAGTGCCCCCAACGGCATTGCCCATGCAGCGAGTTAGCTGTTGCCGCCATCTGGCTCGGGGCGCGACGCTACGCTTGTTCATCCAGTCCAGCGGCTTGCAGCGGTTATGCTTGGCTCACCGGGATCAGGGGCGGCTCGTCATGACCATGGCTTTACGCGTCGGCTTCGCCATGTTCTGTCTGTGGTCGGGATCGGCGATGGCGGTGAATCACGCCGGTGTCGAAATCGCGCCGATCATTCGCGTCGAGAGCCAGCCGCGGCCGTGGCCATTGCTGGGCTCGGCGCTGGTGCATCGCAGCTTCATTCCGTTCTACGGCTTGGCCCTGCATGGCCCGGCAGATGCAATGGTGCAGAACGAGATTGGCCTTGGACTGACGCCGCTGCAGATCACGCTGGTCTGGTATGCCAACGAATTGCCGAAGGCGCAGGTCGAAGCGCACTTTCGCGAGCTGTTCGCGCAGGTGACGGATGCCGAAACGCGCAGGCGGGTAGCGCCGCGTCTGGAGAAGTTCATTGCCCTGCTGCCGGCAGCGGCGCGCGGACGCAGCATGGTGTTCTATTACGACCCGGACAGTGGTACCGAAATCAACGTCGAAGGTGGCGCCCGCGCGCATTTTGCGGGCCTCGAATTCAACCGCGCGCTGTTTTCGATGTGGTTGGGGCCGCAAGCCGACAAGGCGGTGCGCGAGGGGTTGACCGGCGTAGCGGAGATGGCTCCCCGTTGAGTTGAGCTGAATGGAAAATCCGTTTCGCGGTCGCTCGCAAGAAAAATGTTGCACTGCAACATTCCGCTCGTTATGCTGCACCGCAACATGGGGCAGTTCCCAAGGAGAGCAAGCATGTACGAGCAAGCAAGCAACCAGTTCCTGGCCCTGTCGAAGCAGGCCGCTGAAACTTTCATCAAGGCCAACGCGATCGCCGTCGAAGGCTTCGAGAAGCTGATGGACATCCAGCTGAAGACCATCGAGGACCGCGTCAAGGTCGCCACCGACCTGATGGGTCAGGCCGGCGAGGTCAAGGATTTCGAAGGCGCCCGCGCCTCGTTTCCGAAGAGCGTGAATCTGGTCAAGGATTCGGCCGAGAAGTTTTATGCCACGTCGCAGGAAGTGGCCGGCGTGATGGTCAAGACCGGCGAGGCATTTGGCCAGTTGTTCAAGGGCACGGTCGACGCTGCCAATGACAGCGTGGTCAAGGCGACCAAGGCTGCCAAGGCGCGCTGAGCCTGACGCCCTGAAGTCCAGGGTCGGCACGCGAGAGTTCAAAGTACAGCAACGACGCGATATCCAGACCCCTCCCCTGAGTTTTCGCGTCGTGACTGTCCCCGGTTGGCTGTGCCAGCCGGGGTTTTTTCGTTATGGGGGCTACCCATGTCGGCGCGCTGGCAGGTGCAGGCTGGTCTCGACGCCCTTCACTCAATCAGGGGAGGCGTCCAGACAAGGCCTGACCCACACGAGCACCGCTGCGCAAAGGCAATTCCTGGTCTCGAGCCCGAGCCTCAGACCGCCAGAAAGAACATCGCCACCCAGCAACCGGTGGCGGCCAGCCAGGCGAGGCTGCGCAACGCGGCCTGGTCGGCCAGATAGCAGGCGAAATAGGCCAGCCGAGCAACGATGAAGCCGATCGCCAGGTTGTCGAGTGTCGCTTGCGCCAGCCCGAGCTGATGCGCCATCAGTACTGCGGCGGCAAATGGCGGGAAAGCCTCGAAAGAGTTCAGGTGCGCCCAATGCGCGCGCTGGCGGAAGCCGGTCAGTCCCGCCTGAAAGTCGCGCGGTCGGTTATTGTTGAAGCCGGGTCCGCTGAACTTGGCCACGCCGGTGAAGGCGAGCGGCAGGAAGGCGGCGATCAGTACGCACCAGTAAGCGGTTGTCATCTGGACCTCCATGGGTTTGGATGGAAAGCGATGTCGACTTCTTGCTGGCGAATGTTACGGGACGGATCGGCACATGTTCCTGGTATTGCTCAGCGGAAGCCACAAAGGCAAGGTCTACAAGCTTGAGGGTGAGGGCGTGCTCGGACGCGATCCGACCGTCGAGTATGCGATCGACGATCCGACGGTGTCGCGGCGCCATGCCGAGATGGTCAAGTCCGCCGACGGCTGGCGCCTGCGCGATCTGGGCAGCGCCAACGGCACCGAGATCAACGGCGCCCGCCTGATCGGAGACAAGGCGCTGCGCGATGGCGACGTGATCGGACTCGGTCGGATCACGTTGGTGTACAACGTGCAACTGGCGGGCACCGTTCGCGGCAATGCGCCAATCGTCGGCGAGCAGACGACTCCGCCGACCGCTGCGGAATCCATCAACGACGATCTGGTGTCGGTGATGCTGAGCGCACTGCATTCGGAGAACCGCGAAGCCGAGAACCAGGCCGCGGCGGCATTGGCGGCGTTGATCCAATGCATACCGGGTGCGGCGCGCGCCAGCCTGGTGGATTGGCGCGCCGGCAAACTGCTCGCGCGAGCGCCCGAGGGCGCCGAAGTCTCACGCAGCACGCTGTTTCGCGCACTGTCCGCGCTCAAGTCCGAGCCCAAGGGTGTTGCGGTGTGGACGCCGGACGAGTGCCAGCGCCTGGCCCAGGCGCTGTCCCTGGCTGAGGTGCCGCCATTCCTGGCGTTGCCCGTCGACTCGCAGGTCGGGCTGCTGCTGGAGGGTTCCGAGGCCGGTGCGATGCGCTCGAATGCTTCCCTGCAGCCGCACCAACTGGCGGATGCGGTCATGCTGCTGCGCATTCCCTTGGCTGCCATTCGCGCACATGCCGCTGCCGGATCGCGCAAGATGCGTGATTCGGATCTGCGCCTGGCGCAGCGCATCCAGCAACGCCTGTTGACGCCGCCGCCGGAAAACATCGAAGGCTTTGAACTGGCGCTCAGCTACACACCGGCGATGATGGTCGGTGGCGACTTCTATCACATCGAAAGGCGCGGTGCCGATGAACTCGCGGTGCTGATCGGCGACGTTTCCGGCAAGGGCGTCTCGGCCGCCATGTACATGGGCTACATCGTCGCCGACCTGCGCCACCAATTGCGCACCAACGCCGGGCCAGCCGAAATGCTGGAAAACCTGCAGCGCTCGCTGACCCCGGTGTTCGAGCCCGGCATGTTCGTCACCGTGGCTGCGGTCTTCGTGAATACCCGAACCGGCATGTGTCATGTAGGACTGGCCGGTCATTCGCCGCCAGTGTTGCGCAGCGCGCGGCGCAAGGTCATCGAGATGGGCCTCGATCCGGGTTCCCCGGTCGGCGCTGACCTGGATCTGGCGGTGCGCGAGCAACGCCTGCAACTGGCGCCCGGCGATTGCCTGGTGTTGACCACCGACGGCGTGGACGAAGGCGAGAATTCGGCCGGCGAGGCTTATGGCAAGGAGCGCCGCGACCAGGTACTGGTGTCGTGCGACAGCGCCGCCGAGATCAACCAGGCATTGCGCAAATCGCTGCTCGAATTCGTCGGTCGCGATCGCTCGACCGACGACCTGACCATCATCTGCCTGCGGCGCCTGAAATCCTGATCAGCGCGGCCAACCTTCGGGTCGGCCGTTGCATCAGCTACTGGCCCTTGAGCCACCCCAACAAGCGCGCGAGCAAACCGCGCTTCGGTGGCTGCCGTGCACCCAGAAGGTCGGCGGCCTGACGACCGACTTGCTGTGAAGCGGGTGCCGGCGCACTGCTGCCGGTGGCGCCCAGCAAGCTGGCGGCTGCCTTGCTGACTTCCGGATTCGGCGTCGCCGTCGCCGCGCCACTCTTTTCGCCCAGCGCCGAATCGACATCGGCCGCGATGACGAACAGTTTGCTGAAACCGGAGAGATCGAAGACCTGACGCACGCTCGGTGCGAGTCCGCACAGTCGCAACTCGCCGCCGCCCGAACTCATTTGTTTGGCGAGCGCCAGCAGCACGCGCAATCCGGCGCTACTGACGTAGCTGATGCCGGCAAGGTCGACGATGAATCGTCGTTCGCCGGCGGCGGTGAGGTCGTGCGCGGCCAGTTCGAAGTCGGCCGAAGTCTCGGTGTCGAGACGGCCATTCAACCGGAGTACGCGGAAGTCTCCTTGGGTTTCACTGCCGATATCTAGCGCCATGCGATCCTCAAAGCAGTCGGAAATTGAACTGGGCGGGCCCGAGCGAGAGGGTATCACCCTCGGACAAGACATGCTCCTGAACGACGCCACCGTTGATCTTGACGGTTCCGCTCGCAGCAACATCGCGCAGACTGAAGCCGGCGCGCGTCATCGTGATCTCGACATGGCGCTTGGCAATGCCCGGCGCCGACAACTGCAGGTCGCAAGTGCTGTCGCTGCCGATGCAGACCGGCTTCAGGCCGAGGGTCTGTACCACCGAGCCGGCCTCGGGATTGCGCGGCTCCAGCCGTCCCTGCCGGAATACCACCGTGGCATCCGGGTTGCGTGGCGGGCGCGCAGCCGGGCGCGACGGCGGTGCTGCCGGGGCCGTCGCGGGCGGCGCGGGGGCCGGCGGCGGGGGGGCCAGCGGCGGACCGACCAGGGTGGCGCCCACCTCGACTGCAGCC
>CALEZI010000189.1 GCA_937928755.1 uncultured Rhodanobacteraceae bacterium | reverse complement strand
CTGCTGGCGCGCGAGCTGCACGACTCGATCGCGCAGTCGCTGGCCTTCCTGAAGATCCAGGTGCAGCTGATGCGCGACGCGCTGGCCAGCGGCCACAAGCAGCGCATCGATGCGGTGCTGGCCGAGATCGACGCCGGCGTGCGCGAAAGCTATGGCGACGTGCGCGAGTTGCTGCTGCACTTTCGCACCCGCGCCAACCACGGCCACATCGAGCCGGCGCTGCAGACCACGCTGCGCAAGTTCGAGCACCAAAGCGGCGTCAAGGCCAGCCTGTCGATGCAGGGCACCGGACTGCCGCTGCCGCCGGACGTGCAGATCCAGGTGCTGCACGTCGTGCAGGAGGCACTGTCCAACGTGCGCAAGCACGCCCGTGCCACCCAGGTATGGCTGGACGTGCAGCAGCAGCCGCACTGGCGCTTCGAGGTGCGCGACAACGGCATCGGCTTCGACGCCGACGACCCGGCGCTCGGCGAGTCGCACGTCGGCCTGCGCATCATGGCCGAGCGCGCCGAGCGCATCGGCGCGCAGCTCGAGGTGATCGCCACGCGCAGGCATGGCTGCTCGGTGATCCTCGATCTGGTGCCGGCGGCCGCCACCGCGGCCGCGCCGCTCGAGGCCGTGGCGCCATGAACCACGCCAGCCACGCCGCGCCGGTGCGCATCCTGGTGGTCGACGACCACACGCTGTTTCGCCGCGGGCTGACCGCGCTGCTGTCGCGCGACCCGGCGCTCAACGTGGTTGGCGACGCGGCCGACGCCGGTCAGGCGCAGCGCCGCGCGGCCGAACTGCAGCCGGACCTGATCCTGCTGGACAACCATCTGCCCGGCGTCAACGGCGTCGACGCGCTGCCGGCGCTGCGCCAGGCGGCACCGGCCGCGCGCATCGTGATGCTCACCGTCAGCGAGGACGAGACCGACCTGGCCGCGGCCCTGCGCGGCGGCGCCTGCGGCTACCTGCTCAAGACCATCGAAGGCGATGCGCTGGTCGGCGCGATCCACCGCGCGATGCGCGGTGCCAGCGTGGTGGCCGAGGAGATGACCGACAAGCTGGTGGCCGCGGTGCGCGGCGCGGCGGCGCCGCCGGTGGCCGAAGACAGCGCCGCTGCGGCCTCGCCGCTGGCGCTGCTGTCACCGCGCGAGCGCGAGATCCTGCGTGCCATTGCGCGCGGCGCCAGCAACAAGGAGATCGCGCGCGAGCTGGGTATCGCCGAGACCACGGTGAAGATCCACGTGCAGCACGTGCTGCGCAAGCTGGGCCTGAGCTCGCGCGTGCAAGCCGCGGTGGCCGCCACCGCGCATGGCTTGAGCTGACAAGGCATCGCCATCGGCAACGCGGGAACGCGTGTGCGTTTTCGGCGCTTCACCGACGTTCGGCGCTTTGGTCCGGAAGGGTGCACACAACCCGAAGGAGACATTGGCGTGCGCTGGTTGACCGCCGCCAAGCAGTCGAACGTGCACAGGACCACGAGCCCGTCACCTCAGCGCTGATCACCTGAACGGGCAGCCATGCGGTCCAGGGCGGCGGCAAGAGGCGGTAGATCCTGTTCGACAACAAGCCAGACGGCCGTGAGGTCTATCCCGAGGTACCCATGCACGATCACGTTGCGAAAGCCGGCGAGGTCGCGCCATGGTACCTGCGGCTCGGTCGCCTTGATGCCGTCGGACAAGCGCTGGCTCGACTCGGTAAGTGTCTGCAGGTTGCGGATCACCGCATCCTGGACCAATCGCGATGTCTCGAACAGGGCTCTGTCGCCCGCGGTGTACTCACGGACACGCCCAATGCACTCGCGCATGTGGGCAAGAAGCACTCGGTCGCTGCCTGGCCCTGAATTCACAACGCAATCGCATCGGCAAGCACTTGGTCGCGCAGCGCCGGATGAAGGCTCGCCTCGGTGACGACGTCCACGTGGCGGCCCAGCAGTTCCTGCGCGTCGAGCAACAGCCCACCGAGAGCGAGGGCACTTGTGCCGGGACTCAGTGTCACCAGCAGGTCGACATCGCTGTCATCGCGCGCTTCGTTCCGAGCCATAGAGCCGAAGACACGAACACTCGTGATGCCGCGGCGACGTGCCAGCGACAGGAGTTGTTCGCGGTGGGATTCGATCAAGGCATGCATACATCCAGTGTAGCGGCGGGCAACTCCGCCACGAAAGGGAGGTCGGCCTGCTCCAATCCAACACCTCATTGCGGCCGCTCGCCGGTGACGGCATGTGGCCGGACCTGTGAGTTCAGTTCGAGCCGCCGAACGTCGGCAACGTGTCCCAAGCGGGTACCGGCTCGCATTCACCTTCTTCGCAATCCGGCACGAGCCGCCATGACACCCTGGCCCAGTCCGGGTGTTGATACCGCGCAAGCCAGCCGCTTGACGCTTCGCGCGTAGTTCCTTCGGACGATGGCCGGTGGCGCCGGCCATCGTCCTTTCGGCCCGTGCCGTACTTGCCGGGCGAAGGATGTTGCGCTGCAGTGCAACAACCTACAGTGCCCGCGATCGACCGGAGAGAAGGATCGTGGACAACAACCGCAAGGCACTGTCGGTACTGATCGTCAGCACGCTGGCCTTCACCGTGTGCTTCATGGTGTGGATGATGTTCGGCGTGATCGGTATCCCGATCAAGAAGGCGCTGAACCTGAACGCCACCGAGTTCGGCCTGCTCACCGCCACCCCCGTGCTCAGCGGCTCGCTGGTGCGCGTGCCGCTGGGCATCTGGACCGACAAGTACGGCGGGCGCATCGTCATGGCGCTGCTGATGGCGATCACCGTGCCGGCGATCTGGCTGATGAGCTACGCCACGCAGTACTGGCACTTCCTGGTCATCGGCCTGTTCGTCGGCCTGGCCGGCGGCTCGTTCTCGGTGGGCACGCCCTACGTCGCGCGCTGGTTCCCGCGCAACCGGCAGGGCTTCGCGATGGGTGTGTACGGCGCCGGCAACTCCGGCGCGGCGGTCAACAAGTTCATCGCGCCGGCGCTGGTGGTGGCCTTCGGCTGGGCCATGGTGCCGCAGGTCTACGCCGCCATCATGCTGGGCACGCTGGTGCTGTTCTGGATCTTCAGCGCCAGCGACCCGGCCCACCTGGTGCCCAGCAGCACGCGCTTCGTCGACCAGTTGAAGATGCTGAAGGACCCGCGCGTCGTCAAGTACTGCCAGTACTACAGCATCGTCTTCGGCGGCTATGTGGCCTTGAGCCTGTGGATGGTGCAGTACTACGTCGGCGAGTACGGCCTGGACATCCGCGCCGCGGCGCTGCTGGCGGCGTGTTTCTCGCTGCCCGGCGGCGTGCTGCGCGCGATCGGTGGCTGGCTGTCGGACAAGCACGGCGCGCACACGGTGACGTGGTGGGTGATGTGGGTCAGCTGGGTCTGCCTGTTCCTGCTGAGCTACCCGCAGACCACCTTCACCGTGCTCACCGTCGACGGTCCCAAGAGCTTTCACATCGGCCTGAACGTCTACGGCTTCACCGCGCTGATGTTCATCCTCGGCATCGCTTTCGCCTTCGGCAAGGCCAGCGTCTTCAAGTACATCAGCGACGACTACCCGCAAAACATCGGCACCGTCAGCGGCATCGTCGGCCTGGCCGGCGGCCTGGGCGGCTTCATCCTGCCGATCATGTTCGGCGCGCTGATGGACCTGACCGGCGTGCGCTCCAGCGCCTTCATGCTGATGTACGGCGTGGTCTGGGTGTCGCTGATCTGGATGTACTGGACCGAAGTGCGCCGCACCGAGGTCATGGGCGGGCACGCGCCGGTCTCGCCGCTGGCGCACGCGCCGTCGCGCTGACACACACCCGCCGCACAACCCAGGTTCGACCCATGAACACCAAGACCCTGAACTCCGCGCCGCCGCGCCGCGGCGGCGCCGACATCACCGACTGGCGCCCCGAGGACGAAGCCTTCTGGGAAGCCACCGGCAAGAAGATCGCCTACCGCAACCTGTGGATCTCGATTCCCGCGCTGCTGTGCGGCTTCGCGGTGTGGGGCATGTGGGGAATCATCGCGGTGGAGATGCTCAACCTGGGCTTTCCCTTTACCCAGGACCAACTCTTCACGCTGACCGCGATCGCCGGCATCTCCGGCGCGACGATGCGCATCCCGTCGTCGTTCTTCATCCGCCTGGCCGGCGGGCGCAACACCATCTTCCTGACCACCTCGATGCTGCTGGCGCCGGCCATCGGCACCGGCATCGTGCTGCAGCACCCCGAGTGGCCGCTGTGGTCGTTCCAGCTGATGGCGCTGTGGTGCGGCGTGGGCGGCGGCAACTTCGCCTCGTCGATGTCCAACATCAGCACCTTCTTCCCCAAGCGCATGAGCGGCACCGCGCTCGGGCTGAACGCGGGGCTGGGCAACTTCGGCGTGACGACGATGCAGATCATCATCCCGCTGGTGATGTCGTTCCCGCTGCTGGGCGCGTTGAGCGGCGATTCGATGCCGCTGCAAAAGGCCAGCGGCTGGATCTTCGGCAAGATTCCCGCGGGCACCGAGATCTGGATCCAGAACGGCGGCTTTGCCTGGGTGCTGTCGCTGGTGCCGCTGGGCCTGCTGTGCTGGTTCGGCATGAACAACCTGAAGACCGTGTCGCCCGGCGCAGATCACCCGATCATCTCGTTCCTGAAGATCACCTGGCTGTACACGCTGGCCTTCATTCCGTCGATCATCGGCCTGATCCTGTACCTGCCGGCACCCACCGGGCTGGGGCTGATCAGCATGTGGGTGGCGATTCCGCTGGACATCGTCGCCGCGCTGACGGTGATGCGCCTGGCCGCGTTCGGGCCGATGAAGGACGCGGTCAAGGCGCAGTTCGCGATCTTCAGCAACAAGCACACCTGGAGCCTGACCGCGCTGTACATCGTCACCTTCGGCTCGTTCATCGGCTTTTCGATGGTGCTGCCGCTGGCGATGAAGGTGATCTTCGGCGTCATCCACCAGCCCGACGCCAGCGGCGTGATGCAGCACACGCTGCCCAACCCGAACGCGCCGCCGGTGCTGACCTACGCCTGGATCGGCCCCTTCGTCGGCGCCGCGGTGCGCCCGATCGGCGGCTGGATCTCCGACAAGTGGGGCGGCTCGATCGTCACCCAGATCATCTCGGCGATCATGGTCGTGGCCTCGGTCGCGGTGGGCTGGGTGATGATGCTGGCCTACCAGTCGGCCACGCCGGAAGAGTACTTCCCGGCCTTCCTCGGCCTGTTCCTGCTGCTGTTCTTTGCCAGCGGCATCGGCAACGGCTCGACCTTCCGCACCATCGGCGTGATCTACGGCCCGGGCCAGGCCGGCCCGGTGCTGGGCTGGACTTCGGCGGTGGCCGGCTACGGCGCGTTCGTTGCGCCGATCGTCATCGGCAACCAGATCAAGGCCGGCACGCCGCAGGCCGCGATGTACGGCTTTGCCGTGTTCTACGCCGCCTGCCTGGTGCTGAACTGGTGGTTTTACCTGCGCAAGGGCGCCTACGTGAAGAATCCCTGAGGACCGCAAAGGACCGAACATGAGCCACTTCCTCGATCGACTGAACTACTTCTCGCTGCCTCGGGAGAGCTTTTCCGGCGACCACGGCGTCACCACCGGCGAAGACCGCACCTGGGAGGACGCCTACCGCAACCGCTGGGCGCATGACAAGATCGTGCGCAGCACGCACGGCGTCAACTGCACCGGCAGCTGCAGCTGGAAGATCTACGTCAAGGGTGGCATCGTCACCTGGGAGACGCAGCAGACCGACTACCCGCGCACGCGCTGGGACATGCCCAACCACGAGCCGCGCGGCTGCGCGCGCGGCGCGTCGTACTCGTGGTACCTGTACAGCGCCAACCGCGTCAAGTACCCGATGGTGCGCGGGCGGCTGCTCAAGCACTGGCGCGCGGCAAGGCTGCAGCACGGCCCGGTCGAAGCCTGGGCTTCGATCCAGGCCGACGAGGCCAAGCGGCGCGACTACCAGAAGGTGCGCGGCCTGGGCGGCTTCGTGCGTTCCAGCTGGGACGAGGTCAACGAGCTGATCGCCGCGGCCAACGTCTACACCGCCAAGACCCACGGCCCCGACCGCGTCATCGGCTTCTCGCCGATCCCGGCGATGAGCATGATCAGCTACGCCTCGGGCGCGCGCTACCTGTCGCTGATCGGCGGCGTGTGCCTGAGCTTCTACGACTGGTACTGCGACCTGCCGCCGTCGAGTCCGCAGGTCTGGGGCGAGCAGACCGACGTGCCCGAGTCGGCCGATTGGTACAACAGCAACTACATCATCGCCTGGGGCTCCAACGTGCCGCAGACGCGCACGCCCGACGCGCACTTCTTCACCGAGGTGCGCTACAAGGGCACGAAGATCGTCTCGATCACGCCCGACTACTCCGAAGTCGCCAAGCTGGCCGACATCTGGCTGCACCCCAAGCAGGGCACCGACGCCGCGGTGGCGATGGCGATGGGCCACGTCGCGCTGAAGGAGTTCTACTTCGAGCAAAGGTCGCCGTATTTCGACGACTACGCGCGCCGCTACACCGACCTGCCGATGCTGGTGCTGCTCAAGGAGCATCAGCTCCCCGACGGCGGCACCACGCTGGTGCCTGACCGCTATCTGCGTGCCAGCGACTTCAACGGCAAGCTGGGCCAGGCGAACAACCCCGAGTGGAAGACGCTGGCCTTCGACGACGCCGGCAAGGTGGTGCTGCCCAATGGCTCGATCGGCTTTCGCTGGGGCCCCGAGGGCCGCGCCGATGCCGGCAAGTGGAACCTCGAAGACAAGGAGGCGCGGCACGACGCCGCGGTCAAGCTCAAGCTGTCGGTGCTCGAGGGTGACGCGCAGGCGCACGACATCGTCGACGTGGCGTTCCCGTACTTCGCCGGCGCGAACACGCCGCACTTCAACAACAACCCGCAGCAAGGCGAGTTGAACCGCGCCAAGGTGGCGGCGGTGCGGCTGCGTCTGGGCAAGGAGGGCGACGAGCACCACGCAATGGTCGCCACCGTGTTCGACCTGCAGGCGGCGCAGTACGGCATCGACCGCGGCCTGGGCAGCGGCGCCAAGAGCTACGACGACAACGCGCCCTACACCCCGGCCTGGCAGGAGGCGATCACCGGCGTGCCGCGCGACAAGCTGATCACCGTGGCGCGGCAGTTTGCCGAGAACGCGCACAAGACCGAAGGCCGCTCGATGGTCATCATCGGCGCCGGCATGAACCACTGGTACCACTGCGACATGAACTATCGCGGTGTCATCAACCTGCTGATGTTGTGCGGCGCCATCGGCAAGAGCGGCGGCGGCTGGTCGCACTACGTCGGTCAGGAAAAGCTGCGCCCGCAGACCGGCTGGACCGCGCTCGCCTTTGCACTCGACTGGAACCGGCCACCGCGCCACATGAATTCGACCAGCTTTTTCTATGCACACACCGACCAGTGGCGCTACGAAACGCTGGGTGTTGATGAGATCTTGTCCCCCACTGCACCGGAAGGGGATTGGGACGCCAGCCTGATCGATTACAACGTGCGCGCCGAACGCATGGGCTGGCTGCCGTCCGCGCCGCAGCTCAAGACCAATCCGCTCACCGTCGGCAAGGCGGTGAAGGCGTCCGGCAAGGAGGCAGGGCCCTATCTCGCCGCCGCGCTGAAAACGGGCGAAATCGAGCTTTCCTGTTTCGATCCGGACGATCATGCCAACTGGCCGCGGAACATGTTTGTCTGGCGCTCCAATTTGCTCGGGTCGTCGGGCAAGGGCCACGAATATTTCCTCAAGCATCTGCTCGGTACCGCGCACGGCGTGCAGGGCAAGGACCTCGGCGAAACCGGCGCGCAGAAGCCGAAGGATGTGAAGTGGCACGAGGATGCACCGAAGGGTAAACTCGACCTGCTCGTGACGCTTGATTTTCGCATGTCGACCACCTGCGTTTATTCGGACATCGTGCTGCCAACCGCGAGCTGGTACGAAAAGGACGACCTCAACACGTCCGATATGCACCCGTTCATTCACCCGTTGTCGGCGGCGGTTGATCCGGTGTGGGAATCGCGCAGCGACTGGGACATTTACAAGGGTATCGCGAAAACATTCTCCGAAGTCGCGCCCGAAGTTCTGGGTATCGAGCATGATGTCGTGCTGACCCCTATCCAGCACGACAGCCCTAACGAGATCGCTCAACCTTTCGACGTTGCCGACTGGGGCAAGGGCGAGGTTGAACCGATCCCGGGCCGGACGATGGCGACCGTGGCGCTGATCGAACGGGACTACCCGAACCTTTACAAGCGCTTCACGGCGCTGGGGCCACTGATGGAAAAGCTTGGCAATGGCGGCAAAGGGATCGGTTGGAATACCGATCACGAAGTCGAGAATCTCCGCCGCCTCAATGGCCCGGTGCTTGAAGACGGTGTGACGAAAGGACGACCGCAGATCGAAAGCGCCATCGACGCAGCCGAGGTGATCCTGATGCTGGCGCCTGAAACCAATGGCGAGGTCGCGGTCAAGGCCTGGGCGGCGCTATCAAGGAATACCGGCCGTGACCACACGCACCTGGCGCTGCCCAAGGAAGACGAGAAGATCCGATTCCGCGACATTCAGGCACAGCCGCGGAAGATCATTTCCTCCCCGACCTGGTCGGGCCTTGAAAGCGAACACGTCTGCTATAACGCGGGCTACACCAACGTCCACGAACTGATCCCCTGGCGCACGCTGACCGGCCGGCAGCAACTCTATCAGGATCACAAATGGATGCGCGCTTTTGGCGAAGGCTTTTGCGTCTATCGACCGCCGATCGACACGAAGGCCGTCAAGCCGATGCTGGATGAGGCTAAAGACGCACCGCACGTCATCCTCAACTTCATCACGCCGCACCAGAAATGGGGCATCCACTCGACCTACACCGACAACCTGCTGATGCTCACGCTATCACGCGGTGGGCCGATCGTCTGGATGAGCGAGGTCGACGCCGCCAAGGCGGGTTTGGTCGACAACGACTGGGTCGAGGCCTTCAACAGCAACGGCGCGCTGGTTGCACGCGTGGTGGTGTCGCAGCGGATGAAGGAAGGCACGTTGTTCATGTACCACGCGCAGGAAAAGATCGTGAATGTCCCCGGTTCGCCGCTTACCGGTCAGCGGGGCGGTATCCACAACAGCGTTACGCGCGCGGTGCTGAAACCGACGCATATGATCGGCGGTTATGTCCAGCTCGCTTACGGCTTCAACTATTACGGAACGGTCGGGTCCAACCGCGACGAATATGTGATCGTCCGTAAACTGCAAAAGGTCGATTGGCTCGAGGGGGCTCTCGCCGATGGGGAGGCCGCAGCATGAAGATCCGTGCCCAGATCGGAAAGGTGCTCAATCTCGACAAGTGCATCGGCTGCCATACCTGTTCCGTCACCTGCAAGAACGTGTGGACCAGCCGCGAAGGCATGGAATATGCGTGGTTCAACAACGTCGAAACCAAACCCGGCATCGGTTATCCCAAGGACTGGGAAAACCAGAAGCGCTGGAACGGCGGCTGGGTTCGCGATGCCGGTGGGTCGATCCGACCGCGCATGGGCGGCAAATGGCGGCTGCTCGCAAAGATTTTTGCCAATCCAGATTTGCCTGAGATCGACGATTATTACGAGCCCTTCACCTTCGATTATGCCCATCTGCAAAAGACGGGCGAGAGCAAGGCTTTCCCTACGGCGCGGCCGCGCAGCCTGGTGTCGGGCGAACGAATGGAAAAGATCAACTGGGGTCCCAACTGGGAAGAAATCCTGGGCGGTGAATTTTCCAAGCGCTCGGAGGATTACAACTTCGAGGGCGTGCAGAAGGAAATATACGGCCAGTTCGAAAATACTTTCATGATGTATCTGCCCCGGCTGTGCGAACATTGCCTCAACCCCACCTGCGTCGCGGCTTGCCCCTCAGGTGCCATCTACAAGCGTGAGGAAGATGGCATTGTCCTCATTGACCAGGAAGCCTGCCGGGGTTGGCGGATGTGCGTCTCGGGCTGCCCATACAAAAAAATATACTACAACTGGAAAACCGGAAAATCGGAGAAGTGCATCTTCTGCTATCCGCGCATCGAGGCCGGGCAGCCGACCGTGTGTTCGGAAACCTGCGTCGGGCGCATCCGGTATCTGGGGGTCATGCTCTATGACGCGGATCGGATCGAGGAGGCGGCAAGCGTCGCCGATGTCGAGGATCTCTATCAGGCGCAGCTGGACATCTTCCTTGATCCCAATGATCCCAAGGTGATCGAGCAGGCCCGCAAAGACGGGGTTCCAGAGGCTTGGCTGGAGGCCGCCCGCCATTCGCCCGTCTACAAGATGGCGATGGAATGGAAGGTCGCCTTCCCGCTCCACCCTGAATATCGCACGCTGCCGATGGTGTGGTATGTGCCGCCGCTGTCGCCGATCAATGCAGCGGCGAGCGCGGGACAGATTTCAGTCAACAACGGAATGCCTGACATCCGCAGCTTGCGCATTCCGCTCAAGTATCTCGCGAACCTGCTGACGGCAGGTGACGAGAAACCGGTGGCGCTTTGCCTCGAGCGGATGCTCGCGATGCGCGGCTACATGCGTTCGAAAACGATCGAGGGCGTGCAGAATGACGCCATAGCGGAAGCGGTAGGCCTGACGGCGAAACAGATCGAGGAAATGTACAAGGTCATGGCGCTGGCGGACTATGAAGATCGCTTCGTCATCCCGACCGGCCACCGCGAGGATGCCGAGGACATGTTCGATGAGCGCGGTTCCTGCGGCTTTTCCTTCGGCAACGGCTGTTCTAGCGGCACCACCAGCAGCAACATGTTCGGCGCGCCGGCACGCAAGAAGCTGCAAACCCCGACGGAGGTGTTCTGATGCACAATCTGCACCTTTTCTCGCTCCTGCTCAGCTATCCGACGTCCGATCTCCAGGCGGTATGCAGCGAAATCCGCGAACGGCTGGCGACGGATCCGGCATTGCCGCGCGATACGGTGAGGCGGCTGCACCCGTTGCTGACCCGCCTTGCCGCCAGTGACATCTATGCCGCGCAGGAAGCCTATGTCGAGCTGTTCGACCGGGGGCGGGCACACAGCCTGCACCTGTTCGAGCACGTCCATGGCGAGAGCCGGGACCGCGGCCAGGCGATGGTCGATCTGCGCCAGCGCTATCTCGATGCAGGACTTGAACCGGCGGGCAACGAATTGCCCGATTATCTGCCGCTGTTCCTCGACTATTGCTCCACATTGTCCGAAGCGGCTGCGCGCGAAACCCTCGCCGAACCCGGCGTGGTTCTTGTCGCGCTCGCCGCGCGGCTGGCCGAGCGCGGCTCGGATTATGCCCCGCTGCTGGCGCTGCTTTGCGAGATCGCAGAGGTCGAGCAGGACGAAGAGGCGCAAAAGGCGCTCTCCCCGGTCGACGATCCCGATGATCTGGAGACGCTCGATGCACAATGGGCAGAGGAAGAGATCCGTTTCACAGCAGAGGCAGTGCCTGATCCAGCGGCCTCCTGTCCGCAGGTGAGCGCAATTCTGGATCGCATGTACGATCCGGCGCCGGCCACAAAACGCCCGAGGAACTGAGCCATGGAAGCTTTCGTCCATCATCTGCTGTTCGGCATCTATCCCTACATCGCGCTTGGGGTGCTCGCCATTGGGTCGATCATCCGCTTCGACCGCGAGCCTTACAGCTGGCGCTCCGGCTCCAGCCAGCTGTTGCGGCGCAAGCAGTTGATCTGGGGATCAGTACTCTTTCACATCGGGGTTCTGTTCGTCTTTTTCGGTCATCTTGTCGGCTTGTTGACCCCGATTGCGCTGTTCGATGCACTGGGTATCAGCCATGGTGCAAAACAGCTTCTGGCCATCATCGCAGGTGGTATTGCAGGTGTGATGGCAATCATCGGCGCCACCCTGCTCATCCATCGCCGTTTCTTCGATCCCCGTGTACGTGCGGCGTCCAATGTCAGCGACAATATGATTATCCTGATCCTGTGGGTGCAGCTGGCGCTGGGGCTCGCAACCATTCCGCTATCGGCCGGGCATCTCGATGGGCATGAAATGGTCAAGTTCATGAGCTGGGCCCAAGGTATCTTCACCTTCCGCAGCGACGCCGCCAGCTCTATCGCGGACGTCCACATCATCTTCAAACTACACCTGTTCCTCGGCCTCACCATTTTACTGATCTTCCCGTTCACGCGTCTGGTCCACATGCTATCGGCACCGGTGCGTTACCTATGGCGGGGTGGCTACCAGATCGTCCGTTCGCGGCGGAATCTCAGCCATGGTTGAACTCGCCGAGCGCGCGGCCGTAAGGGTCGGCGGTGTAGAGATTCCGGCCGGAGCGATTGCCGCCGAAGTACAGAATCATCCCGCCCCCGACGCTGATGCCGCCTGGCAGGCCGCTGCCGAAGCCTTGGTGATTCGTCAGCTGCTGCTGACCGAGGCGGATCGGCAAGGCATCGTCGCGCAGGAAAGTCGCGATGCCGAAGGACGGTTGCTGATCGAGGAAGATGCCCGCATCGACGCCCTGCTGACTTCGGCAGTCAAAGTGCCCAGCGCCACGACCGAAGAGGCACGACGCTTTTACGAACGGCACCGTACCCGCTTTGCCAGCGAAACGCTGATCGAGGCAGAGCACATCCTGATCACGGCGGACCCGTCAGACCGGCTCGCCTACAGTCTTGCGGTCGGCGACGTGCGGATGCTGATCCGCAAGATCCAAGCCGATCCATCGCGGTTTGCGGATTTGGCACGCGAACATTCAGCCTGTCCTTCAAAAGCTCAGGGCGGCAACCTCGGACAGATCGGGCGCGGCCAGACCGTTGCAGCGTTTGAGGCTGCGTTGTTTGCGCTTGGCGAGGGCGAGCTCTGCGTTGAGCCTGTACGCTCTCCCTATGGTGTCCATGTCGTGCGTACGGGTCGCCGGATCGATGGGCAACCTCTGCCGTTCGAGGTCGTGGAACCCACCATCCGCGACTATCTGGAAGAAGCGAGTGCGCGCCGCGCGACGGCGCAATATCTCGCCATCCTGGCGAGTGAAATGCCTGTCGAAGGTGTGACTCTGCCCATCGCCGAAGGACCCCTGGTCCAGTGACCATCGCGCGCACTCCGGATCAGATCTTCGTGGGAATGGACGAGAACCGGGGCCTGACCGATGCCATCGGACGCCGCTTCGAATATCTGCGCCTGTCGCTGACCGATGTGTGCAATTTCCGCTGCACCTATTGCCTGCCAGAAGGCTACCGCAAGGTGCACGGAAGGCCACACCCACTGTCGATCGCTGAAATGATCCGCGCGGTGCGGGCCTTTGCGCGGCTTGGTTTGTGGAAAGTGCGGTTGACCGGGGGTGAGCCGACGCTACGCAGCGATTTCACACAGGTCGCGCGCGCCATCGCAGCGGTGCCGGGAATTCGCCACTTGGCGATGACGACCAACGGCTATCACCTTGCGGAGCGCGCACGTGCGTGGCGGGACGCCGGGATCAGCACGATCAATATCAGCGTCGACTCGCTCGACCCGGCGCGTTTCGCGGCGATCACCGGGCACGATCGGCTGGCAGAGGTCTTGCGCGGAGTATCGGCGGCGCGGGCGGCCGGGTTCGACAACGTCAAACTCAACGCCGTGCTAATGCGCGGTGTCAATGACGATGAACTGGCAGCCATGATTGATTTCGTGGCCGCGCACGATCTGTCGCTCCGTTTCATCGAGGTGATGAGGACCAACGACAATGTCGCCTTTTTCGGGAAGCACCATCTTGCTGGGGCGGCCGTGGCCGATCAGCTCAAGGCGGCGGGCTGGCAGCGGCTGCCGCGCCTCCCCGGCGCCGGGCCGGCGGTCGAATATGCGCACCCGGCGGCCAAGGGGCGCATCGGCATCATTGCGCCGTATTCGCGGGATTTCTGCGCGAGCTGCAATCGGCTGCGACTATCCTCCGAAGGCAAGTTGCATCTCTGCCTGTTCGGCGACGGCGGCATCGACCTGCGTCCGCTGCTGCAGGGGGATGACGAGAATGCGCTGGTCGCGCAGATCGTGACGCTCACCGCTACCAAGGCACCCGCACACCGTCTGAGTAGGGGCGACAGCGGCGCGACCCCACATCTCGCTTCGATCGGAGGTTAGCGTGACAGCGATCATCAGATCGAACACATCACAGCGGACCGGGAGATATTGCCGATCGGGTGAGCAAACAGGACTGGCTCATGTCCGGAATTGACGAGAGGTTGACCTTCCACCCCCTAAACATCGCAGTGCTGACCGTGTCTGATACGCGCAATCTGGATACCGATACGTCTGGTGCGCTGTTGGCTGGGCGGTTGACCGGAGCGGGGCATATGCTCGCTGCACGAGCAATTGTTACAGACGATGTCGAACCGATCCGTGCACAGATGCGTGCGTGGGTTGCCGACCCCGGTGTGGACATCATCGTCAGCACGGGCGGCACCGGATTTACACCGCGCGACGTGACGCCGGAAGCCGTGATGCCGCTGCTGCGGCGAACAATGGACGGGTTCAGCGTGGTGTTCCACCAGGCAAGCATAGGTACAATCGGCATCTCGACCCTGCAATCGCGCGCCTTTGCGGGGCAGGCGGAAGAGACGTTTGTCTTCTGCCTGCCGGGGTCGACCGGCGCCTGCCGCGATGCGTGGGATCTGGTGCTGGGCTTTGAATTCGACAGCCGCTATCGCCCCTGCTCGATTGCCGGGCAAGTGCCGCGTCTGCGGGGTCTATGCGCATGAGCGGGCCACCCCATGATGGCGACGACATGATCGGATTCGAAGCGGCAATCGCGCTTATCGCGAGCGCAGCCGGTCCGCTGGAAACCGAAACGGTGCCGCTGGCTGAGGCTGCGGGGCGCGTCCTTGCCGAACCGCTACACGCCCGCAGCGATGTTCCGCCCCGGGCGGTCGCCGCGATGGATGGTTATGCAGTGGTCGATGCAGGGACGCAGGCCGGAGAAGCGCTGCGGGTGATCGGCGAAAGCTGCGCCGGAGTAGGCTTTGCCGGACCGGTCGCGCCCGGCGAAGCAGTGCGTATCTTCACTGGTGCTCCGATGCCGGAAGGGGCTGACCGCTGCATCATGCAGGAGTATGCGACGCGCGAAGCCGATGTGGTATGCTTCAACCGCGGATATGGCCCTGCCTGGCATGTGCGGGCCTCGGGCAGCGATTTTTCTGCCGGCGCCTTGCTGCTCGATGCCGGGACGAGGCTGACTCCGCGCGCAATGGTCGTGGCAGCCGCAGCGGACGTGGCGGACATTCTCGTTGCTGCGCGTCCGCGCGTCGCGATCATCGGTACGGGGGATGAACTCGCCGCGCCGGGTGAAGCCTATCAACGCGAGGACGCCATTCCGGAAAGCGTAACCTTCGGCGCTGCCGCCATGGTACAACAGGCTGGTGCAGCCTTGGTCTACCGCGCAACCGGCATAGACCAGCTCCCGGCCCTGGAGGCATTGGCGGCGGCAGCGCTCGATATGGCGGACCTTGTGATCGTTACCGGCGGCGCTTCAGTGGGAGAGCGCGATTTTGCGAAGCCGATGTTCGCTGCACACGGGCTGGAGCTGCTGTTTGCCAAAGTCGCGATCAAGCCCGGAAAACCCGTATGGCTGGGCCGTGCACGAGGAAAATGGGTGCTCGGCTTGCCGGGCAATCCCACCTCGGCCATGGTCACCGCGCGGCTGTTTCTGTTGCCGTTACTGGCCCGATTACAAGGTCGGAGAGTCGACGATGAGCTGCGCTGGCGCACCCTGCCGCTTGCTACTGCACTCGGCGCGGCGGGCTCTCGCGAATCCTTTGTCCGAGCGCATTGGGATGACGCAGGGCTCACTGCGCTCGGCAACCAGGACAGCGGAGCGCAAGGCGCGCTTGCTGTCGCCGACTGGTTGATCCGCTGTCCGGCGGGCCAACCGGCGCTTGGCTGCGGGGCTCTGGTCAGCGCCCTGTCATTTTAGGATGTGCGCCTATTAAATTGCTTGCGGCAGATTGGCTTGATTGATTCAATGGGAGCGCGAGGAGAGGCTGCCATGAGTGATCTGATTGTTGATACCCGCGACTCTTTGCCCCGTTCGACTTCGA
Source organism: uncultured Rhodanobacteraceae bacterium (assembly GCA_937928755.1). Lineage (GTDB taxonomy): Bacteria > Pseudomonadota > Gammaproteobacteria > Xanthomonadales > SZUA-5 > JADKFD01. Next base: position 43 of record CALEZI010000189.1, on the reverse strand, counting down.
GTTCGCTGGCTGGTGCTGCGACGACGGTGGGTATAGTCTCGGA
>CALEZI010000188.1 GCA_937928755.1 uncultured Rhodanobacteraceae bacterium | reverse complement strand
GATGGTGCCGACGTTCACGTGCGGCTTGGTGCGCTCAAACTTGCTCTTGGACATGACGGACTAACCCTTGATCTTGAGTTGGACTATGGAGGTGAGCTTGGCTGTCGAACTATTGCGCTCAGGACTTTTTCATCACGGCTTCAGCGATGTTCGCCGGCGCCTCTGCGTAATGGTCGAATTCCATCGTGAAGGTAGCGCGGCCCTGCGACATCGATCGCAGCGATGTCGCGTACCCGAACATCTCGCCGAGCGGAACGATTGAATTGATCACCTTGCCGGACGAGGTTTCGTCGCTGCCCTGGAGCACACCGCGACGCCGGGAGATATCTCCCATCACGTCGCCCATGTAATCCTCGGGCGTCACGACTTCGACCTTCATGATCGGCTCCAGCAGCACCGGCGAGGCTTTCATGAAGCCTTCCTTGAAGCCCATCGAACCGGCGATCTTGAACGCCATTTCGTTGGAATCGACCTCGTGATACGAACCGTCGATTACGCGCACCTTGACATCGACCACCGGAAATCCGGCCATGACGCCTGCGGCCACGGCTTCCTGGATCCCCTTGTCGACCGCCGGGATGTATTCCTTCGGAACCACACCGCCGACAATGCCGTTCTCGAACAGATAACCCTCGCCCCGTTCGCGCGGCTCGATTTCGAGCACGACGTGGCCGTACTGTCCACGACCACCCGACTGGCGCACGAACTTGCCTTCCTGCCTGACTGCGCGGCGGATGGTTTCGCGATACGCGACCTGCGGCTTGCCGACATTGGCCTCGACACCGAACTCGCGCTTCATGCGATCGACGATGATTTCAAGGTGCAGTTCGCCCATGCCGGCGATGATCGTCTGGCCGGATTCCTCGTCGGTGCGCACACGAAAACTCGGATCTTCCTGGGCCAGCCGCGACAGCGCGTTGCCCATCTTTTCCTGGTCCGGTTTGGTCTTCGGCTCGATCGCCATTGCGATCACCGGCTCGGGGAAGACCATGCGCTCGAGGGTAATGATGCGGTCCATCGAGCACAGGGTCTCTCCGGTGGTCACATCCTTGAGGCCAACCGCAGCGGCAATGTCGCCGGCGCGCACTTCCTTGATTTCGTCGCGCTCGTTCGCGTGCATCTGCAGCATGCGACCCACGCGCTCCTTGCGGCTCTTGACCGGGTTGTAGACGGTATCGCCCGAGCTCAATGTGCCCGAATAGACCCGGAAGAAGGTCAACGTGCCCACGTAGGGGTCGGTCGCGATCTTGAACGCAAGCGCCGAAAATGGTTCGTCGTCGCTGGCCGCGCGCGTCACTTCGACGTCATCGTCGTTGTTGCCGCGGACCGGCGGCCGGTCGCTCGGCGACGGCAACAGCTTGACCACCGCGTCGAGCATTGCCTGCACGCCCTTGTTCTTGAATGCAGTGCCGCAGTAGACCGGAATCAACGTCGTCGCCAGTGTCCCGGCGCGCAATCCCGCGATGATTTCGCTTTCGCTGAGATCCTGCCCGTCGAGGTATTTGTTCATCAGTGCTTCGACCGTCTCGGCGGCGGCCTCGACCATGAACTCGCGCGCCTTGCGGCAGCGCTCGAGCAGATCGGCAGGAATCTCGTGGTATTCGAACTTCATGCCCTGCGAGGCCTGATCCCAATGGATCGCCTTCATCTTGAGCAAATCGACCACGCCCTCGAAACCTTCCTCGGCACCGATCGGCACCTGCATCGGTACCGGATTGGCGCCGAGCCGACTCTTCAACTGATCGACCACCTTGTCGAAATCAGCGCCGGCTCGGTCCATCTTGTTGACGAAAGCCAGGCGCGGCACGCCGTATTTGTTGGCCTGCCGCCATACGGTTTCCGACTGCGGCTGCACGCCGCCGACGGCGCACAGCACGAACACGGCGCCGTCGAGCACGCGCAGGGAACGTTCGACTTCGATGGTGAAGTCGACGTGCCCCGGGGTGTCGATGATGTTGAAGCGATGTTGCGGAAACGACTGGTCCATGCCAGTCCAGAAGCAGGTCGTTGCAGCGGACGTGATGGTGATGCCACGCTCCTGCTCCTGCTCCATCCAGTCCATCGTCGCGGCGCCTTCATGCACCTCGCCAATCTTGTGATTGACGCCGGTGTAATACAGGATGCGCTCGGTCGTCGTCGTCTTGCCGGCATCGATGTGAGCCATGATGCCGAAATTGCGATAACGATCGATAGGCGTTTCCCGAGCCACGGCGAAGAATCCTTTCTCTGCGCGTGACGCTTACCAGCGATAGTGCGAGAAGGCCTTGTTGGCCTCAGCCATGCGGTGGGTTTCTTCGCGCTTCTTCACTGCGGAGCCGCGGCTTTCAGACGCATCCATCAGCTCGCCCGCCAGACGGCGCGGCATCGAGGTCTCGCCACGCTTGCGCGCAGCATCGATGACCCAGCGCATCGCCAGCGCGGAACGACGCGCCGGACGCACTTCGATCGGCACCTGGTAGGTAGCACCACCGACACGTCGCGACTTGACCTCGACCACAGGGGCGACATTCGCCAGCGCCTTTTCGATCAGACTGACGGCATCGGCATTCTTGTTCTTGATCTCGTCGATCGCACCGTAGAGGATGCTTTCCGACACGGCCTTCTTGCCATGACGCATGATCATGTTGACGAAACGCGCGATGACGACACTTCCGTACTTGGGATCGGGAAGAATGCCGCGAGATGGATGCGAACCTTTGCGGGACATAGTGGATCTCTATTCGTTGACGTAAAAGTCGTTCAGCTTCGACTCTTTCGCCCTGCCCGATAGTCGGGGAGGGTCGGGAGGGTTATGCAGAATCCCTGGCAACGGTCATGGCGTACGAGACGTTCGACATTCGCGAACGCTGCACGCCATGAACCTTACTGCTTGGGACGCTTGGCGCCGTACTTGGAGCGGCTCTGCTTGCGCTTGGCGACACCGGAGGCGTCGAGCGACCCGCGCACGGTGTGATAACGCACACCCGGCAGGTCCTTCACGCGACCGCCGCGGATGAGCACGACCGAGTGTTCCTGCAAGTTATGACCTTCGCCACCGATGTAACTGATGACCTCGTAACCGTTGGTCAGACGTACCTTGGCTACCTTGCGCAGCGCCGAGTTCGGCTTCTTCGGCGTGGTCGTGTAGACGCGAGTGCAGACGCCACGTTTCTGCGGGCAGTTCTCGAGCGCCGGGGAGGCGGTCTTGAAGGTCTTCGGAGACCGCGGCTTGCGCACCAACTGATTTACTGTCGCCATTGCTGAATCCCTAAGAAAGCAAACGACAGGTCAAGAAGCTGCCTGTCGAGAAGCGGAAGTTTAACCGGCAGCGATTTTTGCTGTCAACTCGCCGCATGAATGAAAGCTTGCTGAAACCGCTCGCCCGGCCCACGCGGGACCGGACGAGCGGCGATCCTGATCGAGAAACTACATGCTGTCCGCAAAGTCCTCGCTGCGCCCGCCGCGCCCGATATCGCCGAGCACTTCGAGCTCGGCGCTCGACAGTTCTTCGTGCTTGCGACGACGCTTGTCGTGGTGCGCGAGACCGGTGCCGGCCGGGATCAGGCGCCCGACGATCACGTTTTCCTTGAGGCCGCGCAAGGTGTCGCGGGTGCCGCGCACCGCAGCTTCGGTCAACACGCGCGTGGTTTCCTGGAACGAGGCTGCCGAGATGAACGACTCGGTCGCCAGCGACGCCTTGGTGATGCCGAGCAACACGCGATCGTATTCGGCCGGCATCTCGTTGCGTGCCAGCGCGCGCTGGTTTTCCTCGATGACGCGAACTCGATCGATCTGCTCGCCACGCAGGTAGCGGGTGTCGCCGGTCACCGTGACTTCGACCTTGCGCAGCATCTGGCGAATGATCGTTTCGATGTGCTTGTCGTTGATCTTCACGCCCTGCAGGCGATAGACGTCCTGGATTTCCTTGGTCAGATAGACCGCCAGCGGCTCGACACCGAGCAGGCGCAGGATGTCCTGCGGATTCGGCTCGCCGTCGACGACGGTTTCGCCCTTCTCCACATGCTCACCTTCGAACACGATGACCTGGCGCCACTTGGGAATCAGCTCTTCGTGGACGTTGCCGTCCTTGTCGGTGATCAGCAGGCGCTGCTTGCCCTTGGTGTCCTTGCCGAAGCTGATCACGCCAGTGCACTCGGCGAGGATCGCCGGTTCCTTCGGCTTGCGCGCCTCGAACAGATCGGCCACGCGCGGCAGACCACCGGTGATGTCGCGAGTCTTCGACGTCTCCTGCGGGATACGTGCGACGACGTCGCCGACGCCGACCTGGGCTTCGTTCTGCAGCGACACGATGGCACCGGCCGGAAGGAAGTACTGCGCCGTGATGTCGGTACCCGGAAGCACCAGATTCTCGCCGTTCAGGCCTTCCAGACGAATCATCGGGCGCAGATCCTTGGCACCGCCACCGCGGCGCTTGGGATCGGTCACCACGTTGCTCTGCAGACCGGTCAACTCGTCGACCTGTTCGTTGACGGTGACACCGTCGACGAAATCGATGAAGCGCATGCGGCCAGCGACTTCGGACACGATCGGGTGGGTATGCGGATCCCAGTTGGCGACCGTCTGTCCGGCCTTGACCATGTCGCCATCGCGCACCGTCAGCACCGAACCGTAAGGCACCTTGTAGCGCTCGCGCTCGCGGCCGTGGTTGTCGAGCACGCAGACTTCGCCGGAACGCGACACCGCCACCAGATGGCCGGCGCTGTGTTCGACCGTCTTCAGGTTGTTGAGCTTGATCGCACCGGTGGTCTTGATCTGCACATGATCCTGCGCCGCGATTCGCGAAGCGGCACCGCCGATGTGGAAGGTACGCATGGTCAGCTGGGTACCCGGCTCACCGATCGACTGCGCGGCTATGACGCCGACCGCTTCGCCGATGTTGACCAGATGCCCGCGCGCCAGATCGCGCCCGTAACACATTGCGCACACGCCAAAGCGCGTGCTGCAGGTGATCGTCGAGCGCACCTTGACTTCCTGCACGCCGAGCTCTTCCAGCCTGGCGACCCAGGCCTCGTCGAGCAGGGTGTTGCGGGTGACCACTGGATCCTCATCGTTGCCGGGGGCAAACACGTCCTGCGCCACCACGCGGCCGAGCACGCGATCGCGCAACGGCTCGATGACGTCGCCGCCTTCGACGATCGGCGCCATGGTCAGGTGTTCCAGGGTGCCGCAATCGACTTCGGTGATCACCACGTCCTGGGCGACGTCGACCAGACGGCGCGTCAGGTAACCGGAGTTCGCAGTCTTCAGCGCGGTGTCGGCGAGGCCCTTTCGAGCGCCGTGGGTCGAGATGAAGTACTGCAGCACGTCGAGGCCTTCGCGGAAGTTGGCCTTGATCGGCGTCTCGATGATCGAGCCGTCGGGCTTGGCCATCAGGCCGCGCATGCCGGCGAGCTGACGAATCTGCGCCGCGCTACCGCGCGCGCCGGAGTCGGCCATGATGAACACCGAGTTCATCGACTTCTGATCGACCGTCTTGCCTTCGGCGTCGAGCGTCTTGTCGGTGCCGATGCCCTTCATCATCGCCTGGGCGACCTGTTCGTTGGTACGCGACCAGATGTCGACGACCTTGTTGTAGCGCTCGCCCGCGGTCACCAGACCGGAGGTGAACTGGTCCTGGATCTCGCGCACTTCGCGTTCGGCAACTTCCAGGATCGCGCCCTTTTCGAGCGGAATCTTGAGGTCGTCGATGCCGATGGACACGCCGGCGCGCGTGGCGTAGGCGAAACCCGTGTACATCAACTGGTCGGCGAAGATCACCGTATCCTTGAGGCCAAGGCGGCGGTAGCACTGGTTGATCAGGCCGGAAATCGCCTTCTTGGTCAGGTTCTGATTGACCAGTGCGAACGGCATGCCGGCCGGCAGAATTTCGGAGAGCAGCGCGCGACCGATGGTGGTCTGGATCAGCGTGCGCTTCTTGCTGCGCGTGCCGTCCTCGTTGATTTCGGTCTCCTCGATGCGCACGCGCACCTTGGCGTGCAGATCGACCTTGTGCGCCGAATACGCGCGATGTACTTCCTTGACGTCGGAGAAGATCATGCCTTCGCCGCGCTTGCCGACCAATTCGCGCGTCATGTAGTACAGGCCAAGGACGACGTCCTGGGTCGGCACGATGATCGGCTC
>CALEZI010000187.1 GCA_937928755.1 uncultured Rhodanobacteraceae bacterium | reverse complement strand
TAGTTCCAGCCGTACTTGATCTGGTCCTCGGTGGTCGCCGCGCCGCCCTGGATGGTCAGCGTGGAATCGCCGCTGATCGCCGCAGCGAGCAACTCGCCGAACAGCGATTTCGCCGTGCCCGGCTCGCCGACCAGCAACAGCGCGCGATTGCTCGCCAGCGTGATCAACGCGCGCTCGACCAGCGCCACCGGCAACACCAGCTTGGCGCTGGCGCCGTCGCCGCCGAGGATGAACGCGCGCACCGCGTGCATGGACAGCTGCCACCCGGGCGGCCGCGGGCTCTTGTCGGCCTTGCGCAAGCGCGCCAGCTCATCGGCGTGCTGGGTTTCGGCGGAGGGGCGTTGGAGGGTCGGTTTGCTCAAGGCGTGGTCCTGTTGTGGAAGCAAATGCGAGGCTGGGGACTGGGGGCTGGGGCGCGTTTACGAGGCGGACGCCGAGGTTGAACGGTCGTCACAAACATAGCTCTTCGCGTGCTTGATGACTGGCCGCAATGGCGGGTTGTCGCGCCCCAGCCACGAGCCCCGCAGTTGATGTCCCAAGCCTCACCCCACCTCCGCCATGCGATCGACATCGCGCAGCACTTCGCTGCTCAGCAGCGGATCCAGATCTCCCCAGCGCCGTCGGGCTTCTTCGCCCCAGGCGCGCGGGCGCCGCAGTTCCAGCGATTGCAGCGTTTGCAGCGGATCGCTCTGCGCATCATTGACCTGACACCCGGGACTGAACACCAGGCGCGCCTCGAAGTCGGGCTGCAGTTGGCGTGTCCAGGTGTTGAACCAGATGCCGTCGAGATTGTCGCGGCGCCAGCCGTGGGCCTCAAGGCCGAACAGGCTGCCGCTGGCGACTTTGCGCCCGGCGAAGCGCGTCAGTTCGCTGAGCGCCGTCTCCTGCGTGCTGAGCCGATAGACCTCGCGGCCGAGTTGCGCGAACGGCTGCAGGATCTCGTAGTCGGCGAACTGCTGACCGAAGGCGGCGGCTTCGGCGGCGCTCAGGTCGATCGCATGCACCAGGCCGATCTCAACCCCTTCGCCAAGCGTCAGCGGCGCATCGCTGGCATCGGCCAGCGTCAGATCCTCGGCCACGCGCAGGCAGCCCTGACGCTGTCCGTCGACGTACTGCGCCCACAGCAGGCGCCGCGCCAGATGGCGCAGCAGCGGGTGGCGCACGATCAGCGCCTGCCAATCCGCAGCCGACCAGCGCCGGCGGGTGCACATGGCCAACTGCAGACGCGCGATCTGCTGGCTGCCGAGCGCGCGCACGGTGGTCTTCAGGCTCTTGTATCGATCGCTGGCGATCGCCGCGAGCGTGGCGTCGTCGGCGCGCCCCGGCTTGGGCAACTCGCGAAGCGTCGTGCCGCTGGCGTCGCGCACACTGGGGCGCAGCGCTTCGTCGAAACCGACACTGAATTGACGCGTTCCAAAATCCAGCCTCAATGTTCCGTGCTCGTCGAGGCCCAGATCCGGCACCAGACGATCTGCGAGTTGTTCGGCGGACAGCCCACGGGCTTCGGCGATGGCGTCGATCTTTGCCTGCGCCTTGTGCTGCAATCCACGCGATTTCGCCTTTTGCGCGAAACCGTGCAGATGCATCAGCGCGACATCGCTGCCCATTGCCGTGAGCACTTCGAGTGCCGCAATCGCGCGCTGCAAGGCGCCTTCGCCGGGCCAGATGCGCATGCGTTGCGCCAGCCTGGCGGCGCAGACATCGTCGCCGAGATGCGCCAGCGCGTGAAAGGCCCATACCTCCTTGCCCGCGGCGCTGCCTTTTTCCCAGGCCTCGAACAAAGCCCAGACGAAGCTGCCGAGGCTGGCCGGGCGGCACAGCTCGCGCAGACGCAGGAGCCCGGCATACGGCTGCTCCAGTTTCGAAAACGCAAGCATTTCGCCGATGGCGTCGAGCGCCGCCAGCGGCAGCGCTCGGCCATCGCGCAGCAGCGGGCGCGGCCAAGCGGCCGGCATCCAGAAGGCCGGTAGCGCCGGAGCCCGCTTCGGCGCCAGTTGTAGCGGATCGAAGGCGCGCACGGCGGCGAGCGCCGCGCCGCCGCTTTCGGCGTGGCGAGCGGCACCCCGTTCGAGCGCGCCGTCGGCGCCCTGTGCCAGCAACCAGCGCAATGCGTGCAGCGCGTCGTCGGCGCCGCCGCGCGCGGTCAGTTGCGGCAACAGCACGGCAGCGGCGAGCTCGGCGTGACGCTGCAACCAGCGTTTGGCGGCCTCGCGCGCCGCACGACCGCCGCTGCGCAGCACCCGCGCGGCGATGGTGGCCAGACTCGCGCTGGCCAGCGGCAGTGCCAGTTGCAGGCCGATCTCCGCGTTGCGCAGCGGCAGCAGCTCGAGCAGCTCGATCGCCTGCTCGTCGAGCCAGGCGATCACTGTTTCGAGTTTGACTACCGACCACTCCGACCAGCGCCGCGGATCGCGCAATTGCAGCAGCGCCAGTGCGGTGGTCGCCGGCAGTACCAGCAGCAGTTCCGGCGTCGCCTGGCCGCTGTCGTCCACATCCTGCGCCTGCAGCGGCTCGCCCGCGAGTGCGCGTGGGTGGGCCGCTGGCAGCACGCCGAGATGGCGCAATATGGCGCTGTCGAGCGGCAGGCCATCGCGGCGCAACCACGTGGCGCTGGCGAGGCGTTGTTGCACCACCGCCACGCTGTAGCCGCCACTCCAGCGTTCGCGTTCGCCATCGGCCCAGCACAAAACGGGCGGCACGTCGTACGCCGGCAGTTGCGGCCAGACCAGCGCATGACGTGCCTTCTGGTGCCACAGCGGCTGTCGCAGCCAGTCGGGCAGATCTGCCATTGGCGCTTCGATGGGTGCCTCGGCGCACGCCGCGGCGAGTTCCGTGAGCATGCCGTGCAGGGCGCCGCTGCAACGTGCACGGCAGGCGTCGACCGCCGCCGGCTGCGTCTGCGCCAGTCGCTGCAGCCAGTCGCGTAGCGCCGGTCGCGGTTGCGTCAGGTACGCCTCGGCCACTTCGCGCAACGCCAGTTGCGGCCAGTCGCGCGCGACCTCGTCGGCATACGGCCGGATCTCGCGTTGTTCCAGGTTCTGCAGCAGCCAGCGCAGAGCCGCGGGGGAATCGTGCGCGCGGATGATGTCGATGACCAAACGCGCGCGCGCCGGCTCGTGTTGATGCGCCAGCGCCGCGATACTCAGTTGCAGCGCATTCGGCAGTCCGCAGCGCACCAGATTCAGCAGCGCGATGCGCCACATCGCGGGCGACAGCAGCATGTTGAGCCGTGCGTGCAGTCGCTGCGCCTGTGCCGCGCTCAAGCGGCAGGCGAGCAGCAGGTCGGGTACGGCCCCGCTGTTGGCCGTGTCGATCTCGACGAACGCCGCGTTTACCAAGTCCAGTTCGGTCGGGAACAGATAGGCCAGCAGACAGGCACATCGTCCGTGCCAAGCGCGCGCTGTCAGCGTTTCGCGCAGTTGGCGATAGTCCTGGTCCGGCAAGGCTGCGATGCGCGCGCGCAATTCGTCGAAGCCGCAGACAGGGTAAGCGTGCAGCGGCAGGTCGTTCGCGTGCAGACCGGCCAGCGCCTCGAGCACACCGATCAGCGCGAAGTCGAGGCCGTGCGCGGCGGCCGCCAACTGCCAGAACTGCATCGGCGTCGGCACGTTCTCGTGTTCGCCATACATGTCTGCTGCGGTCAGCAGCGCCGTAAAGGTCGAATGCCACAGGCCGGGCTCCGGCGCACCCACGAGGGCCTCCAGATCGATTTCGCTCAGCCGGGTGGCGCGGCTCTCGCCATAGCGCGGAATCCGGCAATAACGCTGCGCCATCGTCACTTCCAGCCCGGAGTCGCGCAGATGCTGCTGGCCGCGCCCGATGCGCTCGCGACAGCGATCCAGATCGAGCAGCTCCAGCGTGGGCAAAGCCTCGCCTCGCCACGGCGGCAGCAGCCGGCGCCAGGCCGCGGTCCAACGGAACTGGCCAGGCGGTTGCGGCTCGGCGTCAATGCTCATGCGACGGGCGCCAGTCGCGCGACATCGCGCAGCACTTCGCTGGCGAGGATCGCATCGATTTCGCCCCAGTTGGCGCGGCCTTCCAGGTCGATCGCTTCCAGCGTTTGCACCGGTTCGGTTTTGACATCGCCGAGCCAGGCGCCCGGCGCAAAGCTCATGCGCGCACGGCAACCGTCGGCCAGCGCACGCACCACTTCGGCGAAGCGGCCACTTTCGGTGGTCAGCTCGTCCTTGCGCCAGCCGCGGGATTCCATGCCGACGAGGCTGCCGGTCGCGACCTTGCGGCCGACGAAGCGGGTCAGCGAGTTGGCTGCACGTTCCTCGTCGGTCAGGCGATAGACCTCGCGACCGAGTTGCGCGAAGGGCTGCAGGATTTCGTAGTCGGCAAAGATCTGGCCAAAAGCCGCGGCGTCCGCATCGGGCAATTCCAGTGCGTGCACCAGACCGATTTCCGCAGTGTCCGGCAGGGTCTGCAGATCGTCGTTGGCGTCGGCGTAGCTCAAGTCCTCGGCCACGCGCAGGCAGCGGATGAGCCGGCCATCGACGAACTCTGCCCACAGCAGCCGCCGCGCCAGGTGGCGCATCAGCGGATGTTCGACGAAGCATTGACGGAACTCGTCCGTGCTCCAGCGGCGGCGCTGCGCCATGGCCAGTTCCAGACGCATCAGTTGCTGGCCGGCGAGCGTGCGCGCGTCCTTCTTCAGCGCCTTCCAACGCGCGACCGCCACCTCGGCGAGCGCGGCGTCGTCCGATTTCAACGGTGACGGCAGATCCTTCAGCAATGCGCCGCTGGCATCGCGCACCTGCGGCTTCAGGTGTTCGTCGAAGCCGACACTGAACTGGCGCGGGCCAAGATCCAGCAGCAGTTTGCCGTCGTCGCCGAGGCCAAGATCCGGCACCAAGCGGTCGGCAAGTTCGTCGCTGCTCAGCCCGCGCATTTGCGCAAGCTGTTCCAGCTTCGCCTGCGCCTTGAGCTGCAGCGGTTTGCTCTTGACCTTCTGCGCGATGCCATTGAGCTGCATCAGCGCCACATCCGAGCCCATCGCGGCGAGCACGTCGAGGCCCGTTGCCGCCCGCGAACTGGCGCCCTCGGTCGGCCACACGCGCAGCAGTTTCGCCAGTCGCCGCGCGCACTCGTCATCGCCAATGTGCGCAATCGCGGCGAATGCCCATTGCTCCTTGGCCGGCGCGCCGGCATCCAGCCACGACTGCAGCAGATCCCAGGCGAAGGCGCCGAGGCTTGCCGGACGGCACAGCTCGCGCAAACGATCGAGGCCGGCGTAGCGCGGTTCCAGCGGCGTGAACACGAGCATTTCGCCGATTGCATCGAGCACGGCGGCCGGCAGCGCGCGGCCATCGTGCAGCAGCGGGCGCGCATAGCCGGTCGGACGCCAGAAGCTGGACAGTGAGGGCGGCTTGGCTGGCGCCAGCGACAGCGGATCGAAGGCGCGCAGCGCGGCCAACGCGGCGCGGCCGTCGGCACCATAGCCCTCCGCCGCTGCCTCGACTGCCGATTCACGACTGTTTGCCAGCAGCCAGCGCAGCGCAAAGCCCGCGTCCTCGGCGCCCTTGCGTTCGGCCAGCAGCGGTAGCAGCGCGTCGGCGGCGACCTGTGCATGGCGCAGCAACCAGTTCTGCGCCAACGGTTTGAACTTCTTCGACGTGCGCAACGCATTCGCGGCGACCCGCGCCACCCGTGCGCTGGCCAGCGGCTGGGCGAGACGCAGGCCGAACTCGAGCGAGGATTCGGCGAAGTCCTCGAGCACCGGAACGGCCAGCTCGTCGAGCCACGCGATCACGCTTTCCAGTCGCGATGTCCCGAAGTCGTACCAGTCGAGCGGGCCCCAGGCCTGCAGCACCGAGCGCGCAGCGAGCGGCGGCAGCAGCATCAACACCCCGGAGGCCGGCATCCGCCTGCGGCCCAGTTGGGCCCGGTCGAGTCGCGCACCGGCGAGCGCCTGGGCGTGCAGCGCTGCCGGCACGCCGAACACCTCAAGCGTGGCCGTCACCAGCGCGTCGCCCGTCTTGCCGTACAGCTCCGGCATCTTTACCAGCGTGCGCATCGACTCGGGCGATTGCGGACCCTGCCACTGCGCGCGCTCACCGTCGCGCCAGACCAGCACCGGCGTGCTGGCGTGCGCCGCCAACGCCGGGTACTTCAGCGCTGCGGCGCGCTTGCGCGCTCGCCACGGCGGGTTGTTGAGCCATTCGGGCAGATCCGTCGTTGCGGCTTCCGCCACCTCTGCCGGCAGTGCTGCGACCATCTTGTCGAGCAGCGGCCGAATCGGCGCGTCTGCGCAAGCGCGCGTTGCCGCCAGCGCCTCCCGGTGCGCGGCGACGAAGCGCTCCAGCCAGTCGTGCAGCGGTTTGTCGGCATTCGCCGTGAGCCGCTCGGCGGCCAGGCGGATCGCCAGTTGCGGCCACTGGTCGGCGAACTCATCGAGCACCGCGCGGGCAGACTTGTCCGCAACCTGCTCCAGCAGCGCCGTCAATGCCGCGACGCTGTCGTGCGCGCGAACCACGTCGAGCGCCGCACGGCGATAGTCCTGCGCGTGCTGGCGCCGGAGCCCATCCAGCGCGAACTCGAGCGCGCGCGGATGCTTGAGCCGCGCCAGATTCAGGTGCAGCGTGCGCCAGATCGGCCAATTGTGATCGTAGCCGGCGGTGCTGGTGTAGACCCGCTCGGCCTGTGCCGGATCGAATTGGCAGGCCATCAGCGGCGTCGCCTGATAGCCGGCCACGCGCGCCGGCAGCGCATCGACGGCCGGCGCCAGCAGCGCCGGCTCGGTCGGGAACAGGTAGGCGAGCAAGCCGGCGCTGGCCACATTCGATCCGCTGTCGATGGCATCGTCGCGCAGCGCAGTGTAGTCCTGCTCGGGGAGCGCGGCGACCTGCGCGCGCAGTTGCTCCAGGCCCCACTGATCAAGCGCCCTGGGGCTGAGCTTGCCGCGATCGGTGATCACGCCGCACAACACGCGCAGCGCAAAGCGCAAGCCATGCACCGACGCGCACAACTGCCACAGCGCCTGCACGTCAGGCAGCTCGGTGCGGTCGACGAAACGGTCGGAGAAGTACAGCAGGACGCGCAGCAGGTCCTTCCAGTGCTCGGCATCGGTACAGTCCGCCAGCAGCTGTGGGTCAAGCAGCGCCGGGTCCATCGGCGTGCCCGGGCGCAGCATCACGTTGGACAGCAAGCGCTGTTGCGCGGGCTGCGACTGCAGCGTCGCCACGCGCCGCGCGAATTCCGCAACAGCCGTCTGGCGATCCAGCGCTGGCGGCGCGGCAAACGACTCGCCACGCCAGACCGGCAACGCCTTGCGCCAGGCCGGCGTCCAGCGGAATTCGCCGGGAGGTTGTGGTTCGGAAACCGCCGTAGGGCCGGCAGTCGGTTGCGGGTCGGAGACCGCGGTGTCGGCTTGCTGCGCCTGTGGCAGCGGGCTCTTCAAGCGAATTTGGCCGGCATCAACCGAACGATCGCGGGCGGAGCCTGCTGCGGGCGGCGTCCGGGTGTCGCTGGAAGCGGGTGGCACTGGCGGGTCCAGACTGGTCTGGACGCTCTGGGTGTGGGGAAAGCGTCCAGACAAGTCTGGACCCACAGAAGCTGGACTGGATCCGACCGTCGGCGAAGTGGGTGCTGATGCCTTGCTGTCGACCTCGGCATAACCCTTGCCGGTCTTCTCGCGGATCAGCTTGTCGTGTTCGGCCTGCGCCTTGGCGGCACTGGCAAAGGACTTGGTCTGGGTCTGGCCGGCGGTGCCGATGCGGCCGTAACGCACGGTCAGCGCCTCGCCGCTGACCGCCACTTCCCAGAACTTGCTGGCATTGCCTTCAACACATTCAAATCGACGCACGCATCAGTCCCATGGCTGGCGGGGTAAGCGCGAAGCATAGATGGGGTATCAGGTCGTGTGCACGTTGGTTACAAAGCAGAGCTGCAGAGCAACCGCGCGCGAGCGCGCTCCTGCAGTTCCTGTGTAGAACCACGGAGTACCTGCAGGCGTCACGGTCGCCCCGGCGGTGCGCTTGTTCGCGCAAGGAACAATTGGAAGCTGGCCATTGTCACGTAGCCTGCTGCGCAGGCAACGTGACCTACAAAAAATGCTCAGCAATCAGAGGTTTGGCGGATGTTCTGTGAGAGTCCCGGTCGCCCCTGGCGGTGCGCTTATTCGCGCATCGAACTGTCGGCGACCCTGCGGACTACATTTTTGTCCGCAAAGGACGCAAAGAACGCAAAGAGAGCCAAAGCGCAAAGACTGGATGTTCTCCTGGCATTGCTTTCCTTTGCGTCCTTTGCGGAAAAATCTCTTCTTTTCAATTGGTTGCGTTATGTTCGGTGTGAGAGCGCGCTGGCGTGTGAAAGAGCTCGCGACACAAGGTCCTACCGGCTGTTCGACGCCCCGATCAACTCACCGTCGCAAGCCGATCGATATCGCGCAAGACTTCGCTGGCGAGGATCGGATCGATTTCCTTCCAGCGGCGACGGCCGTCGTCGCCGTAGCTGTTCGGCCGCCGCAGCACCAGCGCTCCGAGCTTCTGTTTCGGTTCGTAGCTGATGTCGCCGACGACGGTGCCGGGATCGAGGTCCAGTTCCACTTCGAGATCCTCGGCGATCGGTCGCGTGAACCAGCCGATCCAGCCGGCGTCCTGCGGATCGCCGCGGCGCCAGCCGCGGTTTTCCAAGCCGAACACGCTGCCGGTGGCAACCTGCTTGAGCTTGAAGCGGGCCAGTTCAAAGGCCTCGCGCTCGTCGTCGGTCAGCCGGTAGACCTCGCGGCCGAGCTGCGGGAACGGCTGCAGAATCTCGTAGTCGGCAAAGATCTGGCCGAAGGCGGCGGCATCTGCGGGCGCCAGTTCCAGCGGGTGGACCAGGCCGATCTGCGCGTCGTCGGGCAGCAAGAGCAGGTCGTCGTTGGCGTCCGCGTACGACAGATCCTCGGCCACGCGCAGGCATTGAGCCGGCCGATCGTCTTCGAATCGCGCCCACAACAGGCGCCGGGCCAGATGGCGCAACAGCGGGTGCTCGACGAAGAATCGGCGGAACTCGATCGCGCTCCAGCGTCGCCGTTGCGCCATCGCCAGCTCAAGCCTGAGGATCTGCTGGCTGGCCAGCGTGCGCGCGTCCTTTTTCAGTGCCTTCCAGCGCTCGCTCGCCGCGCCGGCCAGCGTTGCGTCGTCCGACTTGATCGGTTTGGGCAGATCCTTCAGCGCCGCGCCGCTGGCGTCGCGCGCGTAGGGCTTCAGGGTTTCATCGAAGCCGACGCTGAACTTGCGCGTCCCGAAATCGAGATCGAGCGTACCGTGCTCGTCGAGGCCGAGATCCGGCACCAGGCGATCGGCCAGCTCGTCGACGGACAGTCCGCGCGCGTCGGCGAGCAGGTCAATCTTGCTGCGCGCCTTCTCCTGCAGGCCCTTGAACTTGACCTTCTGCGCGATGCCGTTCAGGTGCATCAACGCGACATCGCTGCCGATGGCGGCGAGCACGTCGAGCCCGGCGACGGCACGCGCGTGCGCCGCTTCGCCGGGCCAGGCGCGGATCAGCAGCGCCAGCTTGCGCGCGCACTCGTCGTCGCCGAAGTGCGCCAATGCGGTGAACGCCCAGTTCTCCTTGCTCGGCGCGCCGGCAGTCAGCCACGACTGGAACAGATCCCAGGCGAAGGCGCCGAGGCTCTGCGGCGTGCACAACTCGCGCAGACGGTCGAGGCCGGCGTAGCGCTGTTCCACGGGGGAGAAGGCGAGCATCTCGCCGATCGCGTCGATGACGCTCAGCGGCAGTGTGCGGCCGTCGCGCAGTTGCGGGCGCGCGTACGCCGCGGGTAACCAGAATGCCGGCAGTTTCGGAATTCTGGCTGGCGCCAGGCTCATCGGATCGAAGGCGCGCAACATCGCCAGCGCCGATCGACCGTCGTTGCCGTAGCCATTGGCCGCCGCGTCGACCGCCGCCTCGCGACCATTCGCCAGCAACCAGCGCAACGCATGCGCCGCATCGTCGCCATGCGTGCGGTCGCCGAGCTGCGGCAGCAGCGCGTCGGCGGCAAGTTGCGCATGCCGCAGCAGCCACGCCTGCGCCGCCGGCTTCGCCTTTTTCGCCGTGCGCAGCGCGTTCGCGGCAACATTCGCGATACGAGCGCTGGCCAGGGGCAGCGCCAGTTGCAGGCCGCGGTCGGCAGCGCGCTCGGCGAAGGCCTCCAGCGCCGGCGTGGCCAGGCCATCGAGCCAGGCGATGATCGACTCCAGCTTGAAGTCGCTCCACTCCGACCACTCGCGCGGGTTCTTCGCTTCCAGCACCGTGCGGGCAGCCGGAGCGGGCAATGCCATCAGATAAGGCGGCTGGCACCAACGCTCGCCCTGCATGTCGGCTACGCCCAGTTTCTGGCCGGCGAGTGCCCTGGCGTGCGCCGTATCGCGCACGCCAAGCAATCCGAGCGCCCGGCGCGCCAGCTTGTCGCCGCTCAGCCCACGCAGTTCGTGGTGCCAGTCCGAGGCCTTGACCTGGTCTGGGGTGCGCCCGCCCTGCCAGCGCACGCGCTCGCCCTCGGCCCAGGCCATGCAGGCGACGATCTCGTGCGGCACGATGCGCGGCCAGGTCGGCGCTGCCTGGCGCACGCGTGCGCGCCACGGCGGTGCGCGCAGCCATTCCGGCAAGTCCTCGCTGTTGGCCTCAGGTCCGCTGGCCTGTTGTCTGGCAGCAAATCCGTCGAGCAGTGCGCGCAACGCGAGATCGGCACGCCCGCGCACCGCATCGAGCGCCTGCGGATGCGCGCTGGCGAAGCGTCCCAGCCACTCGCGCAGCGCCCTGGAGCCGGATGCGAGGATCTGTTCGGCCGCCAGTCGAATGGACAGTTCAGGCCACTGCCGGGCGAAAGCGTCGGCAATCGGACGCGCGTCCTTGTCGTCGAGCCGGGCGAGCAGCGCGGCGAGTGCTTCCGCGGAGTCGTGGGCGCGGACGATTTCGAAGCAACGCCGCCGGTTTTCGCTGCTCATGTACTGGCGTTCGCTCCATCCCAGCGCGCGCGGAATGCTGCCCGGCAGATGCAAGCGCGCCTGATTCAACAAGCCGCTCAGCACCGGGTCGAAGTAGAACCACTGCTGCGCAGCCAGCATCGCCTCGACCGCCGCGGACTGTGCCGGCGACAACGCACATCCGAGCAGGAAGTAGATCTCGCCAGATTGCCCGGTGACCTGCGGCAGCGCGCCGATGGCGCTGTCGATCAAGTCCGTTTCCGTGGCGAAAAGGTACGCGGCGATGGCCGCCAGAACCGGACTGGCGCCGGCCTGATCGCGAGCGATCGCAAGCGCGGACGGGTACTCGGCAAGCGAACACGCGGCGATGATCGCGCGCAACTGGTCGATCCGCGCCTGTTGCAGGTTCCAGTAACCAACATCCTGCCCCGACGCTGCCTTGATCATGTCGAACGTTTGCTGCACGGCGAACGCGACGCCGTGAAGCGCGACTGCAGCGCGCCAGGCGTGGTGCGGTCCGAGTTGGTCCGATCTGCCGCCGTTGGTCTGCGCGGCCATGATCGACCAGCGAAACAAGCGCTTCCACAAACCGGCATCCGGCGGCGATTGGCGCAGGGCGGCTGCATCGACCACCATCTGACTATCGGCCAGATGGGCGCCGCGGGCCGTGATCAAGCCGCGCAACGCATTCTTGAGAATCGGATCCAATCGTCGCCGCGTGGCCTCGTTGGCCAACTCAAGCTCGCGCAGGCATTGCTCAGGATCGAGCGCCGGCGCTTCGATCGCATCCACTCCGCGCAACACGGGCAACAACTTGCGCCAGTGCGGCGTCCACAGGAACTCGCCGGGCGGTTGCGGCTCAGCAGTGTTGGAACTCGGATGGACCGGCAGCGCAGCATTGGCCACGTCGCCTTGGTCGCCGGTGCTCTGGACGAGCGGAACTGCCGTAGCCTCTTCCTGGGTACTGACGGCGGGCAAGCCGTGCGCCGGTGCAGGCGGAGCTTGCTTGCCGAGCAAGCTCGGCACTACGGTGGCGGGAGCGAGAGCGGGAGCGGGAGCGGTGGCGGGAGCAGCAGCACCCACTTCGACATAACCCTTGCCGGTCTTCTCGCGCACCAACTTGTCGTGCTCGGCCTGCGCCTTGGCAGCACTGGCGAAGGCCTTGGTCTGGGTCTGGCCGGACGTGCCAATGCGGCCGTAGCGCACCGTCAGATCAAGGTCATTGACTTCGATTTCCCAGAACTTGCTCGAGGATCCCTCGACGAACTCGAATCGACGCATATGCAGAGCCGATGAGGTGGTGGAGCTGCGCAGGATAAGTGCAGGCACCACCCTTGGTGCAAGTTGGTTACAGTGCCTTCGCGGGTCCAGACTTGTCTGGACGCTTTCGCTCCGCCTGAACCGGGAAGCGTCCAGACAAGTCTGGACCCACAGAATCCAGG
>CALEZI010000186.1 GCA_937928755.1 uncultured Rhodanobacteraceae bacterium | reverse complement strand
GTCTGGACCTACCAAAGCGAGTGGCGCCAGGAGAGCGTCCAGACAAGTCTGGACCTACCAAAGCGAGTGGCGCCAGGAGAGCATCCAGACAAGTCTGGACCTACCAAAGCGAGTGGCGCCAGGAGAGCGTCCAGACAAGTCTGGACCCACCGAAGCATGTGCAGCCGCGGCGGCAGCGGGCGGCAGACGCCCGGGACAAGTCACGCGACCGCACAAATTGCTCCCGGTGGTCCTCCCGACGCGGCCCGAAGGTCGTAGCATCGGCGAGCTGGGTGGCTGTTTGCTGGCTGCTTCTTGATGCGCGTCAACGGGCGGGCGGGATTGCGTGGGTAGCTTGCAGCCCGGGCCGTATTTTCCACGCTTACGAAACGAGTCATGGAGAACTGAATGTCACTGACCATCGGAGTGCCACGAGAGGTCATCGCGGGCGAGAAGCGCGTTGCGACCGTTCCCGAAGTCGTCGAAAAGCTGATCAAGCTCGGCTTCAAGGTCGCCGTCGAATCCGGCGCCGGCGATGCAGCCAATTGCAGCGACGAAACCTACAGCGCGGCCGGCGCGCAGATCGTTCACGGTGCAGCCAATCTGTGGTCGGCGTCCGACATCGTCTTCAAGGTCGGCGTTCCGACATCGGACGAGGTTGGGCTGCTGCGCGAAGGTGGCACGCTGATCGGGTTCGTCTGGCCCGCGCAGAACCCGGAACTGATGCAGCAGCTCGCCGCGAAGAAAGCCACGGTGTTGGCGATCGATGCGTTGCCGCGCATGCTCAGCCGCGCGCAGAAGATGGACGCGCTGACCTCGCAGGCCGGCGTTGCCGGCTATCGCGCCGTGATCGAAGCCGCCAACGCCTTCGGCCGCTTCTTCAACGGTCAGATCACCGCCGCTGGCAAGGTGCCGCCGGCCAAGGTGTTCATCGCCGGCGCCGGCGTGGCCGGACTCGCGGCGATCGGCACGGCCGCTGGTCTTGGCGCCATCGTGCGCGCCAACGACACCCGTGCCGAAGTGGCGGACCAGGTGGTTTCGCTGGGTGGCGAGTTCGTCAAGGTCGATTACGAAGAAGAGGGTTCCGGTGGCGGTGGTTACGCCAAGGTGATGAGCGAGGGTTTCCAGCAGGCCCAGCGTGAGATGTACGCCAAGCAGGCGCGCGAGGTGGACATCATCATCACCACCGCGCTGATCCCCGGCAAACCTGCGCCGCGGCTGATCACCGCCGACATGGTCAAGAGCATGAAGCCGGGCAGCGTGATCGTCGACATGGCGGCCGAGCGCGGCGGCAACTGTGAGTTGACCGTGCCCGGCGAGGCGGTGGTCAGGCATGGCGTGACCATCGTCGGCTACACCGACCTGACCAGTCGTCTGGCCAAGCAGTCGTCGACCTTGTACGCCACCAATCTGTTCCGTCTGACCGAAGAGCTGTGCAAGACCAAGGACGGCAAGATCGACGTCAACATGGAGGATGACGCCATCCGCGGCCTGACCGTCATCAAGAATGGCGAAGTCACCTGGCCGGCTCCGGCGCCCAAGCTGCCCGCTGCGCCGGCGGCCAAGCCGGCGGCTGCGGTGCAGAAGAAGAGCGGTGGTCACGGCAAGGCCAGCGCTCCGGCATCGGCGAAAAGCACTGCTGTGATGTTCGCTGTCGCCGCACTGCTGTTCTGGTTCATCGGCTCCGGCGCGCCGCCGGCTTTCCTGGCGCACTTCACGGTGTTCGTGCTGGCCTGCTTTGTCGGCTACATGGTGGTGTGGAACGTGACGCCGGCGCTGCATACGCCGCTGATGAGCGTCACCAATGCCATCAGCAGCATCATCGCCATCGGCGCTCTGGTCCAGCTTGGGCCAGAAGGCTGGATACGCTGGATGGCGGTGGCGGCTCTCGCGCTGACCGCGGTCAACATGTTCGGCGGATTCGCCGTCACGCAGCGCATGCTGCAGATGTTCCAAAAGTAGGGGACACACCAATGTCTGCAAGTCTGGTCACTGTCGCCTACATCGGCGCGATCATCCTCTTCATCCTCAGCCTTGGCGGGCTGTCCAATCCCGAGACTTCGCGTCGCGGCAACCTCTACGGCATGCTCGGCATGACCATCGCCGTGCTGGCGACGGTGTTCGGACCGCGGGTCACCATGGCCGGCATTCCCTGGGTCATCGGTGCGATGGTGGTGGGTGGCGCGGTGGGCCTGTATGCCGCGCGCACCGTGAAAATGACCCAGATGCCTGAGCTGGTTGCGCTGATGCACAGCCTGGTCGGTCTCGCCGCGTGCCTGGTCGGTTTTGCCAGCTACATCGATCCGGCATCGTCGGCAGGCTTGAGCCCGGTCGAGGTGAGCATCCACCATATGGAGATCTACGTCGGCATCCTGATCGGTGCCGTCACTTTCTCCGGCTCGGTCATCGCCTTCGGCAAGCTCTCAGGCAAGATCGGCGGCAATCCGCTGCTGTTGCCCGCGCGCCACTGGCTCAATCTGATCGGCCTGCTGGTGGTGATCTGGTTCGGGCGCGAGTTCCTCAATGCGCATTCCATCAGCGAGGGCATGACTCCGCTGATCGTGATGACCGCGATCGCGCTGCTGTTCGGCATCCACATGGTGATGGCGATTGGCGGCGCCGACATGCCGGTGGTGGTCTCGATGCTCAACAGCTACTCCGGATGGGCGGCGGCAGCCACCGGCTTCATGCTGAGCAACGATCTGTTGATCGTCACCGGCGCGCTGGTGGGATCGAGCGGCGCCATCCTCTCGTACATCATGTGCAAGGCGATGAATCGCAACTTCATCAGCGTGATTGCCGGCGGCTTCGGAACCACCAGCGGAGCGACGCCAGGTGGGGCGGCCGCACAGCCGGCGGGCGAGGTGGTGCCGATCAGCAGCGCGGAAACCGCCGAACTGCTGCGCGAAGCGAAGAGCGTGATCATCGTGCCCGGCTACGGCATGGCGGTGGCGCAGGCCCAGCACACGGTGTACGAGATCACCAAGCACCTGCGCGCCAAGGGCGTCAACATCCGCTTCGGCATTCATCCGGTGGCGGGGCGCATGCCCGGCCACATGAATGTGCTGCTGGCCGAAGCCAAGGTGCCCTACGACATCGTGATGGAAATGGATGAGCTGAACGACGACTTCCCGAGCACCGACGTGGCGATGGTGATCGGCGCCAACGACATCGTCAATCCGGCGGCGCAGGACGATCCGGCCAGTCCGATCGCCGGCATGCCGGTGCTCGAAGTGTGGAAGGCCAAGACCTCGATCGTGATGAAGCGCAGCATGGCGTCAGGTTATGCCGGCGTCGACAACCCGCTGTTCTACAAGGAAAACAACCGCATGCTCTTCGGCGATGCCAAGAAGATGCTGGACGAGGTGCTGGTTGCCCTGAAGGGCTGATTGTCGGAACAACGGTGGAACCGCCGCAGGCGATTCCACCGTTGTATCGCACGCCGAGTAGCGGTGGAATCGCCTGTGGCGGTTCCACCCCACGGCGGCTTTACCCTACCGACGAGCAGACTGGCGTTTGCCCGGCGCTTCGCCGGGTTGGCGCAATCCCGTCGCGATCGCCAGGACCAGCGCCACGGCGTAGGCAAGCAGGTCGCCCGCCTCGGTGTGCGCCCGGGTCACCGCCACTGCCATGTCGAAACCGATGATGCGCAAGGCGTCGAGCGGTTCCAGCCCCATCTGCCCGGCGATGAAGCCAGCTGCCATCAGGTAGTTGGCGTGCGCCGCGGTCAGCATCAACAGCAGCCCGGCGACGATTGCGCGGGCGCGGCCGGGTGGGTGGTTGTTGAAGCGCAGCAACCATGCCAGTACAACCGCAACCAGCGGTGCCATCCAGGCGGCGCGACCGGCGCCCGAAAGGCCGACCAGCGACCAGATGGCGCCGAGCGCGGCAGCGGCGAGCAGCGCGGCGATGACGCCGAGCAACAGATTGATGGCGGGCATGGGTCGGGGCGAGGGAGCGATTGGCGGGATGATGCCAAATTGCGCCTGCCGACACGCCGGCAATTCCGTTTTTGCTACTCGCTCGCGGCGGCGCGACCACGATGGGACGTGCTGGCTTCCACCAGCACCAGTCCTGCGGCTTCGAGTTGTGCCAGGCGTGCGCTGAATCCGGCGCCAAAGGCAGAACTGTCGGCTTTCGAGCGTGGCCGCACGATCGCCCAGCCGTTGCGACCTCCAGTCTTGATCCGGTAGAGGCCGGCGTCGGCCAACTCCAGCGCGAGATTCCAGTCGTCGCCGTCGCTGCCGTCGGCCAGCGCCGGGAACCACGCAAGTCCAATCGAGGCCGTCAGCCGGATGCTGCGGCCACCCGAATGGAGCAACGGCTTGCTGGCGACATGCTGGCGCAGCCTTTCGCAGAATTCCGCGGCATCCACAATCGATTCGGAGGGCATCACCAGCAGGAACTCCTCGCCACCCCAACGCAGCGCAATGCCGCGGGAGCCGACGATGTCGATCAGCAGCGATGCAATCTGGCGCAGCACCTCGTCGCCCGCCAGGTGGCCATGCAGGTCGTTGACGCGCTTGAAGTGGTCGAGGTCGATGAGGATGAAGGCCAGTCGACGTTGGCCGTCCTGCTCCTGTTCGCGGCGCCAGTCGGCCAGGTGCTGAACGAGGAAGCGGCGGTTGCGCAGCCCGGTCAGAGCATCGGTGTGCGACTCCTCGACCAGCGCGCGATTGGCCGCCCGCAGACGCTCATTGGCGCGGTCGAGTTCTGCCGTGCGTTGTTGCACCAGGAGTTCCAGCGCGTGTTCACGGGCGCGCAGGCGACGTCGATAGATCAGCCAGACAAGCGCGGCCAGCGCCACAGCGGCGCCGGCCACCAGAAGCTTGAACCACGGCGCGAGATAGAAGGGCGGCACCAAGCGGAAGCGCAACACGGCTGCCTGCGGGCTTTCGAGGCCCGCACTGCTGGTCGCGACCGCCTCGAAGCGGTAACGGCCGGGAGGCAGATTGGTGTAATAAACGGTGCGACGGCTGCCTGCCGAACGCCAGCGCTCGTCGTAACCGATCAATCGGTAGCGAAAACGCACGCCAGCCGGATCCTGCAGCGCCAGACCGGAGAACTGGATCGACAGGTCGCCACTGCGGCCGTCGAGTTGAAATGGCCCGGCGCCCTCGTAGGTGACGCCCTGGTGCTCCAGGGATTCAGCCACCGCAGTGGGCGCAAGCGTGCTGCGGCGTATGCGACCGCTGTCGATGCGCAGCACGCCTTCCAGCGTCGGCAGCCACAACGCGCCTTTGTTGTGGGCGATGCGCGCCTGGGCACCGCCATTGCAGCAGCGTGCGCGCAGGGCACCGGGAAAGCCGGTTCCGGTCTGAATGATCATGTCGCCGTTGGCACGGCCGCCTTCCAGCTGGAAACGGTCGATGTCGCTGGGCGCCAGGCGATAAACGCCCTCCGGACCGCTGACGTAGACCCAGCCACCCTCGTTGGCGAGTGCGAATGCGCCGACGAAGGGCAGTCCTTCGCGAGTGGTGATCTGCTTGATGTTTCCCGGCGCTCCCACGAACAGGCCGGCATCCAGGGTGGCGATGAGCATTCCGGACTCATGCCAAGGCAACATCGCAGTGACCAGCGCAGAGGTCAGTTGCGGTGGCTGGTCGAGACGGCGGAAACGAGCATCGACGCGTCGATAGACGCCGCGTTCGCTGCCCACCCAGAGTTCGCCCAGGTTGGACTGCGCCAGAGCGCGCACGCGCAGGTTGCCCAGGCCCTCGGTGCTGCCCACGTGGCGCACTGCGCCGCCCTCCTGCCGATAGAGGCCCTGGCTGGTCGCAATCCACAGGTGCCCTGCGGGTTCCTCGATCACCGCGTGCACGCTTGCGGTGGCAAACGCCTCCCACAAAGGGTCGCGAGTCAAGCGGCGACCATCCCAGCGCGCCATGCCGGCGCGGGTGCCGAGCAGCAGCGAGCCAGCGCGGGTTCGATACAGGTTGTAGACCGAAGAGTCCGGCAACTCGCGGGTGCTGGTGACCCGTTGCGCGCGACCATCGGCATCCGCGCGTTCGACGCCACTGTTGGTGCCGATCCACAGCGTACCGTTCTCGTCGCTGAGCACGCTCCAGACAAAGGCATCGGACAACCCGGCCTCGGCGTCGATGCGCGACACCCAGCCATTCCAGCTGCGCGTGAGACTGTGGGTCAGGCTGCCGATCCACAGGTTGTGTTCGCGGTCTTCGAACAAAGCCCCGATCCAGGCGCTGGCGGGCAAGTTGGCTGCCAGGCAATGCTCCAGGTCGCCGCGCGGCGACTGTCGATACAGACCCTCGGTGGTGCCGATCCAGAGGTTGCCATCGTTGTCGCGATGCAAGGCTTCGATTCGGTGATGTCGCAGCAGCTGCGCCATTTCCGGTGGATCCCAGCGCCCGTCGACCAGTCGCTGCAATCCGCGGCGGGTGCCGACGTAGAGCCCGTCCGGGGCCGCCAGCAAGGCGCTGACGGCCGGTGCGTCGCCACCGTCGGGATGTATGTGGAGCCGGACGCGATCGCCTCGCATCTCGTGCACTGCGCCGTGAGTGCCCAGATAAATGGTGTCGCCGACACGTGCCAGGGCAAGAATGTTGAGACTGCCATCGCCGACAAGCTGGGCTTTTCCGTCTTCGACGCGGAACAGTCCCTGATCGGTACCGACCAGAATCCTGCCGTCGCCTTCATCGGACAGCGCGGCGACCGCCACGTCGCGGCCAGGAATCAGCTCGATCGCCGTCCAGATTCCATCGCGATGGCGGGTCAGCCCGCGCGCCGACCCAAACCACAGACTGTGGTCGCTGCCGTGCAGCACGCGATCGATGACGTTTGCACGCAAGGCTGGCGTATTCTCGACATTGAAAACCCGGAAGCGGACACCATCGAAGCGGGCAACGCCGTTCTGGGTTGTCAACCACAGGTATCCAGTGGCGTCCTGGGTGATCGACAGGACCGAAAGCTGCGGCAGGCCCTCTTCGATACCCCAGTGGTCGAATACGTAGTGGCGGAAGGGCTTGTCCGGATCCAGCGCCAGTGCAGTCAGCGATTGCAGCAGGGCGGCGATGGCGAGCAGCCAGATCCAGCCAGTGCGGCTGCCGGCGCGGCGCGTCGGTTGTCGAACTGGCAGCGTTGACTGCACCGTGTGGTCCGCGTTGCAGATGTCCAAATGTTGATTGTAGTCGCAATATGAACCGTCAGGACAAGGCCGACCGGCCTTGGTCGCCGTCCCACGAGAACGAACAGCGCATGTACAGCAGAACCAGCGAGCCGGTGAAGTTCGAGCGCGATTGCAGCGCCGTCATGGTCCCCAGCGGCGAAGTCGTCAGCCTGCCGGCGGGCAGCGTGGGCTACATCACCCAGGCGCTTGGCGGCAGCTTCACGGTGTACGTCGAGGGCAATCTGTTCCGCATCGCCGGTAGCGACGCAGACGCCATCGGCAAGACACCCCTGCCATTGCCGGCGCTGTCGGACGGTGCCAGCGATGCCGATGTCGAGGCCCTGGTGTGGGATCAGTTGCGGACCTGTTACGACCCGGAGATTCCGGTCAACGTGGTCGAACTCGGGCTGGTCTACGAGTGCAACCTGTTCCGACTCGACGACAACAGCCGTCGTGCCGAAATCAAGATGACGCTGACCGCACCCGGCTGCGGCATGGGCGAAACACTGGTCAGCGACGTGCGCTCCAAGGTCGAGCTGATCCCGACCATCAGCGAGGCGGATGTGGAACTGGTATTCGATCCGCCGTGGAACCAGAACATGATGAGCGAGGCGGCCAAGCTGGAAACCGGGATGCTGTGAAGCGCTGCCCCACTGGCAACGGCACGCAGGACATGGGCGAGCATTAATATTTCGATGCTTTTTAATGAAGATTGATTGAGAATCCATGTTGTTTTCTGGGCTGCAGCCCGGTGTTCACGCCGCGCACTGAGATTGGACGCCCATTCTCAGAATGTTTGTTCTCTTCATGGCCCGATGGTCACTGCGACTTTCAGCCCTGTTGCGGCATCTCTGGATATGCGAAGGTTACTCCGCGCCGGAAACAATCAATCCGGTCGCGCAGTTTCATTGGCTGGGATCGACGCCCCCCTGGCGCCATTCAAATCCGGAGATATGCAATGAATATCAAGACGACATTGCTTTTGGTTGCCGCATTGGGTTTTGCCTCGCCGCTGCTGGCAGCTGGCGACAGTATCGAGGAAGTTGCCCATCAATCCGGCCTCAGCGTTCAGCAGGTCCGCATGCTGATCGGCGCGCGCACGCCGTATCCTGCCTATCGCACCAGTTACGACCGCCTGCGCAAGCAGTTGATTGCTTCGGTCGGCCAGCGGCGTTATCAGGAACTGGTGGTGCAAATGGAGCTGCAAACGTCCGGGCATGCCCGGACCAGCGCCGGATGAGATCATTGATTCACTGACGAGGGTTGATCGATGTCGACCCTCGTCGGCGCGCTCTCGCATATATCTTTATTTGCCGCGTCATGCATGTTGGCGCGGCTGCGCCTGTGTTTCCGATAATGTATTCCCGGATAAGCGCGCTCGGGTTCGCGCGCACCCGACGCCGCTCCTGGGTAATGCTTCAGCGAGAGCCGAGAATCGTGCGCACGCGCAGGCTGGCATGCCGGCCGGCGCCATCGAGTGCAATCACATGCTGGTCGCCGGAGTGATCGAAACGCAGTTCCAGGACTCCGCCAGCGGTGGTGCTTCCAACGTATCGATCGTTCAACAGCCAGTCGACCTTTCCGTCGGCGCCGAGTGCCTGCAGGCGCGCCAGGATCGGCCCCGACCGGTTGCTGGGGTTGCGCAACACGCTGCCGTCGTTGAGTCCGCCAATGCGCAGGCCGGTGCTGTATTCGTCTGCAGCGCAACCGCTGGCGAGCGGCGGCAATTGCGCGCGTTGGCGCACGCTTGCCGACAACCACGGGTAGGCAAGCGCCGGCCAGCGCGCCACGCTGACCAGTTCGGCGTCATCGCGCAGGCAGCTCAGGTTGCGCCGTGCGCCCGTGCGGCGGTCGCGCCAGTACTGCAACAGCAGGCCGCGCCAGGTGTCGATCTGGCGATCGGGGAAGGTGGCCGGAAGGGTTCCGTTGAGTGCCCAGGCGTCCCAGCGGCGGTGGCAATATTCGGGTTTGGCGGGATCGAAAGTGACGCCGAGTGGCCAGCAGATCTGGTGTTCGCTGACGCCGGCCGGCGCCGGCGTCAGGTCGCGGCTGCGGCGCGCGGGCAGGCCGTCGGTGATCTCGATCAGCAACGGCAGTGCGGTCACCGCGCCATACTGGCCGGGCAAAGGGGTGCCGTCGGGGCGGCCGATCCAGACGCCGATGGTGTGCTCAGGAGTCACCGCCAGCGCCCAGCTATCGCGGAAGCCGTAGCTGGTGCCGGTCTTCCAGGCCAGACTGACGTGGCTCGCGCTGCTGAAGCTGGCGCTGCCGAGATCGTCGTTGGGGTCGCGTTCGAGCATGCGGCGCACGATCCATGCCGCGCCGGGACTCATCAGGTAGCGCTCGTTCAGCGCGTCGTCCGGCTGCAGTCGAGGTTGTGCGGCGAGGCCGCCACGGGCAAGCGCGAGATAACTCCCAACCAGTTCTTCCAGGGATGTTGCGCCGCCGCCGAGGATCAGCGACAGGTTCGGCCGCGCGCCCTCGGCCATGCGCAAACGCACACCGGCGTTCTCCAGCGTCGACGCGAAGCGCACCACGCCGACTCGTTCGAGCAGGTCGACCGCGGGCACGTTCAGCGATAGCCGCAGTGCCTGGGTGGCGCTGACCGGGCCCTGGTAGCGCTCCATGAAGTTGCTCGGCTGATAACCATCGAAGGACTGCGGTGCGTCGACCAGCAGGCTCATCGAATGGATCAGGCCTTGATCCAGCGCCATCGCGTAGAGCAGCGGTTTCAACGTGGAACCGGGCGAGCGCGGCGCGCGCACCATGTCGACATGACCTGCGCGGCCGTTGGCGAAGAGACTGGCCGACCCAACGTACGCCAGGGTCTCGACGGTGTGGTTGTCGATCACCATCACTGCCACCGAGTTGCGATCCGGCAAGCGCCTCATGTGCGCTTCGATGCGCGCCTCGACGCGCGCCTGCAGGCTGGCGTCGATCGTGCTCCACAGAGTAGTGCGTTCCGGTTGCCGCTGCCGGAGTCGTTGCGCCAGCAGCGCCGCGCGCATCGGCGTTCGCAGGCGACGTGCGGCGACCTGCTCGATGCGCGCATCGGCGGCGCGCGCGGCATCCCAGACCGACAACCTCACCAGGCGATCGATGACCTTGTCGCGCGCGCGCTGCGCGGCGCCGGGATGCCGGTCGGGACGCAGCCGGCTTGGCGCTTGCGGCAATACCACCAGCAATGCGGCCTCGGCGTCGCTCAGCGTCGCCGCCGACTTGCCGAGGTAGGCATGACTGGCGGCCTGCACGCCCTCGATGGCGCCACCGAATGGCGCCAGATTGATGTACATCTCGAGGATCTGCGCCTTGTCGAAGCGCCACTCGAGTTGCAGCGCGCGCCAGGCTTGCTTGAGTTTGCCGAGCGGCGTACGCGGAATCGGCTCCAGCAAACGCGCCACCTGCATGGTCAGCGTCGAGCCGCCGGAGACCACTCGGCCATTGACCACGGCCTGCATCAGCGCGCGTCCGAGCGCCACCGGGTTGACGCCGGGATGCTGGTGGAACCAGCGGTCCTCATAACTCAGCAGCGCCTCGATGTACGACGGCGACACCTCATCGAGACGCACCCGGTAGCGCCAGACGCCGTCGCCATCGGCGAAAGCTCGCAGCGGCGTGCCGTCGCGCGCCAGCACCAGGGTACTGCCGGGGGCGTCGATGCGCGCGAGCGGGGGCGGGAAGCAGTAATCGAGTAGCCAGACGGCTGCGACGAATACCAGCGGCAGTGCCAGCCAACGGCGTGCGCGAGGCGTCATTGGTGCACGGGACACGGGGCAAGGGGCACCGAGAAAACGAAACGGTCCACAGGGCGCGAGCTATACGTCGCGCGGGAAAGGATCGCATTGCGCGGCTTTGGTGGGTCCAGACTTGTCTGGACGCTCTGGCGGCGGCCGCCAGCACAAGCGTCCAGACAAGTCTGGGCCCACAGAATCAAGTGCACCACCGTCGAGGGACCTCGCGTGGAAGCTTGGTGACGCGCAGAATCGGCGGGCAATGCAATCCCCTCTCCCGCTGGCGGGAGAGGGTTGGGGAGAGGGTGGTTTACGCGCCCCATTCGCGCTACGGGTGTGCCGGATTCAAACGCAGTCGCCTTCTGATGTGCTTCACCATACGTGCGGTCCGCCCTCTCCCCATCCCTCCCCCGCCAGCGGGGGAGGGAGCTTTTGCGCAGCCGGCTCAGCCGACGGTCATTGCCCCGCCGGCGTCGGCGCCACCACCTTCAACTTGCCTGCCGGTGTCGACGTGATCGCGCGGAACTCGGGGCGGTACATGTCTTCGACGAAGGTCGCCGGGATCTGGTATTCGCCGGGGGAAACGGCGCGCACCAGGTAATACAGATCGACCTCGGAGCCGGCATCCAGCGATATCGCCGCGACATAACGGTCCTCGCGATATTCCTGGTAGCGCACGTTGGCCGAGTAGCTGCGCCACTCGTCGAGGTTGGTGCCGGCGATCACCAGATCGGCCAGTTGTTTGCTGTCCATCAAGTTCAGGTTCTCGATTTCCAGGCCGCCGGGCAGGGCGTCGATCACCAGCGCGTCGGCGAGGCGCTCGCGGGCGCTGACCTTGATGTGCACGACCAGTCCTTCACCTTCGCTCAGGGTGTCGCCGCTGAACTTGGTGCCGTCGTGGCGATACCAGGTGACGTCGAGGCTGACGCCGTTGGCGCTCGCGGGCGGGGCGGCCGCAGCGATGCCGACGGTGTCCTGCACCAGGAAATAAGGTCCCGCGCTGTCGATGCTCAGGGCGGCACCGGCGTTGAGGTCCTCGATCACCAGATCGCGCGAGAACCAGCCGCCGCTGGCGAAGCCTTCTTCGATTCCGCCGATGACCAGTTTGCCGGCGAGTTTTTCATTGCCGCCGGCAAGCGCGCGCGCCAGTTTGACCAGCGCCAGGGCATCGTGGGTGCCGATGTAGCGCGCACCTTGGGCTTCCTGACCCACTTTCAGCACCCGCTGGCGGCCGTTCGCATCGAGGAACCCGTGCTGTGCCGCGAGCGCCAGCGTGCCGGCCCGATCGCCGAGGCCGCTGTAATAATCGCCCCAGTAGCCGTTCCCGCGTTCGTACGCGGCACCGAATGCCGACTTTGCAGCCGCGTCGGCGCGCTGGGCGTCTCCGGCGAGCTTGAGCGCGGCGGCCAGACGCATCAGTGGCAGCGGGCCTCTGGCCTTGTCCTTGCTGTTGTCGAAGACATTGCGCAAGGTGCCGAGCGGTGCCTGATTGACCCGCGCCAACACCAGGCCGGCGTGGGCGTTGAACGCCAGCCGCACGTGCTCGGCCGGATCGCCCCAGACGCGTTCCCAGGACACCACGCCGCCCGACAACAGGTCTTCCCGCAGTCGTTCGAGCGACTTCTGCATCACACGTGCTGGCACGCTGAAGCCGGCGGTTTCGGCGTCCTGCAGGAACTCGACCACATACGGCGTGATCAGCGGATCGGAGTAATCGCTGCTGCCCGGCCAGAAACCGAAGTGGCCACTCTCCAGTTGCATCGAGGCGATGCGGTCGATGGCGAATTGAACGTTGGTGCGACGCTTCTCGACATCGATAGCCGCGCGTCCCAGCGCGGCGCTGCCAGCGTCATCCAGCAGCACGTAGGGATAACCCTTGCTGGTGGTCTGCTCGATGCAGCCGTAGGGATATTCCATCAGATCGCCGATCAGCTTTCCGACCGGCAGCGGCACGCGCGTCGATGCGCTGATCCGCGAGCGCACCGTGGCCGGCAACAGGCCTTGGGTGGGTGCGCCAAGATCGACCTGGCCGGGTCCGTTGAATTGCTCCAGTCGCGAGCGACGTTCACTCGGGTTGGGCGAACGCACGTTGATTTCCCAATCGCGCTTCAGGTCGATGCCAGCGCCAAGCGCATGCAGGCGGAAGCGGCCGACACCGGTATCGCCGAGTGCAGTC
This sequence comes from uncultured Rhodanobacteraceae bacterium, assembly GCA_937928755.1. Taxonomy (GTDB): domain Bacteria; phylum Pseudomonadota; class Gammaproteobacteria; order Xanthomonadales; family SZUA-5; genus JADKFD01. The sequence continues at coordinate 23,949 of CALEZI010000186.1, read as the reverse complement.
AACGGGAAGCGCAAGGTGCTGCGCTGGTTGTCCGCGAGCGTGACCGAACGCGTTGCATCGGCGATGGCGATGGGCGCGTCGGCCTCGAAACGAACTTGAAAGGTCTGGGTCGCACCGGAAAGATTCTGCAGGTCGAGCGTCAGATTGGCGCGATCGCCGGGCGCCATGACCCGCGGTGTGCTGACTTCCGCCACCAGTGGCGCCCGCACCAGAGTCTCGGTGCTGGCGGAGCCGTAACGATCCTCGCCGAACACCAGCGCCGACACCCGCAAGGCGCCGTTGAAATCCGGTACCTCCAGGCTGATCTCGGCCTTGCCGGCGCTGTCCAGTTGCACCTGGCCGCTGTAGAGGTCGACGGTCAGCACCTTGGCGGTAGGCCGGCGCGCCTGCGGCAGCCCGGGTATGGCCAGATCGCCGCCGAACTTCAGCCGTGCCCTTTCGCCGGCCAGCGCCTCGATGATGCGGCCGTACAGATCGAAGGCCTCGATCGCGTAACGCCGTTTGCCGAAGAAATACTTGACCGCATCCGGCACCGCGAAGCCGGTGATGTTGAGGATGCCTTGATCGACTGCGGAAACCGTCACATGGGCGGTCTTGCCGGCCAGCGCGGCGGCGGTCACGTTGACCTTGAGCACCTCGTTCGGGCGCATGCGCTCGGGCGACGCGAGTTCGACCGCAATGGTGCGATCGCTGCGGTCGATCGGCACATGCACGATGCCCACCGCGCGCGACGGCGTGATCTTGTCGCTCGATGTGCCGGGCCGGAATACCAGTGCCGTGAGGTAAACATCGTGGCGTTCCCAGTCGGCGCCGACGTCCAGTTTCAGTTCCGTGCCGGGACGAGCGTCGAAGCGCAGGCTCTGGATCAGCCGGTCGCTTTCCACCAGCAGCAAGCCCGGCCCTTCATGGGGTGGGGTGACAGTGACGGTCAGGCGTTCGCCGGCGCGATACTGGGTGCGATCCAGCGCCAGCTTGACTTTGTCCGGACGCGCATCGAGCCCCCGGTTGTCGTCATCGTAGCTCCACCCCGCGGTGAACGGAAAGCGCGTGGTAAGACCGGTGGCCGGATCGTTGATTTCCAGGCGGTACGGTCCCCAGTTGACGTTGAAGGCGATGCGACCGGGTGCTTCGCCGGGCAAGTCGAGGGCGCGCTCCTCGACCTCGACAAAGCGCTGCGTGTAATCGACGCGCCAGCCGAGCGAATCGTCGTAAGTCCAGTTGTAGTCGCGGTCCTCGCGGATCAGCCTGGCCTTGAGGTCGCTGGCGCTGGCGCGCTTGCCGTCGGCGTCGACCTTGATGACCTCGAACGCCGCTTCCTGCTGACTGGAGAGATTCTCCGGGTCGAACAGCGGACGCACGCCGACCAGTTGCGGCGCCGGCCACAGGGTGCGCTTCAAGATGCGCGAAACCGGTCGGCCACCGCTTTCGAACAGGCTGCCGATCAGCGCCACCGAAACCGGGCCGCTGAGCGTGCCGGGATCAAGCGCCAGCGACTGGCTCAGACGACCGCTGGCATCCAGCGTCTCATCGATCGCATCGACCGGTTCCTTCGAGGGTGGATTGACCGGATCGCCGAAAACATAGCCCTTGAGACCTTCGACCGGGCTGGATTCGACGCTGTAGGCGAGCTTGCCGGTAAAACGGTTGCCGGCTGCCGGCGCGCCGTAGAGATAGGCGCCCTCGATCGCGATATCGAAGTTTTCGCCCGGCGCCAGGCGAGCCTGGGCGGTCTCCAGGTTGAGCTTCATGCGCTCGGGCAGGAATTCCTCGATGCGCAGGTCGAAACTGTGCACCGCGCGGCCACCGGCCGGGTCCGGGCTCAGCTCCAGGCGCCAGCGACCGGTCGGCACATCGGCCGGCATCGCACGCTGGAACAGGTAATACCCACTGGCGCGGGGCTTCAATTGAGCGCTCGCATAGGCGCGACCATCGGGTTGCTTCAAGGTTGCGAACAGCGGTTGTTCGCCGCTCAGCGGGCGCCCGTCGTAGTCGCGCAACAACGCCGCCACGCGCAACGGCTCGCCGGGGCGGTACAGATCGCGGCCAGACCAGAGGAATACGCTGACGTCGGCCGCGGTGCCGCCGTCCACGGCGAACTCCGACAAGTCCAGGGCAGGTTGACTGAACGCGAGCAGCGACATCTGCTCGCCGCGCCGGCCGACCAGCACGTGACGGCTGTCGATGCGGTAATCGAGAGCCGCAGTGCCATCGCCGTCGCTGCTGGCGGCAGCGACGCGGGCGCCATTTTCGTCGAGCACTTCGAGATCCACGCCACCCAGGGCTTCGCCGTTGGCCAGCGATCGTGCGATCACCCACAGCCGGTCGCGGTGAACGCGGGTATGGATGCCGATGTCGCTGCGCACGAAATAGGTGGTCTGGTACTCGCCTTCGAATTCGGCGGTCGGCTTGAGCAACGCAAAGTACAGACCCGGCGACGCCAGTTCTTCGATCTGGTGCACCGGCAGGTGGGTGGTCTTGCGCTCGTTGGCGATCGCATTGATGACGAAGCGGTTCAGATAGACCGAATCGGCGAAACTCTTGAGCTCGTTCAATCCCCAGTAGCCGCGCCGCCCGCCGCCCTGGAACTGCGCAAGAAAGCGCGGCAGGCTGGCCGGACGTACGCGGAAGAACTCGACGTCGACCTCGGACACGTTGACGCTGATGATCGGCAAGCCATCGGTGCCTTGGCTGGGCAGGATGCTGCCTTGGCTGGCAAAGCCGGCTGCCGGCGGCAGGTCGACCGACTCGACGTCACGACTGAGGCCGGCGGCGAGCGTCTGGCCGTCGGCAGCGACCACGCCGGGCAGGATTTCGATGCGGAACTTCTGCTCGGCCTTGACATGTGGGAAACGCGCCAGGCGTCCACCGTCGGAGGTCACCCAGGCGCCGTCGACGGTCTTGCCGCTGGCGTCGGTCACCTTGAGGTACTGGCTGAGGTCCTGGGCATCGGCGAGCGGGCGCGAGAAGCGCACGGCCAGTGCCGGACGGCCGTCGCTGGCTTCGCCGGTAACGGCAACGACGGCAAAGCCGCTGGACGCTGCGGCAGTCTCCGTTTCCGTGGTCGCGATCGTCGGCGGTGGCGTTTCGCCGCAGGCCGAAAGCAGCACCGCCAGCACCATCAGGCCAGCGCGGATGGCACGTCGGGGCGACCAGGCCGCCGCGCTCAAACTGGCCGGCGGCGTGGTTCGCGGCGAACACGTGCTGCTGCGTAAGGCGTGACTCATGACGCGACTCCAGGGCGGACGGATCCGGCCTGATTCTAGTGAGTCGCCAACGGGCTTTGGACTGGCAGATCGGTTGCCCGCCAATTGCCCGGCAATCAACTTGCGCCCGGCGATGTCCCGTACCCCGGCGTCGCGTCGTTTGCGTTGAGACCACCAGTTGGCGACAGCGCCAGACTTGCTACCTGCGCGCAATCAGCGTGAAATGCGCGGCAGAATCACCAGCAGCGTCCAGGGGACCATTGTGAATCCAGATCAACAGCGCAGCGCCAGCGTTCGACGCCGCAGCAACGAAATCATGGCGTGGCTATGCCTGATCCTGGCTGTCGCGGGTGCTCCTGCATCGATCAGCGCGGCCTTTGCCCAGGGCCAGGAACCAGCGGGTCGCAACGCCGCGGCTCTGCCGCTTGGCAACATCGCCGACCTGCGGGTGACCACCAGCGATGCGCCAGATCCGGTGCCGGTCGGCCAGGATGTCCAGTACGACATCAATGTGGACAATCTCGGCCCGAGTCCGGCGACGGCCGTAGGTGTCGACGTGTTCTTCTCGTCGGCGCTGACGCCGGTTGCGCAGGCGACGCCGGGCTGGAACTGCAGCCTCGGCAGCGTCATCAGTTGTTCGCTCGTCGCGACTTCCCTGAGCAGCGGCGCTGCCGCGCCACTGCTGCGCTTGCGCTTCACCGCCCCGGCCACGCCGCAGACGGTGCAGATCAATGTCACCGCCGGCGCCAACGAACTCGATTCCAACCCGTCCAACAACACCAGCATTGCGCAATCCACCCAGGTGGTGTTCAACAGCGCCAACCTCACGCTCGGCATCACGCCCAATACCTCGGCAGCAACCGCAGGCACGCCGATCAGCTTCACCGCCAACGTGGGCAACGCCGGACCCGGCGCTGCGCCGTCGCTGCAGGTCAACGGCAGCCTCAGCGGCGCCGTCAGTTTCACCGGATTCAGCGTGTCCTCGGCGTGGAACTGCGCGTTTTCCAACGGCACGATCGATTGCACGTACCAGGGCGGAAGCCCCACCGGCACGCTCGCCAATGGCGTCAATGCCGCGCCAATCGTCATCAACGGCATCGCCGGGCCCGGCGCCGGAACGGCGCAGATCAGCCTGAATGCGGTCTCGGCCGTGACCGATCCGTCGCCGGCGAGTGCGACCAGCAGCGTCTCGGTGAGCGCGCCGCCGCCACCGGCGGTTGATCTGTCGCTGTCCAAGACCGTGATCGGCGCGCAACCGATACCGCGCGACAGCGAATTCACCTATCGCCTGGTGGTGACCAATGCGAGCAGCAGCAACCAGACCGCCAGCGAGATCCGCATCGACGATGTGCTGCCTGCCGGCATCCAGTTGCAGGGTTTCGGCGGAGCCGGTTGGAGTTGCACCGGGACGGTGGTGTGCAACTACGCATTGACCCTCGCCATCGGCCAGTCCAGTGCGCCGCTGGATCTGCAGGTGGTGTACACCAATCCGGTTCCCACCAGCGGCACGCTTGTATCCAACTCGGCGACGGTGAGCGGCGCCGAACCGGATCCGAATCCGTCCAACAACCAGTCCACTGCCGTGGCGAACTTCCGCGGTCGCGCCGACCTCGCTGTGCAGTTGACCGGGCCATCAACGGTGATCGCGGGCAACCCGTTCAACGTCGAACTGGTGGCCGCCAACAGCGGACCGGATGCGGCCGGCAGTGTGACTGCCGTGGCCACCATTGCCGCGGGATTCACGGTGAACGTGGTGAGTGGCGGTTCCGGATGGTCGTGTCTGGCGTCAGGGCAGTCGGTGAATTGCCAGCGCCCGTCGATGCCAACCGGCAGCAGCGTTGCAGCGGGCCTGACGCTGATCGCTCCAACCACCGCCGGAGGCCCGTTCCAGCACATCGCCACCATCAGCGGCAGCAGTTTCGATCCCACCTCGAGCAACAATTCCTCGGTGCTGCAGGTGACCGTGACGCCGGCCAGCACGACGTTGTTCCTCACCAAGACGGACAGCGCCGACCCGGTCGCGGTGAACAACGAGTTCGAATACACGCTGATCGTCACCAACGGCGGTGGCGTCGCGCAGACCGGAATCGTGATCAGCGACCCGTTGCCGTCGGGCATCAGCTATGTTGGTTTCAGCGGCACCGGCTGGGTCTGCAACCCGGGTCCCACGGCCGCTTCCAACGTGATCGATTGCCAGCGTCCAGGCACCTTGGCGCCGGGTGCCAGCAGCAGTGTCCGACTGCGCGTGCGGGCCGAATCCGTGGGTACCGTCACCAACACCGCGCAGGTCAGATCGGACCAGAATTCGATCGGCGCGAGCGCCAGCCAGGCCACCACGCTGACCAGTACGGCAACGCTGTCGCTGAGCAAGCAGGCGCGCAGCAGCAGCGTGCAGATCGGGTCGCTGGCGACCTTCGACCTGACCGTCGGCAATACCGGGCAGACCGATGCCAGCGACGTCGTGCTGGTGGACACGCTGCCGAGCGGTCTGGCGGCGGTCAGCGCCAGCGGCGACGGCTGGACCTGCACCATCCAGGGTGCCAGCGTCGACTGCCGCCGACCGACGTTGTTGCGTTCGAGCACCAGCGTGGTGGTGCTGGAGGCGCGTCCGTCGAGCGCCGGAACCCTGGTCAACAACGCACAGGTGCAGGCCAGCGGCAGTGCTCTGGTGCAGGCCAGCGACAGCATCACGGTTACCCCAGCGCCCGCTGCGAGCGCCGATCTGTTGCTCGATCTCAGCGACAGCGCCGATCCGGTGGCGCAGGGCGCAGAGTTCGATTACCTGCTGCGCGTGCGCAATATCGGTCCGGATGCTGCCACCGGCGTGCGGACGGCCAGCGTGCTGCCGGCTGCCGTGCAATTCGTCGGCACCAGCAGCGCCGGGTGGAACTGCCAGTCGGGCCAGTCGGTGGTCTGCAACCTGGGTGGATCGCTGGCAACCGGCGCCGAGTCGGTGCTGGTCATGCGCGTGCGCGCCACCGGTTCGGGACTGGCGACGCACACCGCGAGCGTCGCCGCGAATGAATCCGATCCCAATCCCGGCAACAGCAGCGACAGCGAGACCACGGAAATCCAGCCGCAGGCGAACCTCGCCGATTTGCAGTTGAGCGCTTCCGGACCGGCCTCCGCGGTTGCCGGCGGCAACCTTGAACTGCTGGCGCAGATCCGCAACCTCGGGCCGGCGAATGCGTCGAACATTCTTCTGCGGACGCAGACTGGCGGCCCATGGTCGTTGCAGGGTGGCAGCGGGACCGGTTTCAATTGTGTTGCCGCCGGCGCCAGCCTGGAGTGTCGCGGCAATGCGCTGGCATCCGGCCAGACGGTCGAGCTGCGCCTGCAGGGAACGGTCAATGCCACCGCGAGTGCCGCGCTGTCGGCAGTGCTCGACGTGTCGGCGGCGACACCCGATCCGGTCAGCGGCAACAACAGTGCCAGCGTCAACATCCCGCTCGGCACGGCCCCGCCGCAGTCCGCGGACCTCAGCATCAGCAAGGCCGACAGCATCGACCCGGTCGCTTTTGGCGATCGCTTCAGTTACACGCTTACCGTGCGCAACCTGGGTCCGGGTCCGGCCAGCAACGTGCTCATTCGCGACCCGCTGCCGCCGTCGCTGACGTTCGTTTCGGCCAGTGGTTCCGGTGTCGTCTGCAGTGGGGGCGCGGCAGTCGAATGCCGCGCCAGTGCGCCACTGGCGGCCGCGCAGCAACTTCAGGTGGTGGTTACCGTGGAGGCGCCCTCCGAGCGTGCTTCGATCAGCAACGAGGCGTTCGTCGAATCGAGCACGGCCGATCCGGTCGCCAGCAACAATCGCGCGTTGGAAACCACGCAGGTCGAGCCGCCCGATGGTGCCGAGGCCGAAGCGGAACTGGAGCCCGCCACCCTTGGAGATGCGATCGCCGGTGACGCCGTGTCCCCGGTGGTCGAACTCTGCGACGGTGCCGCCGGACAGGTTTCGGCCCTGTGCGACGCACTCTACAGCGCCGCTGCCAATGGCAACGACGCCGAGGTCAACGAGGCGCTGCGCTCGCTGTATCCGGAAGAAGTGCTGTCGCACCATGCTTCGCTGACGCAACTGTCGGCAACGCAGTTCTTCAATGTCGACGCACGCATGTCCGAGTTGCGCGGCGGTGGCGGTGGTTTCAGCGTTGCTGGTCTGACCGTGATCAACGGCAGTCAGGCGATTCCCCTGGGGCTGTTCCAGTCGCTGCTGCAGGATGAGGAGCCGCAGATCGGTGGCCCCGGAGACCTCATCAGTCCGTGGGGTTTCTTCGTGAACGGAACCATCAGCCGCGGTGACCAGAAGATCGCTTCCGACCAGCGTGAAGTGGTCACCGATTTCGACTCCATCGGTATCACCGCGGGCGTCGACTATCGCTTCAGCTCGAAGTGGGTGCTCGGCGCCGCACTCGGATACAACCAGTTCGAATCCGACCTGACCGACGATGGCCGCCTGGATACCAGCGGTTTCACGTTGACCGCCTACAGCGCTTACTACGTCAGCGACCAGACCTACTTCGACACGCGCCTCAGCTATGGCCAGGTGGATCTCGACCAGACTCGGCGCCTGGTGGCCAACCTGACCGGCTTCACGCTTGATGAAACGCTGAAGTCGGATACCGCCGCGACGCAACTGAGCATTGCCGGCAGCGTCGGCCATCATTTCACGCGCGGTGCGTGGACGATCACGCCAAACGCCTTTGTGCGGTACATGACCAGCGATGTGGACGGTTTCGCCGAGCGCGGCAGCGAGTTTGGCGTGCGCTACGACGATCAGACCGTGAAGGGCACCGTGTTCGGCGTCGGCGTGCAGGTCAACCGGGTGTTCAGCCTGAGCAACGGCGTGCTGGTGCCACAATTCGATCTGGTCTGGAATCAGGAGACTGGCTACGACGACACCGTGATCAACGCCAGCTACGTCGGCGGCGAGCCCGGCGAGTTCTTCCGTCTGCGCCCGGAAGATCCCGACGAAAGCTACGGCAGTTTCGGTTTTGGTCTGGTCTACGTACTCGCGAACGGCAAGCAGGCTTACCTGCAGTGGCGCGAAAGCATCGGTGTCGATGGACTTTCCCGGTCCACAGTCAACATCGGGGCGCGCTTCGAGTTCTGACGGCTCGAACCGTTGCCGCCGCCAGGTTCGCGAGCGTGGTTTGTCCGACGCCCTCGCGACCCTGACCGAACATCGGGAAACGATCAACAGCAGAACCCCTGGATGAATCCCGGGGCAGTGGAAACCAAAGAGGAATAGACCATGTCGCGACAGATCAAATTGACGGGACTCGGGGCTCGGGACTCGGGACTCGAAAGACGCGGACCCGCCGGGTCGATGCGTCGCCTGGCATTGACGCTGGCGACGGCGATGACCGTGACCCTGCTCGGCAGCGGCCCGCTGTTCGCCAAGAAGACCGAATTGCCGCAGGGCGCCATTACGGTCGACGAACTGTACGTCGTCGACTGCCTGCTGCCGGGACAGGTCCGTCAGCTCGGCGGCAACTTCACCTACCTGTCGGCACGTCGTCCGATCCGCACCACGGCCAAGGACTGCGCCATCCGCGGCGGCGAGTACGTGGCCTTCGACCGCGCCAACTATGCGACCGCACTGAAAGTGTGGTTGCCGGCAGCGAAAGAGGGCGATGTCAATGCGATGAATTACGTTGGCGAGATTTACGAGCAGGGACTCGGCGTGCAGCCGGACTATGCGCTCGCGGCCGAGTGGTTCACCAAGGCCGCGGAGAAGGGCAGCTCCAGCGCGATGATCAACCTGGGTGGCTTGTACGAGTCCGGCCGCGGCGTGCCGCAGGACATGACCCAGGCAATGAACTGGTATCGCAAGGCGTCTGGTCTGAGTACCGGCACGCTGGAACTGGTGACCGAGGAGGAGCAGGCCAGGCGCCGCGCCGCAGCCGAGGAAACCGATCGCCTGCGAGGTGAGGTGGAGCGCCTGCGTGGTCAGCTCGACAACACGCGTGCGCAGTTGAGCCAGCAGAAGGCCGAACTCGACAAGTCGCGCGAGGCGCTCTACGGCGCTCGCGCCGAGCTCAACGCCGCCAAGTCGGATCAGAAGAAGGCTGCGGCAGCGCAGCAGCGCATCGCCGAACTGGAACGCCAGATTGCGGACCAGGAACTGGCCGTCGACTCATCGCGTGCGGAATCGGAGAAGGTACTGGCGCTGATGGGCGTCGACATGAGCCTGCGCGGTCCGGCACCCGCCGGCACCCAGCCCAAGATCCAGTTGATCGCGCCCAAACTCGTCACGACGCGCTCCGGTGTGCTCGCCGCGCCGTTGCTGGCAGCCGTGCCGAGCTATCAGGTGGTCGGCCGGGTGTATCCGGCGCAGAGCCTGAAGGCGCTCAAGATCAACGATCGCGACTTCCGCGACAAGGTGGATGCCGATGGTCTGTTCCAGATCGACCTGGACCTCGCGTCCGGCGACACGCCGGTCGAGATCCAGGCCATCACCAACGACGGCATCAGCAGCATCGAGAGCTTCCTGATCACCCGCGACCGCGGCGGTGCGGCAGCGGCCAAGCGTGTCACCAGCAAGCTGTTCCAGCGCCGCATGCGCGACGATCTGGGCAGTTTCCAGGCGCTGGTGATCGGCAATGACGCGTACTCCGCGTTTCCGGCGCTGAAGACCGCCGTGGCCGACGCCGATGCGGTGGCCGAGCAATTGCAGAGCCGATTCGGCTACAAGGTCAGCAAGCTCACCAACGTCGGCAAGGAGGCGATCGTCGCCAAGCTGGCCGAGCTGACGATGGGCATGAAGAAGAACGACAACCTGTTGATCTATTACGCCGGCCACGGTCAGATCGACCCTCAGGGCAAGGGTTACTGGATCCCGGTCGACGGTCGCAGCGACGATCCATCCAGTTGGATCAGCAACGACCAGATCAACGATTATCTGGGGGCATCGGCGGCCAAGCACGTGATGGTGGTGGCAGATTCCTGTTACTCGGGCACCATGTCCGGCAATGCCATTCGGCCGATCCCGCTGGACGCCAAGGAAGAGGATCTGCTGTTCATCTCGCGCGTCAAGGCGCGCACCGTGATCACTTCAGGTGGATTGCAGCCGGTGCTCGACGATGGCGGCAGCGGCCATTCGATTTTTGCCCACGCTTTCCTGACTGCCTTGAAGCAGGCGGATGGACTCTCCGAGGGCTATCGCCTATACGAGGAAGTCTCGGAACTGGTCGGCCAGCGCTCGGCTGTCGCCCGCCTGCCGCAACGCCCGCAGTACTCGGCGCTGCGCCATGCGGGACACGAAGGCAGCGAGTTCTTCTTCCTGCCGCGTGAGGCCTGATCTGGCCTGACGGTGCGGGTGCCGCCAGTTGCCGCACCCGCATCGCCAGAACTTCCCGGCGATGGTTGAAAACCCGGCCTGCAGCCCTCACCGACTGTAGGTCAAGCAACGTCGCCAGGGATCATGACCAATTTCAAAGCACTGCCGAATGCCTTCGAATGGTTGCTCGGTCTTTACACCGACAACTTCGAGCGGCTGCGCAAGCTGGTGGACGCGCGCGAGCTTACCCCAGGCCGCTATGTCCGGGAGATCGACGGGCAACCAGCGCTGCTCCTGGACCTGCTCGAACAACAGCCATACACCACGCTGCTGCGCCTCAGCCTGCGTTTCGTCGATTCCGAACCGGCCGAAGATCCGGAATCCTATTGGCGGGTCTATCACGACGCGCGCCAGGCGGAAGTCACCCACTGCCGCTTCGATGCCCATCGTGTGCGACTGTTCGCACCGGAGACACCCGCGCGGCTGATCGCCCAGTACCGTCGGCGGATGAACAGTTTCGCCAACAAATGGCTGGAGCACCTGCTGGATGTCGGTTACGGTGGAGGTCAGTGGCGCTTGCTCGGGACGGTGCCGGAGTGGGACCGATCGAAGGTGATCGCGCCGGGCGCCGAGGCGGATGCCGACGAACGCGTATCGCGGGCATCGAAGCGACGTGTGCGCCCGGCGGTGCACTCGGCTTGAGCCAGCGTGCGGACGATGGCCCGGTTTCCTTCGGTTTTGCGTTCTCTGGGGTGACTACAGCGGGCACCCGCCTTACGCGATGGATGGTGCCCGCGCTGAGCACATTTGCATCTACAATTTTGACCTGTCCGCCGTTTCGGCGGCTCTGACTTGAGGAGACGTTCATGCGCGCGATCTGGTTGTGTGGTCTTGCTGTTATGGGTGGTCTGGCCGCAACGCCGGACATGGCGCTCGCTCGCGGCGACAAGCCGGTGCTGGCGGTGATCGAATTCCAGAACCAGTCGGGTGCCGGTTGGTGGCGTGGTGGTGTGGGTTGGGAACTGGCAGGCATGCTCAGCAATGAGCTCTCCGCAACCAACGCGTTCAAGGTGGTCGAGCGCGACAAGATCCGCGCGGTGCTGGATGAACAGAACCTGGCGGCTTCCGGTCGCGTCGCCCCGGGCAGCGGTGCGAAAATCGGCAGCCTGACTGGCGCCCAGTACCTGGTCACGGGCACGGTGACGGCCTATGAAGAAGAGACCGCCAGCACCGGCGGTGGCATCAGCTTCGGTGGCGTTTCGGTCGGCGGCAAGAGCGAAAAGGCGTACCTCGCGGTCGATCTGCGCGTGATCAATGCGACGACCGGCGAGGTTGATTTTGTACGCACCGTCGAGGGCACGGCCAAGGGCGGCGGCATGAGCCTCGGTTTGTACCGCGGCGGATTCGGCGGCTCGCTCGCCAGCGAAAACAAGACGCCGGCAGGAAAAGCAATCCGCGCGGCGCTGGTCGAGATCACCGACTACCTCGAATGCGCAATGGTCAAACAGAACCGCTGCATGGACGAGTACGAAGCCAAGGAAAATGCCCGCCGCGAGAAGACCCGCGGAGCGCTGGATCTGGAGTGAGTTGACGCAGAAGGGTCACCGTCCGACCCGCGGGCGCGTCCTGGCTGGATGCCATGGCGCGCCCGCTTTCGTTCATGGCGACAGCGTCACGTTTGCAGCAGCGCAGTTGTACTGGCGGCGACCATGCGGATTGCCTTTTTGTCCGCAAAGGACGCAAAGGACGCAAAGAGAGCCAAGAACCATGGTGTTGATGCTCTGCTGGTTTTGCTTTTCTTTGCGTCCTTTGCGTTCTTTGCGGAAAAGCTCTTCTTTCAGATACTTGCGTCATGTTTGGTGAGTCACTGTCGGCCTTGGCGGTGCACTTGTTCGCGCGTCGAACCTGTGGGAGCGGGTTCATCCCGCGAAAGCTCCTGCGGAGTTAATCCGCTCCGAAAGTAAAATCAAGGCCTTGCGGCAGGTTCGGAGAGGGGAATCCAGGCTGTCATCGTCATTTGTACTGACATCGAGCGCCATCTGGATGACTGCCATTCCGGCAGCTGTTACCGCACGTTCGGCCCGCCGCGGACTGCGCGCGATCCCTGGATAGTCATGTTCGACACGTGGACGGTGTCGGGTCACCCGCGTTTGCGTGGACCTGCGGGTCCGCGTGCGGCGGGCTTCGCTCCGGCGCCTCCACGAGGCGCCGATGCACGCGGCCCGCTGCCGGTGCGCGGCGCCGACGAACGGGCTGGGCGCTCTCCCGAGCGTGTCGGTGCTGGTCCACGTTCGCTTGCGCCGCGCGGGTTGCCGGCAGACGCGCCCGCGCGAGCGGGGCGGTCGCCGTAGGGCCGTGCGGGTCCCGCTTCGCTGCGCGGACCAACGCTGCGCGGCTTGCCGGGGGTAGCGTCGCGTGTCGGCCGGTCGCCGCTGGCGGCCGGGCCGCGACTGCTGCCGCTGCGCGCGCCTGGGCGCGACGGCGCGTCCTTTGCGGCGAACTCGGGGCGACTTTCGAAACGACCTTCGAAACGCTCGGTGGTGGCGCCACGGGCGCCGGCTCGGGGCCCGCCACGCGCTGCGTCGGAGCGGCCGCGCGGCGCGTCCCCCGATGCAGGTCGACGCGGCGATGCGCGGTAGGGAGTGTCGCCGGTGGCGGCGGGCCGTTCGGCACGCGGTGCGCCTGTCGCAGGCCGCGGCTTGCTGTCTGAGCTGCGCCACGGGCGCGATTGAACGCGCTCGACGACTTCGACGGGTTCGGGCTTGGCGCGCGCGGGCGGCGGCGCCGGATACGACGGCCGCGGGCCGCTGCCGGCGGCGCGGTCGCGTGAGCGCGGCGCGGAGCGCGCGGCCGGGCGCTCGCCAGGGCCTCGAGTCGCACGATCGCCGCGCGCCGGGCCGGCACGACCCGGCGCTGCGCCGCGGTCGCGGAATTCCTCGCCCTGGCGCTGCCCCGGTACACGTCGGGGCGGGCCTTCGCCATGGCCGCGTTCGGCGAGCACTTCGCCGGCTTCCCGCTTCCAGGACGGACGATCGCCGGGCCGCTTGTCGCCGCGCGCGCCGCGTTCGAACTTGCGCGCCACCTCGACCGGCATGATGCGCAGCTCGTTGCGCGTGGTCATCGGCATGTCCACCGACTCGAGCAGGCGCGCGATCTCCTCGGCTTCCAGCTCGCGATACCAGCCGCGCTTGAGTTCCTTGCCGAGTTCGATGACGCCGTAGCGGGCGCGCTTGAGGCGGCTGACCTCGACGCCCACCGCGTCCCACAGTCGCCGCACCTCGCGTTGGCGTCCTTCGCGGATGATCACCTTGTACCATTTGTTGGTGCCTTCGCCGCCGAGCGCTTCGATCTCATCGAACCGCGCCGGACCGTCGTCGAGTTCGACACCCTTGAGCAACTTCCTGGCGGTGTCTTCGTTGACTTCCCCGTGCACCCGGCACAGGTACTCGCGCTCGATTTCGCGCGAGGGATGCATCAGCCGGTTGGCGAGTTCGCCATCGGTGGTGAACAGCAGCAGGCCGGCGGTGTTGAGGTCGAGGCGACCGACCACGATCCAGCGCAGGCCCTTGAGGCGCGGCAGGCGGTCGAAGACCGTCGGACGGCCCTCCGGGTCGGAAGTTGTCGTCACTTCGCCTTCGGGCTTGTTGTAGGCCAGCACGCGTGGACCCTCGTGGGTCACTGCGCGCACCACGAACTCGCGGCCGTCGAGTTTGACGATCTGGCCGTCGCCGAGCGACGCGCCGATGGTCGCAGGTTTGCCGTCGACCTCGATCTCGCCGCGCAGCACGCGCTCTTCGATCATCCGCCGCGATCCGAGGCCGGCCTTGGAGAGCAGTTTCTGCAGACGTTCGGGACCGACGAGGTCGGCGCCGCGCTTGAGCGACAAAGTGGGGCGGCGTTTCATTGAAGCGTCTCCGTGGACGGTACTTCGAGCGGGGCGACCACGATCGGCGCAGGTTCGGCGCCGGGCGCGTTGCTGCCGTCACGTTCGGGAAAGGACAGCTCGGGCTCCATCGCTTCGAGATCGCGGATCTCGGCGAGGGTCGGCAACTGATCCAGGCTTTTCAGGTTGAAGTAATCGAGAAAGCTGCGCGTGGTGCCGAACAGGGCTGGTCGACCAGGGACGTCGCGGTGTCCGATCACGCGGATCCACTCGCGTTCTTCCAGGGTCTTGATGATCTGTGTGCTGACCGCCACGCCGCGCACCGCTTCGATCTCGCCACGGGTGATCGGCTGGCGATAGGCGATCAACGCCAGAGTCTCCAGCATCGCCCGCGAGTACTTGCTCGCACGCTCGGTCCACAGGCGCGCAACGAACGCGTGCACCTCCGTTCTGACCTGATAGCGGAAACCGCTGGCGACCTCGATCAGTTCCACGCCGCGCTCGGCACAATCCGCGGCCAATTGTTCCAGCGCCTGGGCGATTTCGGTGTGCGTTGGTCGTGCACCCTCGTCGAACAGCTCGGCGAGCTGGGCAATGGTCAGCGGTTGACCGGCAGCCAGCAGTGCCGCCTCGACGATGGACTTCAGCATGGAAAAATTGATGTTCATGATTCGTCGGGGTCGCGGGTTGCAAGCGATTTGACATAGATCGGCGCAAGCGGGCGATCCTGAATGATTTCGATCAGTCCGGCCTTGCCCAGTTCCAACAGCGCCAGAAAACACACGACCACGCCCAGGCGCCCTTCTGCGGGCGTGAACAGCAACGAAAATTCGCGAAATTCGCCGCTGCTCAGCGCATCCAGCACGGCGGTCATTTTTGCCCGCACCGACAGCGGTTCCCTGCGGATCTGGTGGCTGACGAAGAGGTCGGCGCGATTCAGGACATCGCGGAAGGCCAGCAAGAGTTCGCGCAGATCCACTTCCGGCGGTGCAACATGAACCTTGCGTTCCGGTACGTGGACGCTGGCGGCGCAGGTGTCGCGGTCCATGCGCGGAAGTGCGTCGATGTCCTCGGCGGCCTTCTTGTAGCGCTCGTACTCCTGCAGGCGTCGCACCAACTCGGCGCGCGGGTCGCCTTCTTCGTCGGCATTGGCGGGCGGTCGCGGCAGCAGCAGGCGCGACTTGATTTCGGCCAGAATCGCGGCCATCAACAGGTATTCGGCGGCGAGTTCGAAGCGCAGTTCGCGCATCATCTCGATGTAACCGATGTATTGCCGGGTAATCGCGGCGATCGGAATGTCGAGGATGTCGAGATTCTGGCGACGGATCAGGTACAGCAGCAGGTCGAGCGGTCCCTCGAAGGCTTCGAGGATGACCTCGAGGGCGTCGGGCGGGATGTAGAGATCCCTGGGTAGCTCGTAGAACGGTTCTCCGCGGACCACGGCGAACGGTATCTCCGCTTGCCGGGCACTGGCGCCGTCGCCGGAAATGGGCGCTTGTTCGTTCATTCCCAGTCCACCGGGCCGCTGCCGTAGCGCAGCACTTCGAAGGGTTGGTCGAGCATCGAAACCACGGTAGTCGGGTCGACGCCGCAGGGACCAGCGTCGATGAACACATCGATATGCGGCTCGAGCACTTCGGCCAGTTCTTCGATCTCCATGCCGTGCACATCCTGCCCGGGAAGCAGCAGGCTGGAACTCAGGATCGGTTCGCCGAGGCTTTCGATCAGCGCCTGGGCGACGCGGTTGTCCGGCATGCGCACGCCGATGGAACGACGCTTTTCGGTGGCAACGCGCTTGGGCACCAGCGAGCTGGCCGGCAAGATGAAGGTGTAGGGTCCCGGCAAATGCGCGCGCATCAGTCGAAACGCCACATCATCGACGCGCGCATAACTTCCGATCTGCTTGAGATCGCGGCAGGCGAGGGTGAAATTGTGACGCGGCTTGAGCTGACGCAGGCGCACCACGCGTTCCAGCGCAGCGCGGGCGTCCAGTGCGAATCCGAACGCATAACCGGAATCGGTTGGATAGACCACCAACTCACCTGCGCGCAAGGCTGCAACGGCTTGATCGATCAAGCGTTGTTGCGGCGATACTGGGTGAATCGAAATGCGGCGGGACATGTGTATCCGAACAGTCGTAGGCCCCAGGCTCGGGCACACCGGCAGGCGCGAGTCGAAGGCAAGGCAAAGACGCGGGAGTGTACCGGACCAGACGGATTCCGTACCATTCGCGACCCGTTTGCTGTCGGTACCTCGTTCATGTGGGTGGAGTGGTGCAGGAGTCCGGGTCGCCCTCGCTGGTGCGCTTGTTCGCGCCTCGGGAGGGCACGAGGGCAAGAGGGCGCGAGGGCACGCGAGAGCCGGTTCAAGGTGCGCTTCGGCTTTTTCGTGTCCTCGTGCCCTCGCGCCCTCGTGCCCTCTCAACCAGCGCGTTACCAATCAACCCCGTTTCACGAGCGTCCTGCATGACCGCCAACAACAACCGCAGCGAACGCCTGCGCGCCCGCCTGCAGACCGCATTGGCGCCAGTTTCGATCGAGATCGTCGACGACAGTCACCGGCACGTCGGCCACGCCGGAGCGCGCGACGGTCGCGGCCATTTCAGCGTCATTGTGGTGGCAGAGTGCTTTCGAGGTCTGCGCCCGCTGGCGCGCCACCGATTGATCTACGATGCCACCGGCGACCTGTTCGATACCGATATCCATGCCTTGTCGATCAAGGCGATGACCCCTGAGGAAATTGCATGAAGATTCACGCGATAGCGGCCGCAACGGCTCTGTGGCTGCTGGCGGGTTGTCAGCAGCAGGCGGAGAAGTCCGATACCGGCTTGTTCCAGTTGCAGGGCTCAGCCAGCGGTCTCAAGGTCAACGGACAGGAAGTTCCCGAGGCGCTGGTGCAGGCCTACGCGCGCAAGCGCGGCTGGGAAGTGCGTGATCCAGGTCAGCGCGAGCAGGTTTATGACCAGTTGGCCGAATTGCTGGCGGTGGCGATGGAGGCCGACAAGCGCGGATTGCTGGCCGACGAGGCGGTGCGAGCCGACCTGGAACTGGAGCGTCTCAATCGCCTCAGTGGATTGATGATCGAGCGCAACGTGGCGCCAGCGACCGACGAGGAACTGCGCGCTGCCTACGACAAGGAACTGGCCACTACCGGCAGCGAGGAGTACCAGGTCGCCCACATCCTGCTCGACAGCGCCGAGCGTGCGCAGCAGATTCTGGCAACGTTGAATGCGGGTTCCAGTTTCGACGACGTGCTGAGGGCCCAGGCGGGGCAGGCCGGCGTACGCGATGCCAAGGATTTGGGATGGGTACGTCGAACGCAATTGCCGGCGGCGCTCGCAGACGCGCTGGCCGGACTCACGCCAGGCAACTGGTCGGCGCAACCAGTGGCGACGGAATTCGGCTTCCATGTCGCGCTGCTGCGCGCCAAGCGTCCGTTCAGTGCGCCGCCGTTCGACCAGGTGCGCGAAAGCATCCGCGCGACGATGATGCGCCAGCGTGCCCTCGATCTCGGGCAGTCGATCAAGCAGCAGGCAATCATCGAGCGCTGACGCTCCGCGGCGAGACTTCGGATGTGGCGATGTTGCAGCAGGATTCGCGTGCGAATGTCGCCGGGACCACAAGTCATGTTGGCGCGCAAGGGTCGACCTTGCTAGTGTAGCGCGGCGCAGTAACTGTCTTTTTCCGTTGCATTCGGACCCGAGGCGAGAGCAGGAGCCATAGGTCTTCCATGGCGACGACTGACAACGACGCATTCGGGTCAGAAGGCGCGGAAATAATGGCAGTTGCTTCTGCCGCACTACACCAGACTCGCAACAGTCCAGCGCAAAGGCGCCCATGCAATCCTCAGCCGAAACCTCATTCACCCGATGGCGCAGTGGTGCTTCGCGCAACTGGGTGTTCTTTCGTCAATGGCTGCGAGCGCCGCTCACCACCGCGTCGGTTGTGCCGAGCAGTCCGCGTCTGGGGCGGGCGATGGCCATGGCCTTGCCAGCGCACGCACGACGTATCGTCGAACTGGGTGCTGGCACCGGAGCAATCACGCGTGAGCTGTTGCGCTATGGAGTGCGCCCGGAGAGCCTGCTGGTTGTCGAACTCAATCCGGAGTTGCATGACCACCTGCAGCGCAGCTTCCCGCTGTCGAAGGTGGTTTGTGGAGATGCGCGCGATCTACCGAACTTGCTGGCCGGCACCGAAGCATTCGCCGACGGTTGTGCCGATGCGGTGGTGAGTTCGCTGGGCTTTCTGTCGATGCCGCCGTCGCTGGTCGAGCAGATCCTGGTGGCGACGTTCGCTTGCTTGCCGCCACTCGGCGTGCTGGTCCAGTTCACCTACGGCCCGAAGTGCCCGGTTTCGTCGAACACCTTGAGACGCCTCAATCTCAAGGCGAAACGCGTCGATTTCACCTTGATGAACCTGCCGCCGGCCTCGGTCTACGTTTTCCGGCGCGCGAGCTGAGACATAGCGGTTCAGACGTGCAGGATGGCCGCGAGGTTACGCGGCGCCAGCTGGCAAGTACGCTGGATCAGCGCTTGTTGTACCCGTAGAAATTCTTCAGCATCTGCTCCGAACCTTTGTATTCGGCCGCGGTGGCTTCGACGAACTGCGGCGTGCCGAGTTCATTCAGAACTTCGAACAGGTTGGGATCGTCGTGCAGTTTCAGCAAGGCTTCCTTGACCGATGCCTTGACCTCGGCGGGTACGTCGGCTGACGCCGAAATCGCCGAGCCCGGAAACTCGCGCGTGGTAATGATCGGAATCAGGTTGGGGTACTGGTCTCGCAACCACGTCGGCACCAGCGCGGCGTCGGCTTCACCGGCGAAAACGCTCTCGACAGTGTCGTTCCACGACGAAGCCAGCGAGCGCAGGTCAGGCTGCTGCATTGGATTCGGGAAGTATTCCAGCAACAGGGCAAATCCCAGATTCGGCGCAGGCATGGTCACCAGGCTACGCGCGACGAAGGCCTGCACATTGCCCTCGCCGACGTCGTCTTGCGTCAGCAACGAATAACTCGACGGGATCGACGATTTCGCCAGTGGCTCGTATCCATAACGCTGGATACGAAAATCGGTGAAATGCGCTTCGTCGAATACGAAGTGCAGATCCTTGCGATTGCGAAGGTCGTTCCAGTAGAACGCATAATTGCGCGCGACCACCAGATTGAAGTTCTGCCCGGTCGCGTTGTTGAGATAAGTGATCAGCGGCTCGTACACCTCACGGGCGCGCTCGGGTGTGTAAGTCGGCTCAACCGCGAAGTTGTAGTCTGCGGCAGTCGCCACTGCAGTCAGCGACAACCCTGCCAGCGTGAGGCCAAGCGAAAGTGCCTGGAACCGATTGACGCGTCGCGTTTGGGCCATGATGCCTCTCCCCTCGAATACAACATGGTCATACCACTTTATCTGACAGAACGCTATGCGCTGAATGGGGGGTGATAGCGGCCATTCAGGCCACCGTCGCCGATCTTTTCAATGACGTCGCCTTCGATCACGAATGTTGCGTTTCGCAGCGTGTCCGAGGTGCGAATCGACATCCCCGTGGTGGCACTCTCGGAGACCACGGCGAGGCCTCCAGCGGCACCGCGGCCGGCGCCGATCAATGTGCCGACCAGCAAGTCGTTGTCGAGCAACCGCAGTTCATCGCCTGGCTCGGCCAGTTCGCAATCGCCGCTGTTCGCCAATCGCACCAGGCGGCGTTTGCTGCGGCCCAGATAATGGGTGCGCGCGATGATTTCCTGCCCGGGAAAGCAGCCCTTTCGCAGTGAGAAAGCTTGCAAGCGTTCCAGTGCCAGCATCTGCGGCAGGAAGCGCTCGCTGGTAGCGGCGACGAGCCACGGGATGCTCAACTTGAGTTGCTGCTCCCAGAGTTGGTGCGGCATTGGTGCCGGGGATTCGCCAGTCGCCTGCCATGCGAACTGTTCGCAGCGGTAGGCGGCTGCCGCTGGCTGGACACCGTCATCCGCGTTGATGGCGACTTCCGATGTGTCTATGGTGCAGCGCGAACGCAGGCGGTAACGCTGCAGACGCGACGCAACGGCTTGCGAAACGTCGGCTGGCAGCAGCAGTCGCCAGCGGTCGGCGGATTCGCAGGCGACCAGCATCAGGGCCAGAACGCGACCGTCGGCGGCGCAATAGCTGCCGAAGTTCCAGTGCAGGGGTTCGATCGCGCGGACGTCGCTGGCCAGTTGGCTGTGCAGGAAGGATGCCGCATCGGCGCCGTTCACCCGGATTTCCGCAAATGTTGGCAATGTCGTCATCCGCGCTGGATTAACCTCTTGACTGGATTCGCTGGCTGACTCTACTCGCCAGACTTGGAGCATACGAATGTCGCAGGCCAACACACCATCCTCAGAGGCTGAAGCGATCGCCGTCGCGCGCCCCACCGAGCCGCCATCGCCAGCTCCGGCGGAGATCGGCGGACGCAAGGGCCCGGAGCCAACCCGCTATGGCGACTGGGAAAAAAACGGGCGCTGCATCGATTTCTGAAGTCCGCGAGCTGCGCTTTCGCATCGACTTTTGTCGCACCGAGCCGCACTCGCCTTGTTGCAACTGCTATTGTCTGGCACCCACTCGGGAGCGTCCGCAAGCGACGTCCCGTCGACCGCAATCGGGGACTCAAGATGGCCACGCGCTCGCGACCGCTCTCGCCGCATCTGCAGATCTATCGTCCGCAGCTGACCTCGCTGCTCTCCATCATCCATCGAGCGACCGGAGTCACCCTGTGCATCGGCGCCGTCGCTCTGGTCTGGGGCATTGTCGCGGTCGCGCTCGGCGCCGAGGCGTATGCGACCTTCAGTGCCTTCGCCAGCAGCATCCTGGGCCGGCTGCTGACGGCAGCATTCGTGTTCTGCCTGATCTACCACGGGCTCAACGGCCTGCGCCATCTGGCCTGGGACATCGGCTGGGGCTTGGAGATCAAACAGGCGTACGCGTCCGGTTGGCTGGTCGTCGCGCTGGCGCCGACGCTGACGGCGATCTCGCTTTGGTGCATCTGGACCTGACGGGGACAATCCGATGACTGCATTTCGCACGCCGTTGAAGGTGGTTCGGGGCCTGGGCTCCGCCCGCGAGGGTACCGGTCACTGGTGGGCGCAGCGCGTGACGGCACTTGCACTGGCGCCGCTCAGCCTGTGGTTCCTGTGGTTCGTCGCTACGCTGCCCGGCAGCGATCAGCTGGTGGTCGGGACTGCACTCGGGCACCCGCTGAATGCGCTGTTGATGCTCGCCTTCGTGTTTTCGTTGTTCTACCACGCCTATCTGGGATTGCAGGTGGTGATCGAGGACTACGTGCATCCGCGCGCCCTGGAGATCACCTTGCTGGTCCTTATCCGGTTCGGCGCGGTGCTGGCGGTACTGGCGACGACCATCGCAATCCTGCGTCTGGTTCTTATCGTGGCTGAGCGCACATGACCGAGTCCTACAAGCTTACTCATCACCATTACGACGTCATCGTCGTAGGCGCTGGCGGCGCCGGACTGCGCGCCACCATGGGCATGGCCGCCAAGGGCCTGTCCACTGCCTGCCTGACCAAGGTGTTCCCGACGCGCAGCCACACGGTGGCCGCCCAGGGTGGCATCAGTGCGGCGCTGGGCAACATGGGCGAAGACGACTGGCGCTTCCATTTCTACGACACCATCAAGGGTTCCGACTGGCTCGGCGACCAGGATGCGATCGAGTACATGTGCAAGGAAGCGATTCCGGCCATCATCGAACTCGAGCATTACGGCGTGCCGTTCTCGCGGACCGAAGACGGCCGCATCTACCAGCGCCCATTCGGCGGCATGACCACGCATTACGGCCAGGGCACGGCGCAGCGCACCTGCGCGGCGGCCGATCGCACCGGTCACGCCATGTTGCACACGCTGTACCAGCAATCGCTGAAGTTCGACGCGCGCTTTTACATCGAATATTTTGCGCTCGATCTGATCATGGACGAAGAAGGCGCCTGCCGCGGCGTGCTCGCCTGGGATCTGAGCGAGGGCACGCTGCACATGTTCCACGCCCACGCCGTGGTGCTGGCGACCGGCGGCTACGGCCGCTCGTATTTCTCCTGCACCTCGGCGCACACCTGCACCGGCGATGGCAACGGCATGGTGCTGCGCGCCGGCCTGCCGTTGCAGGACATGGAATTCACCCAGTTCCACCCGACCGGAATTTACGGCGCCGGCTGCCTGATCACCGAAGGCGTGCGCGGTGAGGGCGGTTATCTGACCAACTCCAAGGGCGAGCGCTTCATGGAGCGCTACGCACCGAACGCCAAGGACCTGGCCTCGCGCGACGTGGTCAGTCGCGCAATGACCATCGAAATTCGCGAAGGTCGCGGCGTTGGAACGGAAAAGGACCACATTCACCTGCATCTGGAGCACCTCGGTCCGGAAGTGATCCACGAACGCCTTCCGGGTATCGCCGAGACCGCGAGCATCTTCGCCGGCGTCGATGTCACCCGCGAACCGATCCCGGTGCTGCCCACCGTGCACTACAACATGGGCGGCATCCAGACCAATGTTCACGGCGAAGTCGTGACCATCAAGGACGGCAACCCGAATGCGGTGGTGCCGGGACTGTTCGCGATCGGCGAGGCCGCCTGCGTCTCGGTGCACGGCGCCAACCGCCTCGGTTCCAATTCGCTGCTCGACCTGGTGGTGTTCGGTCGCGCTGCCGCCAATCGCGCCGCCCAGGTGGTGACCGCATCCGCAGCCCACAAGAAGCTGCCGGCTTCGGCCTACGACAAGGCTCTCGGCAACTTCGATCGCCTGCGCAATGCCAAGGGCAGCACGCCGACAGCCGATATCCGCCTGGCCATGCAGAAGGCGATGCAGACGCATGCCGCGGTGTTCCGTACCGGCGAGTCGCTGCAGGAAGGCTGCCGCAAGGTCAGCGAGATCAGCCGCAGCTTCGACGACGTCCGGGTGTCCGATCGTTCGCTGATCTGGAACTCCGATCTGGTGGAGACTCTGGAGCTGCAGAACCTGCTGGGCTGCGCGCTGGTGTCGATCTATTCGGCCGAGAACCGCAAGGAAAGCCGCGGCGCGCATGCGCGCGAGGACTACAAGGATCGCGACGACAACCAGTGGCTGAAGCACACGCTGGCGTATGTCGACGACAACAAGAAAGTCAGCTTCGACTATCGCCCGGTGCATCTGTACACGCTGACCGACGAAGTCGACGCCGTGCCGCCGAAGGCGCGCACGTACTAGAAGCCGTTGTAGGTCACGTTGGCCCGAAGGGCCTACGTGACGCGCGGCACGGGCATTGTCACGTAGGCCCTTCGGGCCAACATGACCTACGGCTTGAGCAGTGACGAACTAGAGGCAGGACCATGGCCCAATTCACGCTTCCGAAGAACTCGAAGATCACGGCCGGCAAGCATCATGCGGCCAAGGCCGGAGCCGGCAAGGTGCGCCGCTTCAAGATCTATCGCTACGATCCGGACAGCGGCGCCAACCCGCGCACCGATACCTACGAGATCGACCTCGCGGCCTGCGGCCCGATGGTTCTGGACGCGCTGATCAAGATCAAGAACGAGATCGACCCGACGCTGACCTTCCGCCGCTCCTGCCGCGAGGGCATCTGCGGTTCGTGCGCGATGAACA
>CALEZI010000185.1 GCA_937928755.1 uncultured Rhodanobacteraceae bacterium | reverse complement strand
GGATGAACCCGCTCCCACAGACTGCGGAAGCTCGCGGGATGAACCCGCTCCCACAGACTGCGGAAGCTCGCGGGATGAACCCGCTCCCACAAACTGCGGAAGCTCGCGGGATGAACCCGCTCCCACGGGAGCGTGGTGAACTGTGGCAGCGGGCTTTTACCGCGATCGGGTGCCCGCTCACGCCGGCAACTTCGCCAGTGCCGCATCGATGCGCTTGAGCGCCTCGCGCTGGCCCGCCAGGTACACCGTGTGATCGATGGACGGGCTGACCTGGGTGCCGGTGATCGCCACGCGCAACGGCTGCGCGACTTTGCCGAGTCCGAGGCCGAGCGACTGCGCTGCGGCATTCAGCGCGTCGTGCACGGCGAGCGCGCTCCACGCGGACACACCGGCGAGCGCGGTGTGGGCGGCCTGCAGCGGCACGCGCGCGGCAGCGGTCAGATGCTTGGCCACCGCGGTGTCGTCGTACTGCGTCAGCGGGTCGAACCACACGCGAGCCCGCTCGGCCAGTTCGGCCAGCGTATGCACGCGTTCGCGCAAGGCGATCAACAGGTCTTCGGCCGCTGGCCCGCTGTGCGGATCGAGCCCGATGCGCGCCAGATGCCAACGCAACTCGGGCGCGATCAGCGCCGGTTCGAGCGTCTTCAGGTAGTGCTGGTTGAGCCAACGCAGTTTTTCCACATCGAAGCGTGAGGCCGAGTGGTTGACCTCGTCGGCCGAGAACAATTCAATCATTTCGGCCATGGTGAAAATCTCCTGGTCGCCGTGCGACCAGCCCAGGCGCACCAGGTAATTCAGCAGCGCCGCCGGCAGGAAGCCATCCTCGCGATAGCCGAGCACGTTGACCGCGCCGTGGCGCTTGCTGAGCTTGGCACCGTCCGGCCCGAGGATCATCGGCAAGTGCGCGAAACGCGGGATCGGCTTGCCCAGCGCCGCGTAGATGTTCATCTGCCGCGGCGTGTTGTTGAGGTGGTCGTCGCCGCGGATGACGTCGGTGATCGCCATGTCGGCATCGTCGACGACCACGCCGAAGTTGTAGGTCGGCGAATCGTCCGAGCGCCAGATGATCAGGTCGTCGAGTTCGGCGTTGTCGAACGTCACCCGACCGCGTACGCGGTCGTCGACGACGACGTCGCCGTGCAGCGGATTCTTGAAACGGATCACCGGCGTCACCCCGGCCGGCGGCGTCTCCTTGCGGTCGCGCCAGTAGCCGTTGTAGCGCGGCTTCAGTCCGCGCGCTTCCTGGTCGGCGCGCATCGCCTCCAATTCATCCTTGCTCATCCAGCAGTGGTAGGCCTTGCCGGCCGCCAGCAATTCGTGGGCGACCTGGCGGTAGCGGTCGAAGCGTTGAGTCTGGAAGAACGGGCCCTCGTCGTGTTCCAGGCCGAGCCACGCCATGCCGTCGAGAATCGCTTGAACCGCCGCGTCAGTGGAGCGCTCGCGATCGGTGTCCTCGACGCGCAGGATGAACTGGCCACCATGGCGGCGCGCTTCGAGGTAGCTGAACAGCGCGGTGCGCGCACCGCCGACGTGCAGCATTCCGGTGGGACTGGGAGCAAAACGGGTACGGACGGTGGACATGCGGGACCAGCTGGAATTCGGGGGCGGGAAGATTAGCACTCCGTCCCTGAGCGGTTTGTTGGTTGTTGGTCAGATCGAGAGCCAACCCAAGATTCGCGCAGGAGCGACGTGTACGTCGCGACCGGCGAAGCTTCCCATTCGCGATTTACCGTCGCGACGGGCCCGTCGCTGCTACAGTCTGGCCGCCAACCTGCGACCCTCGGCCATCGGCACCAGCCGCTTTTCCAATGCCAGCGCACAGCGCAGCCCGCGGTCGAGCAGTCGGCGATGGGCGAGTGCGAGTTGGTTCGCCTGCGATTCGGGCAGCAGCCCGCGGCTGGCCAGCCAGCGCAGCAACGAGGCGGTATCGGCCGGCGGTTGCCCATCGGCGGCGCTGCTGGACCCGTGCGCCAGCAACACCTGCTGGGTCACGAATTCGATATCGACCAAGCCGCCGATGCCCTGTTTCAGGTCGAAGCTCTCAGCGCTGCTGCGGTCCAGCGCCGTGCGCCAGCGTTCGCGCATCTGGTTGACTTCGCTGGCGACCGTGGCGGCTTCGCGCGCCTTGAGCAGCACGCACGCGCGCAAGGCCGCGAACTCGGCGCCGAGGGCCTGGTCGCCACAGACGCAGCGCGCGCGCACCAGCGCCTGGTGTTCCCACAGCCAAGCCTCAGATGTCTGATAACTGGCGTACGCCGACATCGGCGTGACCAGCAGTCCCTTGCTGCCATTCGGGCGCAATCGCGCATCGATCTCGTAAAGCGGCCCGAACGCGGTCTGCACGGTCAGCAGGTGCAGCAAGCGTTGGGCGACGCGCGCGACATGGCGCTGGCCATCGAGTGGGCGCGCACCGTCGCTCTCTGCCGACTGCAAGGCGTCGTCGTACAGGAACACCAGATCGAGGTCGGAACTGAAATTGAGTTCACGCCCGCCGAGGCTGCCATAGCCGATCACGGCCAGGCCCTGTTCGGCGCTCAGGCCGGGCAGGTTGCCGTGCTGGCTGGCGATGTCGCGCAACGCGATCCGGAACAGGCGCTCAATCACCAGATCGGCGACGTCGGCGAGCCCGGAGGCACAACGTGCGGCATCGGCACGGCCGTCGAGGAAGGCCAGCGCCAGTTCCAGGCGCGCGCTTTGCTGGAACTGGCGTACCCGCTCGAGTTCGTGTTCGGTGTCTCCGGCATCGACCGCAGCGAGTTCAAGGTTAAGGCGCTGCGCCAGTTCCGCGCGGCTCGGCGGATCGACCGCCAGGCGTTGGTCGAGCAGGTCGTCGAGCAGGATCGGCGATTGCGCCAAAGCCCGCGCCAGCCAGGCGCTGGCCACCATCAACTCGTGCACCCGCTCGATCAGTGCCGGGCGTTCCGCCAGCAGCGCCAGGTAGCTGGTACGCCCGGCAACCGCGGCAAGCAAATCGACCCAGCGTTGCAGGGCTTCGATCGGTGCGCTGCCGCGGCGACAAGCGCCGAGCACCAGCGGCACGATGCGATCCAGTCGCGCGCGACCGCGTGCGCTCATCGCGCGCACGGCAGGGGTTTCTGCCAGGCGCCTGAGGGTGGCGACGCGGTCGTCGTCGGCCGCTGCAGTGGCGGCGTTGCCCTGCTCGGACATCGGTGCCACGCGTTGCCACAGCTCGGCGTCGACACCGGTACCCGGCGCGATCGCGCCGCCACTGGACGCCAGCGGCAGGCAGCGTTCGAAGGCATTGCCGACGACGCGTCGATGCGCATCGAGGTCGATCATCAGCTTCGAAAAATCGGCATAACCCAGCGCCAGCGCATAACGTTCGCGAACGTCCTCGGCGTCGGGCAGCACATGGGTCTGTTCGTCGCGGAACATCTGCACGCGATTCTCGAGGCGGCGCAGATAGCGGTAGGCCGCAGCGAGTGCCGCCGCCTCGTCTGCCTCAACGATGCCGCGCTCGGCGAGCAGACCGAGCAAGGCCAGCGTGTTGCCGTTGCGCAGCGCCGGATCGCGGCCGCCACGGATGATCGATTCCAACTGCACGCGAAATTCGATTTCGCGGATGCCGCCGGGCCCCAGCTTGAGGTCGTGCTCGCGTTCGCGGCGGCGCACTTCGGCGTCGACCAGCGCCTTCAGCTCGCGCAGGCCCTCGAGCGCGGCGTAATCGAAGTAGCGGCGCCAGACGAATGGGCGCAGACGTTCCAGCAGTTCGCGACCGGCGTCGAGGTCGCCGGCGACCGGGCGCGCGCGCAGCAGGGCGAAGCGCTCCCATTCGCGACCCTCGCGCTGGTAATAATCCTCCATCGCATCGAAGGACAACGCCAGGCGGCCGGCACTGCCGAACGGGCGCAGGCGCCAGTCGACACGATAGCCGAAGCCCTCGGCGGTGGTTTCGCCGAGCAACGCACTGGCGCGCTGCACCAGTCGCGCGAAGAAGTCTTCGTTGTCGAGGGTGCGCCGGCCGTCGGTCTCGCCGCCGCGCGGAAAAGCCGCGATCAGATCGATGTCGCTGGAGAAATTCAGCTCGCGCGAGCCGAGCTTGCCGAGGCCATAGACGACCAAGGTCTGCACCTGTCCCAGGTCGTCGCGCGGCTCGCCGTGGCGCGCCACCAGTTCAGCGCGTGCGGCAGCGAACGCCACTTCGATGCAGCGCTCGGCGAGTACGGTGGCGCGTTCCAGCGTGCGTTCGACGTCATCGCGGTCGAGCAGGTCGTCGATGATGATCGACAGCGACTCGGCGCGTCGGTAACGGCGCAACGAGGCACTCAGATTGGGGTCGTCGGCGCTAAGCGAAAGAACGGCGTCCGGACCAGGTCCGGACCCACGGATCTTGCGCGCTCTTGCAGGTTCGGACCTGGTCCGGACGCCTTTTCCGGGCTGCAGCAAACCCAGCAACTCCGGTCGTCGCCGGAACTCCTCGAAGGCGAAGTCGCTGGCCAGCAGCACGCGGTCGAGCGCCAGGTTGGCGGATGCCGCGCCGAGTGCCGCACGCTGTTCGTCGAGCCAGTGCTGCCAGTGCGCGGGCAGTTCGCCAGCCATGGGCTCAGGCCGCCGCGCTGACGGCATCGACGCCGCGGGCCTCGGCGAACTGCACGCGCCGGGTTACGCCGCAGACCAGTTCATAGCCGATGGTGCCGGCCGCGGCCGCGACCTGCTCGACCGGCAGCTCGCCGCCCCACAACAGCACCTCGCTGCCGACCGCGGCGGCGGGTGCGCTGCTGAGGTCGATCGCCAGCAGATCCATCGAAACGCGGCCGACGACTTGCGCAGGTTGGCCGTCGATGCGCACCGGCGTCCCGCTCGCGGCGTGTCGCGGATAACCATCGCCATAGCCGACAGCCGCAATGCCCACGCGCATGGCGTGAGGACAGACAAAAGTCCCGCCATAGCCAATGCGTTCGCCCGCAGCCAATGATTGCACCGAAATCAGGCGGGTCGACAGGCTCATCACCGGTTTCAGTCCGAGATCGCTGCCGGTCTGGTTGGCAAAGGTCGACAGCCCGTAAAGCATGCCGCCAGGACGCACCCAATCGGCGTGGCTGCTCGGGAACGCCTGCAGCGCAGCAGAGTTGGCCAGGCTGCGTTCGCCCGGCAGATCGGCGACCGCGCTGGCGAAACGTGCCATCTGGGCATGGGTTTCGTCGCGATCGCGCTCGTCGGCGCAGGCGAAATGGGTCATCCAGCGCAGCTCGCCGACCGCGGACAGCGCGCGCAAGCGCTGGTAGATCTGGTGCGCCTGCTCCGGCGCAAATCCCAGCCGGTGCATGCCGGTATCGAGCTTGACCCACAGCGCCATCGGCGTCAGCGCCGGCGTGCGTTCCAGCAAGCGCAACTGGGACTCGTGATGCAGCACGCAATCGACCTGCCAATCGCGCACCAGCGCCAGATCGGCCGGTTCGTCGAAACCCGACAGCAGCACGATGCGATGGCGCATCCCGGCGCGACGGATGCGTTCGGCATCCGCCAGCGTGGCAACACCGAAAGCATCGGCGCCGGCGAGCGCCTGCGCCACGCGTTCGAGACCGTGGCCGTATCCATCCGCCTTGACCACCGCCATGATCCTGGATTGCGGCGCCAACGCACGCACCCGCTTCAGGTTGTGACGCAGGGCATCCAGGTGAATGGTGGCAGTGGTGGCACGCATGATCGGCGAAGTAACCGGAGATTGCCGCGTAGCCTTGCCGACCGCGATCGAGCATGCAAGGACAGGGAGTGGCAATGGCGGGGCAAGAAGCGGGGTACGGGGCCGGGGAGGAACCGCGGCGGCACGTTCCTGGCTCTTGTGGGTCCAGACTTGTCTGGACGCTTCTGGAGCCCGAACCGGAGAGCGGGGGGCACGGGAGGCGTCTCGTCCGACGCGCCTTGCGCTCTTGTGGGTCCAGACTTGTCTGGACGCTCTTCATCGATGCGCCAACGGCACGTTCCTGGCTCCTGTGTGTCCAGACTTGTCTGGATGCTCTTCATCGATGCGCCAACGACACGTTCCTGGCTCTTGTGGGTCCAGACTTGTCTGGACGCTTCTGGAGCTCGAGCCGGAGAGCGTCCAGACAAGTCTGGACCCACCAAAGCTCGCTTCGTGCCAGCCTTTCCCCGTGCCCCGTGCCCCGTGCCCCGTGCCCCGTTTTCAGCCTTCGAACAACACCGCATACCGCCGCGCCGCTGCCTCGATGTCCCCTGCGCCATAAAGCCCCCCGGCGACGGCGATCGCATCGGCGCCTTCGGCGATAAGCTCGGTCGCGTTGTCTGGCGTAATCCCGCCGATGGCGACCAGCGGCAGCCCGAGCGCCCTGGCCTTGCGCAGCAAGAAGGGCTCGGCGTGGCGCGTGTTGGACTTGGTCGACGACGGGAAAAAGGCGCCGAAAGCGAGGTAGCTGGCGCCGGCGTCGGCGGCGCGCTGGGCGTTGACCACGCTGTCGTAACAGGAGGCGCCGATGATCGCCAGCGGCCCGAGTCGGGCACGCGCGGCGGCGATGGTTGAATCGTGCTCGCCGAGGTGCACGCCGTGCGCCATCAGTTCGTCGGCCAGTTCGACGTCGTCGTTGACGATGAATACTGCGCCCAACTGGCGGCAGACCCTAAATACCGCGCGCGCCCGCTCGGCGCGCTCAACCGGACTGGCGTCCTTGTCACGGTATTGCAGCAGGCGCGCGCCCCCGCGGATGGCAGCTCCGGCGGCGTCTGACAATGCACCCGGTGCCAGCCAGGTGGTGTCGATGAGGGCGTAAAGGCCGCGGATCAGGTTCGGGTTCATTGATCCGGCACTCCATCTTGTTCCGATGCTCACATCGGCTTATGCCAGAATCCGCCCACTTTTTCGCATGGGTCGACGTTGATGAGCGCAGCAGAAACGAATGACGGCCGCGGGCCCTGGCGCACCTACGTGTGCGTGGTCTGCGGCTTCATCTATGACGAGGCAGAGGGTTGGCCGGCCGAGGGCATCGCGGCGGGCACACGCTGGGCCGATGTGCCGGACTGGTGGACCTGCCCGGATTGCGGCGTCGGCAAGGCCGATTTCGACATGCTTGAAGTGTGAGCAGGCGGTTGCGGGTTGTTGGTGGTTGGTTCTTGGCGGCAAAGGCCAATCCTGAGTTCCGCGCCCCTTCCTTGCTGCCAATGACCAGTAACCGACAACCAGCAACCCGATACGGGCCGCAAACTTGATCGCCCTCGCAGTGATCGCAGCGCTGGCACAATGCCCGGACTGCCCCGCGGAGCTACCCGCCGTGATCGCCGAAGAGCGCGTCGACCGCAGCGATGCGCGCCGGCCGGAGCGAGCGGCATCGGTCGACCTCGAGGACTTGGCAAGGCGCCGCGCCGCGACCGATGTTTCCGAGCCGCTGTCGGAGCTGCCTGGCGTGGTCGCACGGCCGCGTCACAACGAGGCGCAGGACACCCAGATCCAGCTTCGCGGCTTCGGCGCGCGTAGCCCGTTTGGCGTGCGCGGTTTGCGCATCGAATACGACGGCATTCCGGCCACCGCGGCCGACGGCCAGAGTCAGATCGGCCACATCGACCTCACGTCGGGTGGCCGCCTGACCCTGATTCGTGGCCCCTTTGCTGCACTTTACGGTAATGGCGGCGGTTACCTGCGCGTCGATGGCGAGCGCGGTCTGCGCCGCGATGCGGATCGCCTGCAGATGGCGTTTGGCGACAATGGACAGCAGCGTTTCGGCTTCGATGTCGATCATGGCGACGAGATCTGGCGACTGGGTGTGGCCGCCAATCGCTATCGAACCGATGGCGTCCGTGAGCGCAGTGCCGCCGAGCGCACGCTGGCCAGTTCGCGCCTGGACTGGGCGCCGAGCGATGACGGCTTGCTGTCGTTGTCGGCGCATCATCAGGAGCAGCCGAATTCCGGCGATCCGCAGGGACTGACGCGCGCGGAGTTCCAGAGCGATCCATTCGCCGCCAGCTCGGCGGCAGCGCTGTTCGGCACGCGCAAGTCGACCCGGCAGTCGCAGTTCGCTGCCCGTTACCAGCATGAGGTGGGGGCCGCCGAGTTCAGCATCGCCGCATACGCCGGCCAGCGCAGCATCCACCAGGTGCTGTCGGTGCCGCGGGCGGCACAATTGGCGCCCGGCAACGGCGGGGGCATCGTCGACCTCGATCGCGACTACCATGGTGTTGCGCTGCGCTGGTCTCAGCGTGCGCAGTGGTCGTGGGCGGATGCCGAAATCAATGGCGAATGGCGCGACGAGCGCCTGAGCGAAGACCGCCGCGGCTACGAGAACTTCGTTGGCGACCAACTCGGCGTGCGCGGCGCGCTGCGGCGCGACGAGAGCAACCACGGCAACAGCCGCGATGCGATGCTGCGCGTCGATGTCGACCCCGACCCGGCCTGGCGGCTGAGCGGCGGCGTGCGCCGCAGCAGCGCCGACTTTTCCAGCAGCGATCACTACATCGCACCCGGCAATCCGGACGACAGCGGCGACTACGACAACACCGCCTGGTTGCCGGTGGTTGGCGCCAGTTATCGCTTCGACGCGGACTGGATGGCGCACATTGCGCTGGGGCGCACCCTGGAACTGCCGACGCTGGCCGAACTGGCCTACCGCAAGGATGGCGATGGCGGCTTCAACGATGCCCTCGATCCGGCACGCGGCGACCAGGCCGAGATCGGCGTGCAGTACGCCGCCGAGCGCGTGAATCTGCAGGCCACCGTGTTCCAGGTCGAGGTCGACGACGAAATCGTGGTCGCTTCTTCGATGGGTGGGCGCACCAGCTTCCAGAACGGTGGCGCCACCCGTCGCCGCGGCCTGGAACTGGCGGCCGACTGGCAGATGTCGCCGCAATGGCGTCTGCGTGGCGTCGGCAACTGGATCGATGCGCGTTATACCGAGGGCTACAGCACCTGCCCGCAACTTCCATGCACGGCGCCGGTGGTCGCCATCGACGCCGGCCGGCGTCTGCCCGGTGTTGCGCCGCGTTCGGGGCGGCTGGAACTGGTGTGGACGGGCGACGAAGATCTCGACGCCGCGCTCGAGTGGCTGGGAATGTCGGCGACCCCGGCAAGCGATCGCAATCCTGACGAAGTGCCCGGTTACGCCGTATTCAATGCGCGCCTGAGCAAGCGATTCGCGCCGCAATCCTGGGGACGCCTGAGTGCGCTGGTGCGCTTCGACAATCTGTTCGACCGCCGTTACAGCGCGTCGCTGATCGTCAACGAAGGCGCGCGTCGCTACTACGAAACCGCTCCCGGCCGCGGCCTGTGGCTGGGGCTGGACCTGGCGTTGCCCTAGTGTAGTTCGGCAAAAGTAACTGCAATTATTTCCGCGCCTTTTGACCCGAATGCGTCGTTGCTCGTCGTCGCCATAGCCCTGCTATGACTCCTCCTCGCGCCTAGCCTCGGGCCAAAATGCATCAGAAATTACTTGCACTTACTTTCGCCGCACTACACTAGCAGCCTGTCGGTGCGCCTGTTCGCGCATCGCATCGTACTTGTGGGAGCGGGTTTATCCCGCGAAAGCTCTCGCGGAATAAATCCGCTCCCACATGAAAATCAATGACGTCCGGCATGTTCGGTCGGAGGGCCCCAGCGAGCGAACAAGGCCCATTAGAATCGCTGATGCGCCTGCACCGGGCATTTCTGTGCGCGTTCGCGTGCGGCGACGGAGGTGTTGACGTCGCCCAGCGCGTCGCGACTTTCTGCGATGGTCAGCCAGTTGCGCATGCACCACTCGCCGATGCGCGAACCCAGGTCGTAGCTCTTCATCGCCAGCTTTTCGGCATCCAGGAACAACTCGTTGCGCAGCAGGGTTTCGGCCTTGAGTTGCCACAGGCGCGGATTGTCGGGCTCGATGGTCAGTGCTTCCTCGATGCGCGCCGCGGCGTCGGCATGCTGGCCGGCGGCTTCCAGTTCGCTGGCTTGCTGCAGCAGCAAGTCGACCGAGGGATTCTGCAGCGGCGCCACCTCCATGGCCGTGAACGTCGACAGCGCCTGCGAGCGCAGTTCGGCAACGCGGTCGCGCGCCGGCGGCGTCGGAGGCTCGGGTGGTGGCGGCGGCGTGCTGGCGCAACTGCCCAGCAGCAGGACGATCATCGCAAGGTACAGCGCGGGCTGGCGCAGGAGGTTCATGGTTCACGAATCCACAGTCGGTCGGCAATCGCCGCAAGATGGACGCGACCCGGCAGGCGCCAGCCGCGAAACGGCGTGTTCTTGCCGCGACTGAGCATCGTGCTGGCTTCGAGCGGATTTTCGCTGACGGCATCGATCAACACGAAATCGGGCACCGTGCCCTGCTCCAGTGTGGGCGGCGGCAGGCCGAGGATGCGGCGTGGTGCCAGCGCGCAACGCTGCAACCACGCGTCGACCGAAAGCACACCCTCGCCGACGAGCTTCAGACCCAGGCCGAGAAAACTGTCGAGCCCCGAAGCGCCCGGTTCCGACGACGGAAATGGCTTCAGCTTGGCATCCGCATCATGCGGCTGGTGATCGCTGCACAGGGCGTCGATGAGGCCGCTGGCGAGCGCCGCGCGCAGCGCATCGCGGTCGGCTACCGTACGCAGCGGCGGCAGCAGGTGGCATTCGCTGCGGAACGGCAGCACATCGTGTTCGTTGAGGTAGATCTGCGGCATGGCCACGTCGGCGGTCACCGGCAGTCCACGTGCCTTGGCGTCGGCGAGCAGGGCAAGGCTGCGTGCGCACGACAGTCGGCCGAAGTGCGCGCGTACGCCGGATTCTTCGATCAGCATCAGATCGCGGGCCAGAGCCAGGGTTTCTGCGGTCTGCGGAATGCCTGCCAGGCCCTGCAGTGCGGCGACTCGTCCCTCATGGGCGCAGCCACCTGCGCTGATCCACGGATCGACCGGCTGCAGATGCACGGACAGGTCCAGCGACGCGGCGTATTGCAGCGCCCGTCGCAGCAGATTGGTGTTGCCCAGGGCGTGTCCGATGTTGCCGACCGCGATGCACCCGGCGGCGCGCAGCGCACCGAGTTCAGCCAGGCTGTCCTCACCAAGATCGCGGGTCAACGCACCGAGAACATGCACGGTGGCGCCGCGCCCCTCGCGCGCACGGCGCAGGATCAGTTCGACCACGGCGGTCGAATCGATCACCGGCTGGGTGTCCGGCGGCAGCACCACATGTGTAATGCCGTTGAGCAGCGCCGCGGTGGCCTCGGAACGGATGTCCGCCTTGTGCGTGGCGCCGGGCTCGCGCAGGCGCGTCGCCAGGTCGACCAGGCCCGGAATCAGCCAACGGCCGCGGCCGTCGACGATCTCGGCGCCCGCTGCCTGTTCGGCATCCGGATCCAGCGCCAGCACTCGGCCGGGCTCGAACAACACATCGCCGACGCGGTCGATCCCCAGGTGCGGGAAGCGCACCAGGGCGCCGCGGATCAGCACCCGGGTCGTTCTCGGCGAGTGCGCGATCATGCGCCGGCCTCCAGTTGCGGCACCTGGGCGCCGAGGATGTGCGACATCACGGCCATGCGCACGGCAAGGCCGTTGGACACCTGTTCCAGGATCACCGACTGTGGTCCGTCGGCGACATCGCTGGCGATTTCGATGCCGCGGTTCATCGGCCCGGGATGCATGACAATGCAGTCGGGTTTCGCCAGCGCCAGGCGCTCGCGCGACAGGCCGTAGCGGCGGAAGTATTCGCTTTCCGAGGGCAGGAACACGCCGCGCATGCGTTCGCGCTGAAGTCTCAGCATGACCACCACATCGGCGTCGGCGACACCGGCGTCCATGTCCGTGTAGACGCGAACGCCGAGTTCCTCGATCGCCGGCGGCAGCAGCGTGCGCGGGCCGATCACGCGCAGCTCTCCGGCACCGAGTATGCCGAAGGCGCGCAGTTCCGATCGCGCAACGCGCGAGTGCAGCACGTCGCCGACCACCGCGATGGTCAGGTCCTCGAAGCGCGGTTTGTGGCGACGGATGGTGTAGGCGTCCAGCAGCGCCTGCGTCGGATGCGCATGGCGGCCATCGCCGGCATTCAGCACGGCGACGCCCGGCGAAGCGTGCTCGGCGATGAAATGCGCTGCGCCGGAATCCGGGTGGCGCACGACGAACATGTCGCAGTGCATGGCCTCGAGGGTCGCCAGTGTGTCCAGCAGGCTCTCGCCCTTGCTGGTCGACGACGACGCCACGTCGAGGTTCACCACATCCGCCGACAGCCGCTCGGCGGCCAACTCGAAGGTCGTGCGCGTGCGCGTCGAAACCTCGAAAAACAGGTTGAGTATGGTGCGACCGCGCAACAGCGGCAGCTTCTTGTTGCCGCGCAGTGCGACATGGCGCAGCGCATCGGCGGCGTCGAGCAATTCTTCGATCAGTCGTCGCGGCAGACCGTCGATGGTCAACAGGTGCTTGAGGCGACCGTCGGGGGCGAGTTGCAGGCTCATGGCGACTGGTGCCCCGCAGATCTCGCGAAATACAACGTAACCATATGATTGCTTTGAAGTAAAGTGCGGGGCAGGGGGCAGGGGGCAGGGGCCCAGCCCTGCTGCACGGTCCGACTGAAACGTGGAACAGACCCCCTGCCCCCTGCCCCTTGCCCCTTTTCGGTCCTGTTCGACGCGCGAACTCTCACAGCCCAGTCCCCCGGCCCGTCCGCTCCACCAGTTCCAGGTACAGCGGAGCCGGTCCGCGCA
>CALEZI010000184.1 GCA_937928755.1 uncultured Rhodanobacteraceae bacterium | reverse complement strand
CCATGCTCCAGCGGCGCCATCCCGAACCACTCGGCCAGACTCGCTCCGATATCGGCGAAGCTGTCGCGGCAGCCGATGTTGCCCGCGGTCAGTGCCGGGCCTGTGGCGAGGATCGGGATATGTTCGCGGGTGTGGTCGCTGCCCGGCCAGGTCGGGTCGTTGCCGTGGTCGGCGCAGAAGATGGCCAGGTCCTCGGGACCGAGCAGCTCCAGCAGCGACGGCAGCAGGGTGTCGAAATGCTCGAGTGCCGCGGCGTAGCCGGCGACATCGCGGCGATGGCCGTATTCCTGGTCGAAGTCGACCAGGTTGGTGAACACCAGCGTCGGCTGCGTGGCCGCGACAAACGCTTCGCGCGAACGCGCGACCAGCGCGTCGAGGCCATTGGCCTTGATTGAACGCGTGATGCCCTTGGCGTTGAAAATGTCGCTGATCTTGCCGACGCCGACCACCGCGGCGCCCGCGTCTTCGAGGCGATCGAGCAGCGTTGGCGCGATCGGCGGCACCGCGTAATCGCGACGATGCGGCGTGCGCGCGAAATCCGCTGCGTTGCTGCCGAGGAAGGGTCGGGCGATGACCCGTCCGATGCGATAGGGATCCACCAGCAGGCGCGCCGCGGCGCACACCTCGTACAGCCGCTGCAGGCCGAAAAACGTTTCGTGGGCGCAGATCTGGATCACCGAGTCGGCTGAGGTGTAGACGATCGGCAGGCCGGTCCGGATGTGCTCTTCGCCGAGGCGGGCGATGATCTCGGTGCCCGACGCGTGGCAATTGCCAAGGAATCCGGCCACGCCAGCCGCCCGCGCCAGGGCGTCCAGCAGTTCCGCCGGGAACGACTGCTCGCGATCACGGAAATAACCCCAGTCGAACAGCACCGGCACGCCGGCGATTTCCCAGTGCCCCGAGATCGTGTCCTTGCCGGTCGAGCGCTCGCGCGCACAACCATGTCGCCCACTCGGGATCGTCGCATCCGGAAAACCGGACGGTCGTCGGCCGCTGGCCGTGGCGGCCGCCTCGATCAGCCCCAGCCGGGTCAGGTTCGGAATCGACAACGCCCGCCCGCGACCGCCGTCGCTGCTGTCGCGCGCGCACCAGGCGGCGATATGGCCGAAGGTGTCGGCGCCGACGTCGCCGTAGTTTCCGGCGTCGGGCAGCGCGCCGACGCCGAGCGAATCGAGCACGATCAGGAAAGCGCGGCGCATGCGGCCTCCAGGTTGTCTGCCCCGATGCATTGAACCACCAGCGGCGGCGGCGTGGCCGCGTCGGCGATGACCATGGCCTGACGCACGGCCGCGGCAGCACGCTCGAAGCCGGCTTCGTCGGCCGCATGGACGAAAGCCAGTGGGCGCTGATCATCCACGGCATCGCCGATCTCGACCACTTGATCGAAGCCGACGCGGTGGTCGATCGGCGCCCCTGGCTGGGTGCGACCGCCGCCCAGCGCGACTACCGCGAGCCCCAGCGCACGTGCGTCCATACGCGCCACCACGCCAGCGTGCTGCGCGTACACCGGCCGAATCACCGGCGCCGGTGGCATGTAGGACTCGCTGCGTTCGAGGAAATCGCTTGGGCCGCCAAGCGCTGTCAGCATGCGTGCGAAGCGTTCGGCGGCGGAACCGTCGGCCAGCGTCGCCAGCAGTCGTTGCTCCGCGGCGGCCAGATCGCTGGCCAAACCGGCCAGGCACATCAATTCCGCGCCGAGGCGCAGCGTCACTTCATGCAGTCGCGCGGGTCGCTGGTCGCCGCGCAGATAAGCCAGCGTGCAGCGCATCTCCAGCGCATTGCCGACCGCGGGCGCCAGTGACTGGTTCATGTCGGTGATCACGGCGCGCGTCGGCAGGCCGGCGCGCAGGGCGACATCGACCAGGCTGCAGGCGAGCCGCTGCGACTGCGCCAACGTGGTCATCATGGCGCCGCTGCCGGTCTTGATGTCGAGCACCAGCGCGTCGGTGTTGCCGGCGAGTTTCTTCGACAGGATCGAAGCGGTGATCAGCGGGATTGATTCGACGGTGCCGGTGACATCGCGGATCGCGTACATGCGCCGATCGGCCGGTGCCAGATCGGCACCGGCGCCCACGATGGCGAGCCCGGCTGCGCGCAGCACCGCGTGCAGGCGATCGATGCTGACGATGGCGGTGAATCCGGGCACCGATTCCAGCTTGTCCAGCGTGCCGCCGGTATGGCCAAGGCCGCGCCCCGACAAGGTCGGCACGATGGCGCCACAGGCGGCCAGCATCGGCGCCAGCGGCAGCGTCACCAGATCGCCGATGCCGCCGGTGGAATGTTTGTCGATCACCGGCCCGGCGAAACCCGCCGCGCGCCAGTCGAGCACCTTGCCGCTGTCGCGCATGGCCATGGTCAGCGCGGCAGTCTCGGCGCCATCCATGCCACGCGCACACACCGCCATTGTGAAGGCGCCGACCTGGGCATCGGCAATCGTGCCGTCGCCCACGCCCTTGATGAAGCCGGCGATCTCGGCCTGACTCAAGGTGTGGCCATGCAACTTGCGCCACAACACTTCCTGCGGCAGCGCCGCGGTACCGTTCTGCATCTTCTGCGTCGTCTGAGTTTGATTGCGGGTTCGATTGTAGCGCCAGCAACGGCGCTCGCCGCGCCGCTGCTGAAGCGCGAGTCTCAATCACCCCTGTCGGTGAGCCCATTCGCGCGGGAAACGCCCAGAAGTAGGTCACGTTGCCTGCGCAGCAGGCTACGTGACAATGGGCAGCGTCACGTAGCCTGCTGCGCAGGCAACGTGACCTACAAGAAGCGCTCTAAAAGCAATGGTCTATCGGATGCTCGGTTAGCGCCGGTGCGCGACTGGCCTTCGACCTTGCCTCCTGGGAACGAAGTCTCAGCAGCGCGTGCCACTCAACAACTCGCGTCCCTGGGCATCGACCAGAATGTAGCCGTCGGTTGTGCCGGCGCTGTGGTGCAGGCAGGTCTCGCAGGGCAACTCGACCGGGCGGCGGAAGCGGATCGACAACTCGCGTGTTGGCGTGCCGGCGCGGCGGCCGAGTTCGGCGTCGATCCGCGCCATGCTGCCGACGCCGTGCGCGATGGCGCGGCGGAAGCCGAACGGGCGCGCCAGCCAGCCGGCAAGATGGATCGGGTTGTAGTCGCCGGATACGCGCGCATAGCGTCGACCGAAGTGCGCGGCGAAGCGCAAGTCGGCGACTCGTTCGCCGGGCACGATCACGGTCGCCGGCGCCTCGGGCGCGGCTTGGGCGTCGCGCGGGGTGCCGCGTACGCGGGTGAAGCAGCCGCTGTCCATCTCGATCAGCGTGCGTCCGCCCTGCGAGATCAGCGTGCGCAGCGTGAACTCGCGGCCGCGCCGGCGCACGCGATCGCCACTGACCGCCACCGTCAACGCCAACGGCTGGCCGAGATCGACGTGTGCGTGACGCACGATGCGATTGTCGGCATGCACCAGACCGACGCACCGCACCGGGAACTCCGGCTGGTTGATCAGGTGGAAGTGCGCGGGCTGCGCCAGCACGTAGGCATAGGCCAGCGGGAATTCCTCGTTGCTGCCGACGAACTGGCGATAGCGCGCCAGCGCTTGGACATCGATGCGCGTTGCCGCCACCTCCAGCGTGTGTCGCGGAATCTCCTGATCAAAAGCGAGGCCGGGCTTGGAATGGGCAAAGGCGCGCCAGTACTCGCCGGCGAGGCTGGGCAGGGTGTCGACGTGCATTGGGGCAGTAGTTGGCTTCTGGTTGTGAGTGGTGTGGGAGCGGGTTTATCCCGCGAAAGCGATCGCGGAGTAAATCCGCTCCCACAAGTAAATCCGCTCCCACAAGTAAATCCGCTCGCGCATGAAAATCAAGGCTTTTTGGCATGTTTGGTGAGAGTCACGGTCGCCCCTGTCGGTGCGCTTATTCGCGCATCAAACTGGCGGC
>CALEZI010000183.1 GCA_937928755.1 uncultured Rhodanobacteraceae bacterium | reverse complement strand
CACTGGTGGTGACCAGACTGAAGTCACCGGCCTCCGCCGTGCCCAGTGTCAGGTTCACGGATGCCGTCATGTCGCTGCTGATGGTGCCGCCCGGCGCGCCGTTGGCGATCAGGTTCAGGCGCACATTGACTGCATGCGTGCCGGCAGTCTCCGCCACGGTGCTGCTGGCCGCTGCAAAAACGATCTCCTGCACATCGTTTTCGGCAATGCTGACCGAGACATCGGCCGGGTTGATCGCCGCATAGATCGGGTCGCTGCTGTTCACCGTTTGCACAATCTGGGTGCTGTGTGGGTTGGCCTCGATCAGCGTGTCGTCGACCGCCGCGACCGTGACCGTCTGCGGCGTGTCCCAGTTGGCCGGCGTGAAGGTCAGCGCGTGGCTGCCATCGGTCTGTCCGCCGACCACCAGCTGCGCCGGGTCGAACACGACGTCGACCGACACGTTCGCGGTCGGCTGGCTTTGCAGAACGACGCTGTAGCTGTCCGCCGCGCCGCCCTCGGCCACGGCGGTGCTGCCACCGCTTTCGATGACGTCGATGCCGGCGGTGTCGTTGTCGCTGATCGAGACCGTGACGTCGGCCACGGCCAGACCGTTGAAGCTCGGATTGCTGCTGCTCGTCGCCGAAGTCACGATCGTGCTGATGTGCGGGCTGGCCTCGTCGATCGCATCGTCGACGGCGCGCACGGTCACGGTCGCGCCGGACAGCGCATTCGCCGGCGTCAGCGTGACGGTTTGCGGTGAGGCGCCAAAGCCGCTGCCGGTATCGACCTCAACGTTGCCATCGAAGCTGAGCTGCACCGTGACGTTCACGCTCGGCGCCGCGTTCAGGCTGAGCTGGAAGCTGTCGACCGTGGAACCCGCCTCGCTGACCGACAGGCTGGTCGGCGCGACGGTGGCCGCCACCGCCACCGAGTTGGTCTGCCGCTCGTAGGCGCCGAGATCGACGATCGGTGCGGGACCCACCCCGGTGTCGGCGATGCCAGTGTCGTTGTAGCGCCGCGGACTACCATCCAGATCGGGCGCCTCCTCGGTCGTGTTGGCGTTGCCGTTGACGTCGAGGGTGTCGATCGGCACCGCCGCGTTGTTGCCGGCATCGGTGGCCGGACTGTAGCTCTGCAGGCGGTAGTCGCCGGTACTGGTCGGCGCCGAGGCGAAGCCGACCGGCGCCACGAACAGCGGGTCCACATCGAGATTGCCGGTACCGGCAAACCCGCCCTGGACGATGCTGTAGCTGACCGTCGCTCCGGTCAGCGTGCCGCCGCTGCTGTTGCCCCACAGGATGCTGTTGACCAGCGTCGAGGTGCCGGAGGCGATCGTGATGCCGCCGTCGGTGGGTGCGTTGTTGCCGGCGATCGTACTGTTGCTCACGGTCAGTGAGCCGCCCTGGGCATACAGGCCGCCACCGCGATTACCCGCCGCGTTGCCGGTGATCCGGCTGTTGGCGATGGTCATCGTGCCGTTGTTGTTCAAGAGAGCGCCTGCGAACGAGGTGGGCGATGTGGCGCTGTTGCCGGTGAAGGCGCTGTTCGCGATGTGGACAGTTCCGGCGAAGTTATGGATCGCACCTGCAACGCCCACGCTGCTGTTGTTCGTGAAGTGGCTGCCGGCGATGGTGACCGTTCCCTGGAAGTTGTACAGCACGCCTGCCGAGCTGCCCGCCGTCGTATGGGTGTTGCCGGCAAAGGTGCTGTCGATGATGGTGACGTTGCCATGCGCATTGGTGATGACCCCGGCGGTGCCCGAGGTGTTCCCGGACACCACGCTGTCGATGATCATCAATGGCGCGAACTCGTGATAGATCGCGCCGGAGAAACCGGCCTGGCTGTTGCTGACGAAGGTGTTCTGCAGGGACAGCGTTCCCGAGGTGTTGCGGATCGCTCCGCCGTCTTCCAGGCTGCCCAGGCGACCACCCTCCAGGGTCATCTGCTCCAGCGTCAGATCGGCCGCGGCGTTCATCGCCAGCAGGCGGAACTCGGGCGCGGCGCCGTTGCGCACGATCGCGCCATTGCGCAGCCTGAGCACGCTGGTGATCTGCGGCAGGCCGGTGGCACCGCTATAGTCGGCGAAGGCATCCGTCAGGACCAAGCTCTGGCCATTCAGGTCGATGAGGTCGGCGCTGCTGTTCAAGTTCGCGCACTGGATGGCGGTGCGCAGGTTGGCAACGCGGGCGCTGTTGTCGGCGCCGATGAGCGTGTACGGGAAGCTGATCGTGGCGCAGGTGCCGCTGATCGACACGGTCACCGCACTGGTGCAGCGCGCATTCGCCGGACAGGTCGGATCGCCGCCGCCACTGACCGTGGCGGTGTTGGTGACGCTGGTTGCAGCCGCCACTGTGGCGGTGACCGGGATCACGAAGCTGGTGTTGCCGCTGGCAGCCAGTCCGGCTGGAACCGTGCAGGTGACGGTCTGGCTGGCGGCCGTGCAGTTGGCCGGCAGCGTGCCGATCGTCAGGCCCGCAGGGATCGTGTCGCTGATCGTGCTGACCGCGGTGGTCGCGGCCGAGCCGGTGTTGGCCAGACCCAGCGTGAAACTCGCCGGCGCGCCCACGGTGAAACTGGAAGCACTGGCGGTCTTGCTCAGCGTCAGTTGCGGCCGGATCACCGCGGTGTTCGTCGTCGCCGTATTGTTCCCGACGCAGTCCAGCGGCGCACCGCTGCAGTCGGGATCGAGGATTCCGGTCGGCGGGAATACCGTTGCCGTGTGGCTCAGGCTGGCCGCGGCGCTGGCGCTCACGCTGCAGGCGATGGTCAGCGTGGCCGTCCCGCCCGGGGCCGCCAGCGCGACGCCGGTCCAGCTTCCGGTGCCGGTCGCGCCCGGTGCGATCGTGCCGACGCTGAAGGTGCCGCCCGACGGCGTGTAGCTGCAGCCGCTGAGGCCAGCCGGCACCGCCGAGCGGATCGAGAAGCTCTGGCTGGTCAGGATGGCGTCGGAACCGCCGTTGCTCACGGTCAGCTGGTACGTCAGCGTGCCACCGGTCACGACCGGATCCGGGCTGTCGGCCAACGTGATCGACAGATCGGAATTGGGTGGCGCCGTGTTCTGCAGCGAGAAGTTCACCCCTGTCGCGCCGTTCGCGCTTGCAGCCACCGCATACGAACCGGCATTACCGTTAGCGCTAGCCGTCACACTGGCCACGCCGCCGGCACCGATCGTCGCTGGCGAACCGGTCAGGACCGCACTCGCGCCGGCGCCGGGTGGTGTGAAAGTCACGCCTCCGCCCTCGACAGGCTCGCCGAAGCTGCTCGACACCGTCACGGCCAGCGGATTGGCGAAGGCCGTATTGATCTCCGCGCTTTGGCTGTTACCGCCGCTGATCGCCATGGCGAATCCGCGCGACTCGAAGGCACCAATGTCGACGTTGCCAACGCGCGCGATGCCGCGCTGGTCGGCGGCTGGCGCGCCGGTCGCTGT
Organism: uncultured Rhodanobacteraceae bacterium; assembly: GCA_937928755.1. Taxonomy (GTDB): domain Bacteria; phylum Pseudomonadota; class Gammaproteobacteria; order Xanthomonadales; family SZUA-5; genus JADKFD01. The sequence goes on along the minus strand of CALEZI010000183.1, from coordinate 7,692 downwards.
CCCCGCGTTGATCGCGGGGCTGCCCGGCAGCAGGGCCACTGTCTGGGTGGATCCTCCGAAGTTGCCGAGCGATCCGACGCGCGGATTCGACAAGCTGACGATGTTGCCATCCACGCCGTCCAGCATGCCGCCCGCGGCGAAAGTCGGCGACGCCTGGATCACGTTGTTGAAAGACGCCAGGCTGACGGAACCCGAGATCGCCAGGGTCCCGGGCATGGCGACCAGGGTATTGACCAGGGTCAGCGTGCTGGTCGGGCGAGAGCCGGCCGCGACGACGATGGCGACACTCGAGTTGCCGACCACGGAGCAGTTGGTCAAGTTCGCCGGGGCGCCGCCGTCGAAGCCCAGGCCACCGGTATCCGGGGCAGTGTTGCCAGCGACGGTACAATTGCGCAAGGTGGCGGCGGAGTTGCGGAATACCGCTGCGGCAAACCTCCCCGCGCTATTGCCGCTGAGGGTGCTGCCGATGATCGAGACCGGCGCGTTCAAGGAATCGATCCCACCACCATCGTCGGAGGCATGGTTTCCGCTGAGCGTGCTGCTCGTCAGCGTCAAGGCCCCCTGATTCAGAATGCCGCCGCCGTTGCCGGTGACACGGCCATTGCTGATCGTCACCGCGTTCATCGACACGGTATGGCCGGACAGAATGCGGAAAATCCGGAAGTCCGGGCTGCCAGCTGCGCGCGTGATGGTGACGCCGGTTGCGCCCTCGATGGCAAGGCTCTTGTCGATCAAAAGCTCCGCCGAGGTCAGCGAGACGGTCGTGACACCCGCCTGGAAGGTGATCGTGCTGCCCGTACAGGCATCGACGATCACTTGCCGCAAAGAGCCGGCACCGCTGTCGTTGCCGTTGCTGACCACCGTGGACGGGCACGGTGTGGTGAAGGTCCCCACGGCCGTGTAGCCGGTGCCGATGGCATTGGTGGCATAGGCCTTGAACGAATACGCGGTGTTCGGCGCCAAGCCGCTGGCATTCAGGGTGAACACGCCGGTGCTGCCGCCGGTGGTCAGATTGGTAACCCCGGCCCCGCCGATCAGGGGGTCGCCATTGGTGGCGGTGACCGACAGCACGATGCCGCGCTGGGTGATCGTCGCGCCGCCATCGCTGCTCACGGTGCCACCCAGCGTGGCGCTGCTGCTGGTCACGGCAGTGGCAGTCGGCATGGTGACCGTGGGGGCGCCGCTCGCTCCATCGGTGGTGCTGACAAAGTCCGCTGTCACCCCGCCGATGCTCAGAGTGGTGGTGGCCGGCGTGCTCGGGACTGCGGCACTGGTGTGGCGCACGCGCACCACGTCGCCGTTGCTCACGGCGCCAGGAAAGTTGGTGTAGGTCCCACCGTTGATCGAATAGCTGGAACCGGCGGCGCCCATGACGCCGATGCCGCTGACGGTGGTCAGGCCGCTGACCGTGATCGGGTCGGAGGTGCGCAGGCTCGACAGCGGGACGCCGACCTGGGGCGGGAAGCTGAAGGCGTCGGGCGCGGCATCGGCTTCGGAAGCGAAGGGGTCGAGCCACTGTCCGCCTCGCACCAACCGGACTTGGCGGTTGCTGCTCTTGGCGACGGGGATGAATTGGCCGAAGTTGAAGTCGATGATCCAAGCGTTGCCCGCATTGGGGGCCATGGTCGTGGACGACCAGTGGCCGGGCGAGGGCGAAGGCGTGAGCGGAAAAGCTGTCGTGTTGATCGCAGGGGAAAAGCATCCCGTCTCGATGAGGCTGTACAGTTCTTCACGATTGGGCAGACGCCAGTCATCGAAGCCGGCATGGGTGGCGCTGTTGGCCTGCGTCAATGCAGCGGTCCAGGTGAAGGGGCTCGCGCTGCCGTTGGCACACCCGGCACCGCTCTGCCCTTCGCTGCAACGCTTCCACATCAGGCCGGTGGCGAGGTCCGTGACCACCTGCTCGCCGGCGACCGGCTCGCCAACGCTGTAACGACTGTCCGGCGCCACCCGCGGGTTGCCCGTCGGGCAGGTCTGCGCCAGCGCGCCGGTCGAAAGGCTCATCAGGGCCAACAGGGCCACCGAACGCAACATCGTCATGGCATCGCTCTCCAAACCGTGTACCCGAAGTGCTGGCGCCGCATGAAGGCAGGCCGCGCATTGCCCGCCGCAGCAAGCCTCTCGACGACTGGAGTCACTGTCCGCCTCGCACCAACCGGACTCGAGGGTTGTTGTTGCCCTTGGCGAGGATGGCCTCGAACCTGCCGTCGCTGAAGCTGACGCCCAAAGCGATGTCGGCATCGGGGGCATAGCTCTCACCCGACCAGTAGAAACTGTTCGCCGTGTTCGGGAACCAGGTGGCATCGATGGCCGGGGACGATACGAACCCCGAATGCACCAGCCCGCTCAGCTCCCCGCCCCGCGGCAGCCGCCAGTCGGTGGCGCCACACAGCCGGTTGGGGCCGGTCAACGCATTGACGACATCGCGGTATGCGGTGGTGTTGCAGTTGGGCAAGGTGCCAGCGCAGCCGGTGCCGGCCTGGGTGCCCGGATTGCCGCCATTGACCGCAGGGTTGGGGTCGTACCAGGTGTAGCCGTGATTGACGTGCCGCAGATTCGCGACATCATCGACCTTCACCTCCCAGATCAGCCCGGTGATGTTGTCCCGGGTGCAGCCCCAGTCGCTCGGGCCGCTGCCCAGCGTGGCCGAGGCCGGCAACTCGCTGCCGTCATTGGCGATCTTGGTGTAGTCCCGGCCCGGCGCGGTCGAGCCGCCGACCTTGACCATCCGTCCGAGCGCATCCGCCGCCGCCGCGCCGCGGGTGCAGTCCTGCTCGTTGAAACCGGCGGGTTCCGGGTCGGGCGTGCCGGTGGACACCGTGCCAGTGCTGGCAGTGGCGTTGTAGCAGTCGATCTGGGCGGTGTCGTTCAGGCGCACGGTCTGCGCCAGAGCAGTGGTCCACAGCGCCGACAGCGGCAGGCCCACCACTGCCGCCAGCGCCATGGGAGACACCGTAAGTCTCGTCAGCGCGAGCACCGAGCCCGCCAGCCATTGCAAACTGCGCATGTCCCTGCCCTCGACCACCGGCGGTGGCCCTGCGCCACCGATCGGACACGATTGTTACGGCGGGGCGTTATCCGGCGGTATCACGGGCGTTGCATGCGGCTATAACGGAGGTTGTATTGGCGCGAAATTGCCACGCAACGGTCGATCCGGACGCTCTTGCAGGGCCGCAGTAAGCGGTGGCCGCTGTAGAAGCGTCCGGACAAGTCCGGACCCACGGGCGTCAGGCGGCGACGGGCCTTACGGAAACACCTCGGCATTGTCCCGGTGTGCGGCCATAACGCTCGCGGAAGCACTTGGTGAAATAGGCGACGCTGCTGAAGCCGACGGCATAGGCGATGTCGCTGATCGGTCCGGCTTCGGCCAGCAACAGCTCGGCGGCACGTTCCAGGCGTAGATCGCGGATCAGGTCGCTTGGGGCCCGGCCGCTGACATCGCGTACGCGGCGGAACAAATGGCTGCGTTCCTGGTTCATGGCGTCGGCGAGGTCGGCGACCTTGAAGGTCTCGTCGGCCATACGCGCGCGAATCATGGCGAACAAGCGGGCGCGGTAGCTGGCGTCGTCATCGGCATCCACCGCGACGCTGGCGGTCGACGCAGTCGCTGCGGCTCCGGGTCCGATCGGCGCCGCTGCGGCCGCAGGCGATTGTGTGTAACGATCGCGCAAACGCCGCCGCAAGCTGATCAGGTTGTCGACCCGGGCGCGCAGCTCCTCGGCATCGAAGGGCTTGGTCAGATAGTCGTCAGCCGCAGCGCGAAGGCCTTCCAGGCGGTTGTCGAGACCCGCGCGTGCGGTCAACAGGATGATCGGCAACCAATCGAGTTCCGCATCGCTGCGGATCTGTGCGCACAGGCCGTAGCCATCCAGCAGCGGCATGCTGATGTCGGCAACGATCAGGTCCGGCAATCGCTCGCGCGCCAGTGCAAGTGCGGCAAGGCCGTCCGCAGCTTCGATGACACGGTACCTCGGCGCGAGGTGGCTGCGCACATGGGCGCGGATCTCGGCGTGGTCGTCGACCACCAGGATCGTGGTCTGGTCGGGGTCGTCCAGCGTGTTGGTGGTGATTTCATTGTCACCAATGGCGTTGGACGCAACGCTGAGCTGGTCGTGGGTAACCTCAGCCACGGCGACGGCCTCGCACAGCGGCAGCCGCACGCTGAAGGTGGTGCCGACACCCGGCTGGCTGCGCACTTCGAGGCGACCACCATGCAATTCGGTCAGATCGTGCACCAGCGCCAGGCCGATGCCGGTGCCGGGCTGCAGGCGCGAGCCGGCGTCATCGGCCTGGTAGAAGCGCTCGAACACGTGCGCCAGGTGTTCGGGGGCGATCCCGGGCCCGGTGTCGGCGACGTCGATGCGCGCAGCGCCACCGGCTTCGAGGTGCAGGCTTAGCTCGACCTGACCGCCGGACGGGGTGAACTTGAAGGCATTCGACAGCAGGTTGTCGACGATCTTGCCGGCGTGGCGGAGGTCGAGCAAAACCATCAGCGGCTGCTCCGGCGCCACGCAGCAAAAGCCGATGCCGCGCGAGTCGGCCAGCGGCCGGAAACGCTCGGCGCTGGCGCGCAGCAGTGCGACCAGATCCTCCGGGCGCCGCTCCAACCGGAGCTTGCCGGCCTCCAGCCGCGCCAGGTCGAGCAACTGGTTGGTCAGGTCGAGCAGCACCTCGCTGTTGCGGATGGCGCCCTCGATGGCCGGCTGCGGGGCATCGCTGGCGGCGCGCTGGACGTCCTTCAGCGGCCCGAGGATCAGCGTCAGCGGCGTGCGCAACTCGTGCGCGAGGTCGTCGAAAAAGCGCGACTTCTGCCGATCGACTTCGCGCAACTGCTCGGCCTGCGCGGCGATCAGTTGCGACGCCTGCTCGGCCGCCGCCTTGCCGGCCGCCAGTTGCTGGGTACGGATGTCGACCTGGCGCTGCAGCTCACGCCGCTGCGCGTTGAGCCAGCCAACGCGCGCGCGGTAGGCCAGCCACAGCAGCGCAAACCCGACGCACAGCAGCAGAATCTGGAAGGACCGGGTTTCGCTGAAGTACGGCTGCAGATTCAAGCTCAGCCGGGCGTCGGCGACGCTCCATTGCCCACCCGACCAGACCTGCAACTGGAACTCGTAGTCGCCCGGCGCCACCTTGGTGTAATGGGCGCTGCGGCTGCTGCCAGCATCGATCCAGTCGTCGTCATAACCCAGCAGTCGATAACGGAAGCGCGACTGCGCGGCATCCATCTGCAGCAGCTCGGTGTAGTCGATGCGGAAGCTGCGTGCGTCGGCCGCCAGCGTCAGCGGCTGGTCGGCGCCCCAGACCTGGTCGCCGCTGTTGACGCTCTCGATCATTGGCTGCACCGGCGGCGCCAGGCGCGCCGGATCGGGGTCGACGATGGCGACGCCGTCCTGGGTCGCGAACCACAGACTGCCATCGGCGGCCTTGAGCGCGGTCGACTGCACCCCGCCGTTGGCCTCGCGGTTGCGCAGGCCGGCGGCTTCGGCGTAGCTGTCGATTGCCAGCGGTGGCGGCGCTGCGCCGGCCTGCAATTGGTCTGCCGCTGCGAGCAGCTCCTGCTGGCGCACGCGGAAAATGCCGCGATTGGTGCTCATCCACAGCCAGCCGTGGCCATCCGGCAGGATCTGGTGGATGCCGTCGCTGAGCAATCCATGCGCTGCGCGCAGCGACACCATCCGCGCCGGTGAATCGACGCCAGACCACTGCAGACGACCGAGACCACGGTCTTCGGTCGCGACCAGCACGCTGGCGTCTGCAATGAAGTGGATATCGCGCACGTGGTTACCCAGATCGCCCTGCTCGGCGCTGAAACGCTGCACCGCATCACCCTGCAGGCGCGCCAGACCGCAGCGATGGCTGCCGACCCACAGCGCGCCGTCGCCAGCCTGGCGGATCACGCGGATGGTGCAGCCCGGCAACGTGTCACTGGCGGCGTGGCGCAGCCAGGCACCCGTGGCATCGCGCCAGAACAGGCCGCTGTCGGCGCCGGCCCAGAGCACGCCGTCGCGGTCGAGAAACAGCGCCTTGACCCGCGCAGCGGCAATCGGTCCCAGCTGCTGCCCATGAAAGCGTCCATCCGCCTGTCGCTGAAACAGTCCGGCTTCTTCGGTCGCTACCCAAAGCGACCCGTCGCGATCGCTGGCGATGGCGCGAATGTTGTCGTCGAGCAGCCCATCGGCCTCGCCGTAGACCTCGATGCGACCGTCCAGCCAGCGGTTCAGGGCACCCTTCTGGGTGCCGATCCACAGCGCGCCGTCGGAACTCTGGTGCAAGGGATAGACCTCGCGGGCCGACAGCCCTTGCGCTTCGCCTAAGGTCGAAAACGCGGTCGGCCGCAAGCGGTGCAAGCCGGCGCCGCTGCTGGCCAGCCACAAGGAACCGCCGCGGTCGCGCAATGCATGGGTGAAGCGCGTGGCTTCGAGGTCATCGAGGCGGTAGAGCAGCTCGTGCGTCGTTGGACCGTCGCCCGGGCGGTCGGCTGACCCTGCGGTGCGGTACACCGCCGACGCGGAGATCAGCCAATCCGGATCGGCGGCGTACACCTGAGCCTGCACCGGCACGCGGCGACAATCGTGCGGGTCGAGCGCCCGCAGCCGGTTGCCGTGACGTTCGAAAGGGCCCGCCTCGCTGCCGATCAGCACGCTGCCGTCGTGGCGGCGCTGCAGATGCTGCGTCGACATTCTCCACACGCGGTCGCCATCATTCAGCGCCTGCACGCCATTGGCGCCGATCAGGTCCACGCCGCGCTCGCCGGCGACCCAGAGCGTCCCCTCGCCGTCCTCGGCGAGGGCAAAAATCCGCCCGATCCTCAACTGCGCAGGCGTCGCCAGTTGCCGCGTCTCGCCCGCGCTCCAGGTCCAGACACCGGCATCGGCAGTGCCGACCCAGAGCTGGCCCGCAGCCGCAAAGCCGAGCGTTGTGATCTGCCATTGGCTCAGCGGTGCCTGGTCGATCGCCTCGATGCGATCGCCGCGCAGGCGCCCGAGACCCGGCTGCAGACTGATCCAGATCTCGCCGTCCGCTGCAGACCAGACCAGGGGCATCTTGCCGTCCGGGCTGGTCCACAGCACGCGCGCGGTCGAACTGGCCGGGTCGAACAACTGCAGCACGCCGCCATCGCTGCTCAGCAGCAAACGCTCGTCGTCGGTCTCGATCAGGCCGACCAGCCGCTGGTGCCCAAGCCCGGGCGTGTTGCTGCTGGTATGCACGACGAAGCGCGCCCCGTCGAAACGCACCAGCCCGTCGAAGGTGGCGAGCCACAGATAGCCGGTGCGCGACTGGACCATCTGGTTGACCGAGTTGACCGGCAGGCCATCGCGCACGGTCCACGATTCATGCACAAAAGCCGCGGGTGCGGCAATCAGCACGCCGGACAACAGCCACAACGCCGCGAACGCCAGCAGCCAGCGCCGACCGCCGCACGCAGGTGTCCGCGGCCGGCCAACCGATGGCGAAATCGAGTGGAATCTCATTAGCCGATTATGCCCGCCGCCGGTATTGGTCGAACCGTGGCCGGCGCTCCCGGCAGAAGGGGCATACAGCGCCTGGAGCGGGTTTATCCCGCGAAAGTTTTCGCGGAGTAAATCCGCTCCCACATGAAAATCACAGCCTTGCGGCATGTTCGGTGAGAGTCACGATCGCCCCTGTCGGTGCGCTTATTCGCGCATCAAACTGGCGGCGATCATGCGGACT
>CALEZI010000182.1 GCA_937928755.1 uncultured Rhodanobacteraceae bacterium | reverse complement strand
TCGGCGGCGACGCCGACGGCAACCGCAGCCCGCGCGAGTGGGCGCAGGCGCGCTATCTGCAGGGGCTGGCGGCGCTGGCCGTCGGCGATCTGGCCAGCGCGCAGCAGGCGGCCGCAGATGCGCACGGCGTGTTCGCCGGCTACGGCGGCAACGCAGCCGCGCCCACGCTGGCCGCCGCCGCGCTGGCCGCGATGGCCAGCGGCATGGATGCTTCCCGGCGAGCCAGCTTGCTGCAGGCGATCCTGGCGCAGCAGCAGGCGCGCGTCGACCTGACCGCGCCGCTGAGCGCCGCGTGGCTGGCCGCGCTGGCCGCGGATGCCGAAACGCGCGCGCGCCACGCCGCGCTCGGAATCGAGCTGTTGCAGCGACAGGGCCGAGCGGCGCACCGGCTGGCGGCCTCGCTGCGCGCGCCGGTGCATGACGCGGGCGAGCTGGCGGTCGACGCAGGTGCACCCGCGCAATCGGCCGCCCGGTTGCGCGAGCGCATCGATCTGGCCATGGCGCGCGTCGACGCCGAACTCGAGCGCTCCGCGCCAGTGGCTGCACAGCAGTGATCGCAAGGGCATCGTGGCCCGCCAGGGCTGGAAACCAAGTGAGCACCTGACCCGCGTCAGGCCTTGCCATGGGCAGCACGGGTTATCCTCCCGACAGCATTGCCCTGCGGACGTCACGCATGCGCCTGCGCTACAACCTCGAATGGCTGGGCTCGGACCGCCCCCGGCGCGATCTCGCGCCCGGGCGTTATGTGCTCGGCCGCGGCGGACGCAGCGATCTCGTTTTCGATGTTCCCGGCGTTTCGCGCGAGCACGCCGAGCTGATCGTCTGCGCCGACTACGGTCTGCTGGTGCGCGACCTCGGCTCGACCAACGGCACCCGCGTCGACGGCGTGCGCATCTCCGAGGGCGCCTGGCATGGCGACATCGACCTGGCACTCGGCAGCGTGCAACTGCGGCTGCGCGAACGCGGCGGGCTCGATGCGCTGGCGCTGGCGCTGGATGGAAACGCCGCGACGCCCGTCGCGCCCGCGGATGGGCAGCCGACCGCAGCACCGACGGCGGTGCAGAACCAGATGCGCGAACTGCGTCAGGCGCTGGAGGATGCGCGACCGGAGGCAGCCGGTGCGTGGCCGGTGGACGCGCTCACGAGCCTGCTGCACCGTTGGCGCGAACTCGTCGAGGCGTCCGCGCTGCGCCTGCAGCGGGGCGACGGCGACGTGGTGCTGGCGCAGGCTGGCGCTTCGCCGATGCAGCCGCTGCCGGTGATCGCCGAACACGCCAGTTGGCAGCTTGCCGGAGACCCGCCGCCGGGCGCCGCGCGTGCGCTCGCCGAAGCTGGCGGAGAACTGCTGCGCTGGGCAATGCCGGCGGCCGTCTCGCCCGGTGAGCCGCCCGCCGCCGCGCTGCGCGACTGGCCCGGCCTCGCCAGCGCCGCGCCGGCGATGCGCGCCGCGCTGGCGCCGCTGGAACGGGTCGCCGCAGCGACGCTGCCGGTATTGCTGCTCGGCGAGACCGGCGTCGGCAAGGAACTGATCGCGCACTGGGTCCACCGCCGCTCACCGCGCCGCGACGGCCCCTTCCTTGCGTTCAACTGCGCGGCGCTGCCGCGCGAACTGCTGGAGGCCGAGCTGTTCGGCGTCGAGCGCGGCGCCGCCACCGGCGTCGAGGCGCGGCCCGGCCTGTTCGAACAGGCGCACGGCGGCAGCCTGTTCCTCGACGAGGTCGGCGACACCGCGGCGGAAACCCAGGTGCGCCTGCTGCGCGCGCTCGAAGACGGGCGCCTGGTGCGCGTCGGCGGGCGCAAGCCGATCACGGTGGATGTGCGCGTGATCGCAGCCACCAACCGCGATCTCGACGCCGAAGTCGCCGCCGGGCGCTTCCGGCTCGATCTCTACCACCGTCTCGCCGGACACACCGCGCGCATCCCGCCATTGCGCGAGCGCCCCGAGGACATCTCGCCGCTGGCGCTGCACTTCTTCCGCCAGGCGCTCGCGCGCAGCGGCCGCCGCAGCGCCGGGATTACCGCCGCCGCGCTGCTGGCGCTGCAGCAGTGGCGCTGGCCCGGCAATGTGCGCGAACTGCGCCAGGCGATCGAGCGCGCGGCGGTCCTGCTCGACGACGGCGGCGCGCTCGATCGCGAGCACCTGCCGGAGGCACTGCGCGGCGGGCCGCCACCCGGCATCGACGCGTTGCTGCTGGAGACCGCGCTGGCGCGCGCCGAGCGCGAGGCGCTGATCCTCGCGTTGACGGTCGCCGGCGGCGAGCACGAGCGCGCCTGGAGTCTGCTCGGCATCGGCAAGACGAGTTTCTACAAGAAGCTGCGCGAGCAAGGCCTCGGTCGCGGCGGCGACGACGCATGAGCGGGGCGCGCGCACATCGGCAGGTGCTGCAGTGAGCGGCGACGAGCACACCCGGCCGGAACCTGTGACCCAGCCGCTGGCGCCGTCGCCAGCCGCCGGAGCCTATGCGGCCGGCGCGCGCATCGGACGCTATCGCCTGATACGCAAGCTCGGCGAAGGCGGCATGGGCGTGGTCTGGCTGGCCGAGCAGAGCGAGCCGATCCGCCGCGAAGTGGCGCTGAAGCTGGTGCAGCAGGCGCTCCCGGATCGCGCCACCCGCGCGCGCTTCGAGATCGAGCGCCAGGCGTTGGCGCTGCTGGCGCACCCCGGCATCGCGCAGATCCTGGACGCCGGCAGCCAGCTGGACGGCGTGTCCTGGTTCGTGATGGAACGGGTCGACGGCCTGCGCCTGGACGACTGGTGGCGCCAGGCCGCGCCGTCGCTGCGGGTGCGCATCGAACTGATGATCGCGCTCGGCCGCGCGGTGGGCCACGCGCACCGGCGCGGCATTGTCCACTGCGACCTGAAGCCGGCCAATGTGCTGGTGGTCGAGGATGTCGGCGGGCCGCGGCCGAAGGTGATCGACTTCGGCATTGCGCGGGCGATAGGCGCCGACATGCCGGCGTCGCATGCCGGCACGCCGGGCTACATGGCGCCCGAACAGCAGCGCGATCTCGGCGGGCTCGATGCCCGCGCCGACGTCTACGCGTTGGGCGTCTGCCTGCTGCGGGCGCTCGTCGGGGGCGCGCGCGACAGCGCAGCCAACGCGCCTGCGTCGTTGCGCGGGGTCCTTTCCGAACTGCCGCTCGCGCGTTCGCGCCGCGCAGAGCTGGAGGCGTTGCTGGCGCGCGCGCTGGCGCCCGAACCGGCGGGGCGCTACGAAGACGCGCACGCACTGACCGACGAGCTGGAGCGCTGGTTGCAGCACCGCCCGCTGGCCGCATTGGGTGCGCGCCGCGGCTACCGGCTGCGCTGCTGGTTGCAACGGAACCGCTGGCCGGCGTTCGCGGCGGGTGCATTCCTGCTGATGGCCGCCGCGTTCAGCATGCAGCTTTGGCGCCAGTACCAGCAGACGCTGTTCGAGCGCGATACCGCCGAGCAAGTGGCTCAATTGCTGGTCGACACCTTCGCCGCGGCCGATCCGGTGCAGTTCCCGGGCGGCAGCGCCAATGCGCGCGAGTTGCTGGCGGCCGCGAGCGGTCGCGTGCATGCGCAGCCGCTGCCGGCGCCAGTGCGCCAGCGCCTGCTGGAAGCGCTCGGCAGCGCGCAGCACAGCCTCGAACTGTACGCGGACGCGCGGCGCAGTTACGCGCTGGCGCTGGACAGCGTTCCGGCGGACGACGCGCCCGAACGCGACCGCCTGCGCCTGGCGCTGGCGCGCATCGACAGCGATGCCGAGGACTACGTTGCGGCCGAGACGGCGGCGCGCGAGATCGCGGAACGGCAACAGGCCGACGCACCGGCACTCGCCGCCGACAGCCTGCTGTTGCTGGCCGACAATGCGCTGCTGCAGGCCGACGCCAGCGCGGCAACACGCCACGTCGACAGCGCGGCTGCGCTGATCGAGCCCGGCGACCGCGATCGCCGCCGCCAGCTCGCGGTGGTGCGTGCGCGCATCGCCAGCGCGCAGGGCGATGCGCATTCCGCATTGCGCCACCAGCGCGAGGCGCTGGCGCTGGCCACCGGGCTGTGGAGCGCCGAGGACCTGCGCACCCTCGACCTGCTCAACGACCTCGCGCTGTACGCCGGCCAGGCCGGAGACCACGCCGAGGCGATCGCGCAACTGGAGCGCATTGCCGCGCTGACCGTCACCGCCTGGGGCAGCGACAGCGCCGGACTCGCCATCGTCTACGGCAACCTCGGCGTCAATCGCTTGCGCGCCAGCGACGGCGCCAGCGCCGAGGCCGACCACCGCCGTGCGGTGGCGATCTTCGAGCAGCGCCTCGGCGCGACTTCGCTGCACACCGGCACCGAGTACAACAACCTCGCTTCCGCAATCGAGGCGCAGGGGCGTGCGGCCGAAGCGCTGCCGTGGTTCGAGCGCGCCGAGGCGGCGCTGGCGGCGGCGGTCGGCGCCGATCACTTCCGCGTCGGCGTGACGCTGCACAACCACGCGCGCGCCCGCATCGCCAGCGGCGACCTCGCCACGGCGCGCCGCCTGCTCGATCGCAGCGCGGCGATCCTCGAACCGGCGCTCGACCGCGAGCACCCGCGCTGGCAGGTGTGGCGCACCAGCGATGCCGAGTGGCGGCTCGCCAGCGGCGACGTCGCCAGCGCGCTCGCCGCGTTGCGCGAGACCGCACCGGCCCTGGCGGAAGCCTTCGGCGCCGACAGCCGCGAGGCGCGTCGCGCGCAAGGCCTGTTGCTGCGCGCGCTGGCGGCGGCCGGGCTTTGCGAAGAAGCCCGTGGCCTGCACGCGCAGTGGGGCGACAGCGTGGCGTTGGGCGAGTGCGGCGATTGAGCGGTAGCCCGCTGCGTCGCCGCGAGCCCCACACCGGCCCGAAGCTGCACCTGACCGATCTCGAAATCAGCATTCTCAGGCTGGTCGCAGGCGGCTACTCGAACAAGGAAATCGGCCGCTCGCTGCACCTGTCCGAGGGCACGGTGAAGAGCTACATCTCCGACATTCTGGTCAAGCTCGACTGCCGCGATCGCACCCACGCGGTATTGAAGGCGATCACGCAGGGGCTGCTCTGAATCGGGGCACGGGCCACGGGGCACGGGGCACGGGAAGAGCGCGGGCGCCGCGCCGGTGTTGCCTTCGTGGGTCCAGACTCGTCTGGACGCTCCTGCTGCTTGTCGGCGAGCAGCGTCCAGACAAGTCTGGACCCACAGAAGCCCGCTCCGTGCGAGCCTTTCCCATGCCCCATGCGCCATGCCCCGTGCCCCGTGCCCCGTGCCCCTTGCTACCCGAGTAATCTGGTATGCGTGCGGCAGGTCCCCACCGTGACTACTCGAAATGGCGGCTCGGGCACGGGTCATTGCTGTGGGTCAAGTTGGCCGTGATTTGTCTTGAGTGTTGGGGGTAAACGCATCCGAGAAGCAGGCATCCGCCCCAAGTCCTTGATTGAGGAACGCCGGCACCGCGCTGTCGACCATCTGCACCGATCCGCACACGTAGACCTCGAAGCCGCTGAGATCAGGGTGGTCGGCGAGCATGACCTCGTGCACCAGTCCGGTCCGACCGCTCCAGCCGGGCGAGACATCCGGCTCAGACAGCACCGGGATGACCTTGAAGTTGGCGTGCTCGCTCTGCCAGCGTTCGGCGAGTTCCAGAAGGTACAGGTCGCGCGGATCGCGCACGCCCCAGTACAGGCGCATGGGACGCTGCACACCGCGATGAAAAGCGTCCTCGACGATGCTCTTGATCGGCGCGAAGCCGGTGGCGCCGGCGATCAGCAGGATCGGCCGGGCGCCCGCGTGCAGCGTGAAGCGACCGAGCGGCGCCTCGAAGCGCACGTCGTCGCCGACCTGCATCGCGGTGAACACATGGGTGGTGTAGCGCCCGCCGGGGATCAGCCGCACATGCAGTTCGATCAGCGCGTTGTCGTGCGGTGCGTTGGCGAAGGAAAAGGCGCGCCGCGCGCCGTCGCCCAAGATGATGTTGATGTACTGGCCGGCCGCGAATTGAATGCGCTGGTCGCCCGGCAGCGACAGCCACAGGCGGATCACCGACTCGCTCAGGCGATCCATGCGCTCCACCTTCGCGGTGTATTCGCGCACCGTCGGCTCGCCGCTGAGGTCGAGCGACTCGACCGGCACCTCGATTTCGACATCCTCCAGCGGCGCGGCGCAGCACATCAACGCCTTGCCCTGCGCGCGCATGTCGGCGCTCAGCGCGGCGGGCTGGAACGCGCCGTGATCGACGCGGCCGTTGAGCACGCTGCACACGCACACGCCGCAGCCGCCGTTGCGGCATTCATAAGGCAGCGCCAGACCCGCGCGCAACCCGGCCTCCAGCAAGGTTTCGCCGGCGCGCGCGGCCACCTGCTTGCTGCCCGGATGCATCGCGAGCTGATACAGGCGCTGGCCGGATCGGCGCTGCGCGCCGATCCATGGAAGCAGCGCCAGCAGCAGCGTGATCGCGGCCAGCATGGCCCACACGGCGCCGAGCGGCCAGGCGTACAGCAGTGGATAGATCGGCAGCAGGAACCAGTCCAGGTTGATCGACTGCACTTCGACGGCCAGATCGGCGGCGCCGCCCTGGCTCAGCACCGGCTGCACGAGCGCCATCGCCAGCAGCATCAGACTCACGCCGATGGCGATCGGGCGCGGCGGTTGCGTGTTCGCCTTGGGCACGCGCTGCACGTGCACCCACATCAGCAGCAGCACCAGCAGCGGCGCACCGATGTGGATGAACGACAGCAGCGAGAAGAAGCGGTCGTTGACGCTCTCCGGATAGATGAAATTGCGGATCAGCGTGCCGCCGAAACTCGGCAGCCAGTCGAGCCACTCGAAGCTGGCGACGATCACGAACTGCGCCAGCTTGTCCCACGGCAGCATGTAGCCGTTGATGCCGGAGACATACACCAGCCAGATCAGCGCGATGCCGGTCAGCCACGAAAAGCTGCGGAAGCCGCGCATGCGGTCGAAGGCGAAGTGGCGCAGCAGGTGGATCAGCATCAACACCACCATCGCGTCCGACGCATAGCGATGCACGCTGCGCAGGATGCCCCCCAGGTACCACTGGCCGTGGGTCAGGCCCTGCACCGATTCGTAGGCGCCGGTGACGCTGGTGTCGAAGAACGCGTAAAGGTACAGCCCGCTGGCCGCCACTATCCAGAACAGGAAGAAGCTGATCGATCCCAGGTGATAGAACGGATTGAGCGGGTCGCCGAAGGCGCGGTTGAACAGTGCCTCGATGCGCATGAACAGCCAGCGCAAGCCCATCTGCAGCGGCGCGATCATCGGGCCGTCGCTTGCGTGTGCAGGGGTTGCGCGGCGTGCTCCGCTGCGCCCTCGTCGCTCGATCCGAAAAAGGGGCAAGGGGCAGGGGGCAGGGGCCCAACCTCGGCGCATGGTCCGACCATGACGTGGACTGGGCTCCCTGCCCCCTGCCCCCTGCCCCTTCTTCGACGTTCGCGACCCACTGAGTTTCCATCACCCCGCAACGCCTTCCACACCACCACCACGAACAGCAGCCCGCCGATGATCGCGATCAGTCCGCCGAGGCCCATCAGGCCCATGCCGGCGATTTCGGAGGTCGAGCGCAGCACCTGCTCGGCGCCGGCGACCTTGCGCTGCACGCCGTAGCCGCCGGACCAGACCAGACCGACGATGTGCAGCAGCTGGCCGATGCCGTACAGCGTCGGCTGCCAGTTGGCGAGGCGCCCGACCGGCGCGCGGTAACCGAGCTGCGGCAGGAGCAGGTACACCAGGCCCATCAGCGCCAACGTCACGCCGACGATGCAGCCATGGTAGTGCGCCGGAATCTTGACGTTGCTGCCGCTGATGAACACGCCGATCAATCCACCGGCGGCGAACAGCGCCATCGATGCGATCAGCGCCGCACGCAGCGGGCGCTGCGCGGGGTCGATCGAGCCGGACCGGGTGGCCAGTCCGTAGAGCACCGCCAGCCCGATCGGAACGATCGATACGCCGCCACCGAGGCGCATCGCCCAGGTGTGCAGATCGCGGTGTTCCACGCTGGAGACATCATGCGCAAGGTAGGCGTACGGCGTGACAAACACGCTGGCGAGTGCCAGCGCCAGCAGCAGCAGCGCCACTCGCGGACTCAGCGGCACGCGCGCGCCGATGGCGCTGGCCAGCCACAGCCAGCCAACCAGCATCAGCAGCGTCCACGAGAACTGCAAGGCATGGCCGCCGCCCCAGAACGCGATCTCGTACCAGGCCTTGCCGTCCAGCCCGCGCGGCGTCAGCAGGAGCGACGCGGCGAACGCACCGAGCGCCACCGCGGTCGAGACCAGGCTGGCGTTCAAACCGAATCGCAGCGCGCCACTGCCATCGAAGCCGATGCCGAGCTTCGGCGCTGCGTAGAGGCCGTGCGCGACCAGCAGCGCGGCGCCGCAGCCGAAGATGGCCAACCCCACGAGGAACACCGGGCTGTCCAGCACCGGGATGTAGTTGGCCATGATCGGCGTGCCCGCCGACACGAACGGCGCCAGCGCCATCAGCAGCGTGCCGACGCCGCCCAGCGCCAGCGCCGACCACGCCCAGAGGCGTGCAACCGGCCGGCTGTTGAGGCTCCACAGCATCCCTGCCAGCGCGATGAACCACACCAGCACCGACAGGTCGACGTGCACCACCAGCGCGACGCGGAAGAAGTCCGCCACCGGCAACCAGCGATTGACGCCCGGCGTGCGCGAGATCACCAGCAGCAGCGAGTAGAGACCGGAGCCGATCAGCGCCGCCATGCCCAGCCACAGCCAGCCGCGCGCCAGCGTCTGGCGGGCGTCGGCGGGAATGGCGAGGGAGTAGGGAGTAGGGTTGGCGGCGGTGTCGCGAGACAGCAAAAGCGGGGCACGGGGCAAGGGGCACGGGGTCGGCAGCGCGTTATCGCCGCATGCCGCCGCAAGCCGAGTCCCGTGCCCCGTGCCCCTTGCCCCTTCCGGAGTCCCGCCGATGCCGATGGCTGCTCGCGAGTTCATTGCAGCGTGATCCTTTTCTGCTCGGGATCGAAGTCGATCACCAGGATTTCTGCCGGTTCAAGGGTGACCTCCTGCTCCAGCGTGTAGTCGAAGCCCTCGCTGCGCGCGTTGTCCTTCAGGCGCACGCCGATGCGGTGATTGCCGGCAGGGACTTCGAGCCGGTGGTAGACGGCGGACGCGCCATCGCGCGACAGCCCCGACGGCTGCGCGATTTGCCGGTGAGCCAGGGCGCCGTCGATGTCGATCTCGACCGAGACCGGCGAGCGCTCGCGCGGACAGCGCGTCGGTGCGCGCATGTTCGGCGGCAGCTTGGCGAGTTCTTCCAGCGTTTGTTCGACGCACTCGCCGAGGCGCTCGCCGTGGTGGCTGAAACTGAGCTTGACCAGTGCCTGGTCGGGAGCGAGGTGCTGATAGCTCGGCCACTGCGAGAACACGCCGATGACCGCCGCGAAGGCCGCATAAAGCAATCCCTGACCGGTCCAGATAACGATTTTGTTCATGGCGTAGTTCTCGCCGATTCGGCCAGTGAAGTAACTGACGCAGGTCAGGTTGGTCGCGTTGCGACCAACCTTTTCGGCTACAGAAATCTGTATAGTAAACGCATGAAGACCACGCTTGATCTCAATGACCAATTGCTGGCGGATGCCAAGGCACTAGCAGCACAGCAGCGCACCAGTCTGACCCGCTTGATCGAAGAGGGGCTGCACTTGCGGCTGCGCGCGAAGGCAGCAGGGCCGGCGCGCTCGCAGCCCCCACTGCCAGTCTTCAAGGGTCGCGGCGGTCTGGTGCCGGGCGTTGACGCGCGCAGCAACAAGGCCCTGCTCGAAGCGCTTGGCGATGACGCCTGACGTCAACGTACTGCTCGCGGCGTCGCGCAGCGATCATCCTCATCACGCCGTTGCGCTCAGCTGGCTCGAAGCGGCGCTGATGGCTTGCGAATCGGGTGCAACGTTTACCTTGATGCCCATGGTGCTGGCCAGCGTTCTCCGCCTGGCAACCAGTCCAAAGATCTTCCTGCAGCCCACACCGATAGCTGAAGCCGTCGGCTTTATCGATGCGATCCTTGCCAGACCCGGCGTGAATCTGGGGCCCATCGGACCAGAGTGGTTGAAGCTGCGGCAGCTTTGTCTGGACAAGCAGCTTGTCGGCAACGATTTGCCTGATGCGTGGCTGGCGGCTGCGGTAGAGCAGCAGGGCGAGCACCTCGTCAGCTTCGACCGTGACTTCAGGAAAGTGTTGGGGCGGGCGCGACTCACGCTATTGCAGGCCTGAATCCTGGGTTGGGTGGAACCGGCACAGCGTCACCGTGCGGATTCCACCGACGAGGTTGTTGGGCAAAGCGATTCGACCGCCACAGCCACCTGCCATTCCTGCCCGCGCCCGGCGTAAACCATCCGCAGACGCTCGCGCGGCACGCTGGCGCGCAGTTGCGGCTC
>CALEZI010000181.1 GCA_937928755.1 uncultured Rhodanobacteraceae bacterium | reverse complement strand
TTTGCGTCCTTTGCGGACAAAAAAGGCAGTCCGCATGGTCGCCGCCAGTTCGATGTGCGAATAAGCGCACCGTCAGGGGCGACCGGGACTCTCATCAAACATGACGCAATGTATTGATCTACATTGCGCGCCGAAATTCATCTCCCCGCAAGCGGCGAGAAGGATTTGGTGCGCGCCGGCCACGTGCTCGATGGACGAACACACGCACCGGCAACGGCGATCGGGCCTCCCACAGTGCTACAGGTTGGCCGCGATCGCGTCGGCATCCACGCCGTCGACAATTTCGGCGCGGCCGATGCCGCGCCACAGGATCAGGCGCAATCGGTCGCTCAAGGTCTTCTTGTCGAGGCGCATCAGCGCGACGATGCGTTGCGGATCGGCGTTCTCCGGTCGCTGCGTCGGCAAGCCGAGTCGCGCCAGCAACGCGTCGAGACGTTCCGCGTCCGTGCGGTCGGCAAGCCCAAGCGCGGCGCTCAGACGTGCCGCCATCAGCATGCCGATGGCCACCGCTTCGCCATGCAGCCACTGTCGGTACTCGCCGATGGTCTCCAGCGCGTGGCCGTAGGTGTGGCCGAAATTGAGCAGGGCGCGCTCGCCGGTTTCGCGTTCGTCGCGGGCGACCACGCCGGCCTTGTGCTTGCAGGAGCGTTGCACGGCTTGCGCGACCACGGTTTCGTCGCGTGCCGCGAGCGCGTCGGCATGAGCCTCCAGCCAGGCGAAGAAGTCGGGATCGCCGATGGCGCCGTACTTGACCACTTCGGCCAGACCGGCGCGGTATTCGCGATCGGGCAGGGTGGAGAGCGTGCCGATGTCGGCGAGCACCAGGCGCGGTTGCCAGAAGGCGCCGACCAGGTTCTTGCCCTGCGGCAGGTTGACGCCGGTTTTGCCACCGACCGAGGAGTCGACCATCGCCAGCAAGGTGGTCGGCACTTGCACGAAATCGATGCCGCGCATCCAGCAAGCGGCAGCGAAACCACCCAGGTCGCCGATGACGCCGCCGCCAAGGGCGATCAGGGTCGCATTGCGCTGCGCGCCGAGTTCGGCCAGCGCCTGCCACACGCGGCTCGCCGATTCGATCGATTTGTAGCGCTCGCCATCGTCGAGCAGCAGTTTCGTCCACTTCAATCCGTCGAGCGCAGCCTCGATCTTGGCGGCGTACAGCGGCGCTACGGTGGTATTGCTGAGCAACAGCGCCTGTCGGCCGCCCATGGCCCCTCGCAGCCGGTCGCCGTCATCGAGCAAGCCGCTGCCGATGTGGATGCAGTAGCTGCGCTCGCCGAGCGCGACCTCGAGTTCATGGATGCTCATGGCGCCGCTTCCGTTGTTGCGCCCGCCGACAGCGGTTGCCAATGCTGCTTCAACGCAGCCATGGCTCGCCGTGCCGTGGCGCCGGGACCCGCGCGATCGGCGCTGATGGTCAGGTTGGCCAACTCCCGGTAAATCGGGTTGCGTTGCTCGGCGAGGTCGCGCAGGCGCTGTTCGCGATCCGGTGCGCGCAGCAGTGGGCGCGATCGGTCGCGCGCCAGGCGTTCCAGTTGCAGTTCGATCGGCGCCTCCAGATACAACACGAATCCACGCCGGCGCAAGCGTTCACGATTCTCCTGCGCCAGCACACTGCCGCCGCCGGTGGCCAGCACGATTCCGTCGATTTCGGTCATGCGCGCCAGGGCAGCGCTTTCGCGCTCGCGGAACGCCGGTTCGCCCTGCAACTCGAACAGCAGGGAGATGCTGCTGCCGGCGTCGGCTTCGATGACCTCGTCGAGATCGACGAAACGCAGGTCGAGCCAGCGCGCCAGACGACGGCCAACGGTGCTTTTGCCGGCGCCCATCGGGCCGATCAGGTAGAGATTGGGCGAACTCTTCATGGCTCGGATGCTAGCCGCAATGCGCGCGTCTGGGCGCGTGGTGGCCTGGAACTGCAGTCGGTTCGCGGCGGGCGTCCGGCATTGCGCTGCTCCGGACTCCCGATCAAAGGCAGCGGTGCGCCGCGTTCGACGCCCGTGGGGTGTCCCTTCACACTGCTTCGGTTAGCATCCGCGCCCTGTCTAGGTCCCGACGATCCTGCGAATGCTCCGCTTCTTCCTGGTCTTCATGGCAGTCCTTTCGGGGCTGTTCTGGTTCGAGATTTCCAAGTTCGGCGAAACGTATTTCGTGCTGCCGTTCACCGACGGTCTGGCGCAGATCAGCGCGTGGCTGATCAAGCTGTTCGACAGCGATGTGCACAGTTACGGGAAGATCATCCAGAGCACGGCCAACGGTTTCGCCGTGTCGATCGAGCGCGGATGCAACGGCATCGAGGCGGTGATCATCCTGATCGCGGCGCTGGCGGCATTCCCGTCGACCTGGAAGCAGAAGCTGATCGGCTTCTTGGTCGGCTTCGTTGCCATCCAGGCGCTCAATCTCGTGCGCATCATCAGCTTGTTCTACATGGGCCAGTGGAGCATGGTCTGGTTCGAGTGGTTCCATCTGTATCTGTGGCAGGCTCTGATCATCATCGATGCGTTGGTCGTCTGGCTGTTGTGGCTGCGCTGGATCTCGCGCAAGCGCCCTGCCGCGACCGAGCCCACGGTGGCGATCTGAATTCCCGGCGCGCGCGACGCGTACTGATTGCCGGTTGCGGGGAACTCGGTAACGCCATTGCCCCGCTGCTGGTCGATGCCCAGGTGTTCGGCCTGCGCCGCGATGTCTCGCGACTGTCTCCGGGCGTGCGCCCGGTGGCTGCGGATCTGCTCACAGGGTCTGGGTTCGCGCAGTTGCCGGCCGGCATCGATACGTTGATCCATGCGCCGACGCCTGGCGAGCGCAGCGAATCGGGTTACCGCGCGATCTATATCGATGCCTTGCAGCGACTGTGCGCGGCCCTGCCTGATCCGGATCCCGGTCTGCGCCTGATCTATGTCTCGAGTACCGCGGTCTACGGCCAGAATGCCGGTGAACGGGTCGACGAGACCAGCGCATGCGAGCCCGGAGCATTCAACGGCCGTGTGTTGCTCGAAGGCGAGCAGTGCGCGCGCAGGCTGGTCGGCGACTGCGTCGTACTGCGCCTTTCCGGCATCTATGGCCGCGGCCGTCACTGGTTGTTGCGGCGCGTGCGTGCCGGTGAGGCGATCGCCAGCGGCACGCACTGGACCAATCGCATCCACCTGGCCGATGCGGCGGCGCTGGTCGCGTTGCTGGTGAACTTGCCGTCGGCGCCGCCGTGTCTGATCGGGACCGACGACGAGCCGACGCCGGAGCATGAGGTGCTCGATTGGCTGGCAACGCGCCTCGGGCTGCCACCGTTGCCGCGGCGCGACGATGCGCCCGGCGTCAGCGGCAAGCGCCTGTGCAACCATCTTTCCCGATCTTTGCAGTGGTCGCCTCGTTATGCTTCCTATCGGGACGGCTATACGTCCGAAATTGCGGAGGCTGTACATCCATGAGTCTGCTTTTTGAAGCCTTCACCCATTTCCGCGACTTGCAGGAGCGTGCGCGCGAGTCCGGAGATCCGGAGCCCACCGCGATGACGCTGGCGACCGCCGATGGTCGCGGCCGCGTGTCGGCGCGCTCGGTGCTGCTCAAGGAACTCGATGGCCGTGGCTTCGTGTTCTACACCAACTACGAAAGCAACAAGGGCCAGCAGATCCTCACGCACCCGCAATGTGCGTTGTTGTTCTTGTGGAAAACGCTCGATCGCCAGGTCCAGGTGAAGGTCGAAGGCGTTGCCGAAGCGGTGACGCATTGCGAGGCGGATGCCTATTTCGCCCAGCGCCCGCGCATGTCGCAGATCGGGGCCTGGGCATCCATGCAGTCGCAGACCTTGTCCGGTCGCGACGAACTGCTGGCGCGCGTGCGTGAGTTCGAGCAGCGCTTCGAAGGCCAGGACGTGCCGCGCCCTCCGCACTGGTCCGGATTTCGCGTGGTGCCCGACATGATCGAGTTCTGGTACGGCGCCGATTACCGCTTGCACGACCGCCTGCGCTACGAACTGAGAGATGGCGAGTGGGGGAAGCGGGCGCTGTATCCGTGAGCGCTACCAGGCCTTTGTAGGAGCGACGTGCACGTCGCGACAAGCTGCTTGCGGTAGCGGATCGGTCTCGACTCGAGGCTTGCGTTTTTCGCGACGTGCACGTCGCTCCTACAACAACACGCAGGCCTAATGTTCGACCCCATGCCCAACCGCTACCCCCACCGCATCGTATGCCTGACCGAAGAGCCGACCGAGATCCTCTACCGGATCGGCGAGCAGGATCGCATCGTCGGCATTTCCGGCTTCACCGTGCGGCCGCCGCAGGCGCGCCGTGAGAAGCCCAAGGTGTCGGCATTCACCAGCGCGAAGATCGAGCGCATCCTGGCTCTGCAACCGGATCTTGCGATCGGCTTTTCCGATATTCAGGCCGACATCGCGCGCGATTTGATCAAGGCCGGCGTCGAGGTGTGGATCAGCAACCATCGCTCGGTGGAAGGCATCCTCGGCTACACCTTGCGGCTCGGTGCGATGGTCGGCGCCGGCGACCGCGCCGCGGCGCTGGTGGCCGAGATGGAAGCCGCCATCGCCACGGCGCGCGCGGCCGCGGCCCGCCTGCCGCGCGCACCCCGTGTGTACTTCGAGGAATGGGACGAACCGCCGATCACCGGCATCCAGTGGGTGTGCGAACTGATCCGGATTGCTGGAGGCGCCGACATTTTCCCCGAGCGCGCAGCGTGCGCACTCGGTCGCGATCGGATCCTCGCCGACCCCATGGAAGTGGTTCGCCGCGCGCCCGAACTGATCATCGGTTCCTGGTGCGGCAAGAAGTTTCAGCCCGACAAGGTCGGCGCGCGACCGGGATGGTCGTCGATTCCGGCAGTCCGCGATGGCCTGGTGGCCGAGATCAAGAGCGCGGTGATCCTGCAGCCTGGTCCTGCGGCAATCCTCGATGGCTTGCCAATACTGACCCGACTGATCGCGACCGCCGCAGCGAGCGCAAAGCGGTGAACGTGGATCTTTGGCTGCTGCCTTCGTCGACTCAACTGAGCTCCCCGCAGTTAGCAGAGTTCGCCACGCTGTGCCGACGCGCGGATGCTCTGCCGACCCTGGATCCCGGACTCGATGCGGCGCTGCAGGCCAGTTTCGAATGGCAGCGATGTCCGCCGTGGGCGGCGCTGCTTTCCGGAGCGCCGACGGATTCGCCGACACCCTGGATTGCGGCCGACTTGATCCACCTGCGCGCCGAGGTCGTGGGTGCGCGGGTCATGGCGCTGGCAACGGATGCGGCCGAACCTGACCCCGATTGTGCGTTGCTGTTCGACGCGCTGCGCCCGTGGCTGGCCGATGAAGCGATCGAACTGGCGCAGGTCATCGGTGGACGTGCGCTGCTGCGTTGTCCGATCAGTCTTGGCGATCCGGGTGCCGCCGCTCCCGATGCCGTGCTTGGTTGCGACCTGCGCGAGGTGTTGCCGGCAGACCTGCGCTGGCAGCGGCGTCTCAACGAGATGCAGATCGTGCTGACCCAGCAGTCGTGCAACCAGGCGCGCATCAGACGGCACCTGCCGCCGTGGAACTCGCTGTGGTTCTGGGGCCAGGGCAGTGCCGACGAATGTCCGGCCCTGCCGCTGCGTCACGTCGCCTCCGCCGATCCGCTGCTGCAGGCGCTGGCGCGGCACCAACAGGCCGAATCGATCGCGATCGATGCGGTGGCCGCCGCTCCGGTGCTGCGCGATCTGCGCGATCCGCGCCACCTGCTTGGCGCCTTGCAGGCGGGCCTGCGCCCGCGCGATGCGCAGTTGCGCTGCGTCGACGGCGTGGGCTGGCGGGTCAAGCCCTGGCAGCGGCTGCGCTTCTGGCGTTGAGTCTGTGGGCTTACTGTGAGTGGGCTTGCCCGGCGAGCATTCGTGGCCAGAGCAGGCGAGCAAGCCCACTCTCACCAAACATAACGCAAGCATCTGAAAGAAGAGCTTTTTCCGCAAAGGACGCAAAGGACGCAAAGGAACGCACAGCCAGCAGAACATCAACACCTGGGTTCTTGGCTCTCTTTGCGTCCTTTGCATCCTTTGCGGACAAAAAACAGACATCCATGGTCGCTGAACCAGCCTCCGTCACCGCCCGCGGAACTTCGGCTCGCGCTTCTCCATGAAAGCGCGCATCGCCTCGGCGAAGTCCTCGGACTGCAGCAGCATGCCGTTCTGGGTGGCGGCGGCCAGGTTGCCGGCCTGCACCTGCGCCTCGATGCGCTCGGCCATGCTGCGCTTGATTCCGGCGACCACCAGTGGCGGATTGGCGGCGATGCGGCTGGCCAGGCTGCGGGCGGCCTCGAGCAGCGTGCTGCGGTCGGCCAGCAATTGCGTCACCAGACCCATGCGCAGCGCAGTTTCGGCATCGAAGTCCTCGCCAGTGAGCGCGATCTGGCGTGCCCAGCCTTCGCCGACGATGTGCGGCAGCCGCTGGATGCCGCCGAGGTCGGCGACGATGCCGACCTTCACCTCGCGCAGCGCGAAGCGCGCGCGGGTGCTGGCCAGGCGCACATCGCATGCCGCGGCCATTTCGATGCCGGCGCCGATGCACCAGCCGTCGATTGCGGCAATCACCGGCAAGCGGCTGTCGGCGATGGCGCCGAATCCGGCCTGCATGCGCCGCGCCTGCTCGACGACGCCGCGTCGACCGCGCGCTCCGTCGCCGAGCATCGCGCCGATTTCGCTCGCCATCGCCGGAAGATCGAGGCCGTAGCTGAAGTGTTCGCCGCTGCCGTAGACGATGACGGCGCGTAGTTCGGTGTCGGCGTCGAGGGCGGCGATCGCCGGCGGCAGTTCGCGCCAGAAGTCTGGGCCCATGGCATTGCCGCGACCGGGGCCGATCAGCTCGATTTCGGCGACATCGGCGGTGCTGCGGTGGATTTGCAAGGCGTTCATGGCGGGTACGAATGGTCAAGGGTTGGCGGACGATACCCGACGCAACTGAATCGCGACCGAGCGTGGGCTCGATCCCGCGCGACGGTTCGTCGAAGGCGCACGTAGACTGCGCCATCCTTCGCTTCGAGGCCGTTCCGGTGCGCCTGCGTCCCTGGTTGACCACGGTCCTGCTGCTGTGTGCAGCGGCCGCACTCACGAATCGTGCCGAAGCGGCGAACTGCATCGGGCTGGTGCTCGGCGGCGGCGGTGCGCGCGGCGCCGCCCACATCGGCGTGCTGAAGGTGCTCGAACGCGAGCGCGTGCCGATCTGCCGCATCGCCGGAACCAGCATGGGCTCGATCGTCGGCGGGCTGTACGCCTCCGGTTATTCGCCGGAAGAGATCGAAGAGGTACTCGCGGCGGTCGACTGGAAGGATGTGTTGAACGACGATCCGCCGCGCGAGGATTTTCCGATGCGGCGCAAGAACGACACCCTGCGCTACCTGATGAACTTCCGTCTCGGGCTGCGCGATGGCGCGATACAATTTCCCCGCGGCGTCATTCAAGGCCAGAAACTGCTCCTGCTGTTGCGGCGCCTGACCCTGCACACCTGGCAAACCGCGGACTTCGACCAGTTGCCGATTCCATTCCGGGCGGTCGCCACCGACATCGTCAAGGGGGAGCCGGTGGTGTTCGACAGGGGCGACCTGGCGCTGGCGATCCGCGCCAGCATGTCGGTGCCGGCCGCATTCGCGCCGATCCGAGTCGACGGTCGCATGCTGGTCGACGGCGGAATCGTCAACAACGTGCCGGTCGACATCGCGCATGCGATGGGCGCCAACCGCTTGATCGTCGTCGACGTCGGTGCTCCACTGGCGGGCGACGCCGATCTCAACTCTCCATTTGCGATCACCATGCAGATGCTCGATGTGCTGATGTTGCAGCGCACCCAGCAGGTGCTGGCGGACATGTCGCCCGACGACATCAAGATCCAGCCGCAGTTGGGCGACATCGGCAGCGCGTCTTTCGACCGAACCGTCGAGGCGGTACCGCTGGGCGCGGCTGCAGCGGAACTGAAATTGTCGCGGTTGCGCCAGTTGGCGGTTTCGACCGCCGAGTATGCCGCCTATCAGGCACGGCACCGACGCGCCAGTTTCGACCCGCCGATGGTCGCCTTCCTCGATGTGCTGAAGACGCGCAGCAAGACCGCCGGCTACGTCGAGAACGAACTGCAGGACGTCACCGGCAAACCCCTCGACGTTGCGCAGCTCGACCAGGCGATCGGCGGTGCCTATGGCTTGGGAAACTACGAGCGCGTTGCCTGGAAGCCGGTCGAGAGGGATGGACTGACCGGCATCGAGGTGCTGCCGGTGGACAAAGGGTGGGGGCCCAATTTCCTCAGTTTCGGCCTGCAGATCAACGACGATTTCGAGGGCCGCAACGACTACCAGCTGGGCATCGAGTACACCGTGACCGGTCTCAACAGCTATGGCGGCGAATGGCGCTCGCGTGGCGAGATCGGGCGCATCACCGGGCTGCGCAGCGAGTATTTCCAGCCGGCCGGCGGACGCGGACAGTATTACGTGCAGCCCTACATCGAATACCGTGCCTTCGACCAGCCGGTGCGCGTCGACGATGTCGTTCAATCGGTCTATCGCGTAACCCGTGGTGCTCTGGGATTCGATGTCGGCTATGAGTTCGACGGCCACAGCCGCATCTACGCGGGCTTTCTGCGTGGGCATGGCAGCGCCAATGTCAGCGT
Organism: uncultured Rhodanobacteraceae bacterium; assembly: GCA_937928755.1. Lineage (GTDB taxonomy): Bacteria > Pseudomonadota > Gammaproteobacteria > Xanthomonadales > SZUA-5 > JADKFD01. The sequence goes on along the minus strand of CALEZI010000181.1, from coordinate 7,323 downwards.
CGGCGGGGCCGAACTCGAGGATCTGTCCGACAATATCGGCTCGCTGCGGCTGGGCTACATTCGCGATACCCTGGACGATGGCAACTTTCCCGGTGCAGGCAGTCGGGGTGAATTTTTGCTGCTGTCGCAAGTCGATTGGCTCGGCGCCGGCAGCAACGGCGAAACCGCCGACTTCAGCTGGGACAAGGCCCTTAGTCATGGTCCGAATCGCTTCCTGTTCGGTGCACGGTTGCATGCCAGCTGGGGTGAGCCCGGCGTGTTCGACGGGCTTTCGCCGTTGGGTGGTTTCACCAACCTGTCCGGATACACCGAGCGCGAACTGCTGGGCGAGAATGCGGTGCTATTGCGCACCGTCTACTACCGCCGACTGGGCGACTCAGGACAGTTGTTCTCGGTGCCGGCCTTTGTCGGCGGCAGCCTCGAAGCCGGCAACGTCTACGCTGATCGCGACGACTTCATCAGCCTCGATCATCTGATTGTCGCCGGCAGTGTCTTCGTTGGCCTCGATTCACCGTTCGGTCCGATCTTCCTCGGTTACGGCCGCGCCGACACTGGCGAGGGCTCGCTGTACCTGAACTTCGGTACCTTGCTGCGGCCGCGTCTGTAGCGCAGCGCGCTGCTGATTCCCGGGCGGACTGCGAATCGACGGTGCCGAGCTCCGCTGCTCTTCGCAATGCCAAGCCGAGCAAGCTCGGCTCTACAACAGCCGGCGAACCGTCTCTTCAGCTCGCGAGGGCGGAGCTTGCTCCGCTGCCTTGCTCCTGTAGAGCGGAGCTTGCTCCGCTGCTCTTCGCAATGCCAAGCCGCGCATGCTCCGCCGGAATGTCACGCTGACTTCCTGAACAGACCACCGGCTGCCCCTAGCTTTTTCGGCCTATCTCACCTAAGGTACGCGGGCTTTATTTGCTCGGCACGGTTCAATGTGACGAGGCCGCACGGTGAGTCTTGCGATCTGCCGCTGTTGCTTCTCAGTGTTCTGGTATCCCCGCAGATGAACGCAACGGTGCTCCGTGTTGGAGCGCCGCATCTCACTAAAAGTTTGGAGTTATACAAATGTCAGATCGTCAGGTTGGTACCGTGAAGTGGTTCAATGACGCCAAGGGCTTCGGCTTCCTGAGCCGTGCGGACGGTGACGACGTGTTCGTCCACTTCCGTGCCATCCAGGGTTCGGGCTTCAAGTCGCTGCAGGAAGGCCAGAAAGTCAGCTTCCTCGTGACCAAGGGCCCGAAGGGCCTGCAGGCTGACCAGGTTCAGCCGCTGTAAGGTTGTAGCGGCGGTCGGCCCCGCGCCGATCGCAGTTCGCCCGTTTCAGACGCTCGGGCAGGCTACGGCCTGCCCGAGTCGTTTCTGTCTTTCCTGGCGCGGTCTCCACGGAGCCGACGCCCCCATCTGGAGTTTTCCTGATGCTGACTTTGAGTGTGCGCGGTTTACCGCGCAAGATGACCGAGCAAGCCCTGACCGAGATGTTCACTGCCCACGGTCGGGTTCGTAACCTGAAGATGTCGCGCGATTTGTTTTCCGGCGAGTGCCGCGGCTTCGCGGAACTGGAAATGGAAGGCCACGAAGCGCGCAAGGCGATTGCGGCGCTGAATGGTTCCACCGTCGAGGGCGAAGCGCTGCGCGTGGGCCTGAAGAGCGAGCTGAAATCGCGCCGTCGTTGAGGTTCGATCGAATCAGCGGGAGTCCGTCGTGATTCCCTTGTGGCGTCGATCTTGCCAGACTCCTCGCCAACGTTGCCCTGGAGATGGTTCATGAGATCGACACCGCTTTTGTGGGTGCTTGCGTTGTCCTTGTGCGCAGGCTGCAGCAACGCACCGGCACCGGCACCCGTATCGCCAGCGGAGCACGCGGCAAACGATACGGCTGCCGCCGCCGCGACGCATCTGGGCGTGTGGTACTGGATCGGCACCACGTCAGGCACGCAGACCCTCGCTGCCGCCGATCCGGCGCGCTATCGGATCGACTTTGCCGATGCCGGGACGATACTGGTGCAAGCCGACTGCAATCGCGGACGGAGCGAATACCAGCTCGCCGCGGGGACGCTCGCGATCGGACCGATCGGATTGACCAAGATGGGCTGTCCCGAGGACAGCCAGGATCGCGAGTTCCTGGCGCAACTTGCGATCGGTGGTTCGTTGATGTTGCGGGGAAGCTGGCTGATCCTCGAACTGAGCGAAGGCCGCGGCAGCATGCGTTTCGCACGCGACGCGAACGCTGTCCTGACACCGTAAGTCTGCGAACTCCGCGGAGTTGGGGCGCATGTCTGAAGCCATCGGGACCATCGTCGATTTCCTCGACCGCATCGGAATTCCGGTGCGGGCCGGCGTGGTTCCGGTCGATGCCTTCTTGCCCGGTCTGCAAATCGCCGCGGGGGGACTGGTCTACGATGCCGCGGCGCTGCGCTGGCCGGGAGATCTGTTGCACGAAGCCGGTCACATTGCGACGATTCCGGCAGCACAGCGCTGCCAGTTGAACGACGACCTGGTCGATGCGCCAACCTCGGCGCACGCCGGCGAGGCGGAGGCGACCGCCTGGGCATTCGCGGCGTTGACCCATCTGCGATTGCCGCTGACGTTGTTGTTCCATGACGGCGGTTATCGCGGCAACTCGGCAGGCTTGATCGCCACGTTTTCGATGGGCGTTTATCCCGGTTGCCATGGGCTGGTGCGAGCTGGCATGACGCTGACGGGCGACGCCGCCGCCGCCGCTGGCGTAGCGCCGTATCCGCACATGATCCGCTGGCTGCGCGCGTGACCGGCGCACGGGCAAGCACTTGCCCGATTGGGAATGCTCAATTCGGGTTGACGATCTTGACCAGCATCACTTCGCCGCCGCCTTCCAGGACCGCGCGATTGCCGTCGCCATCGCCGTGCAGCAACAGCGCGTGCTGCTCTCCGAGCCAGTGGCGCTGTTCGCCGAGACGCAGGGTCGCTTCGCCACTGATCAGGTAGATCAGCCAGTCCGTGTGGAGCTGGTCGAACAGCAGCATGCTGCCCACCAGCGGTCGCGGCAATACCTGCACCTCGACCCCGCTCTGGGCGGCAATGACGTTGAAAACGATCGCGAACTCGCCTTCGAGCACGCCCATCGGTGCAGGATGGCCGAGGTACGCGTGCGCGCGCATTCGCGGTTCCAGCGTCAGCCTCGCGCCGTCGGAAAACTGCAGGTGCAGCGGTCCGCCGTCGAGCAGGCAACTCCAGCGCCGGTGCCCGGGATACGCCGAAAACGGCGCGCTGGCGTCCACGCGGGCAATGCTGGCACGCCACAGGAAATCGTCTTGCGGACCGCTGCGCACGACCTCGCGCGTGGTGCCGGCACCGTTGCGCCAGGGCGACAGTGTTTGCAGGTGCGGTGGGATGGGTGTGATACGCATGCGCCGCTAACGCCTGGCCAGGATCTGCGCCAGTTCGGTACTGGTCATCAGCAGACTGTCGCGCCAGGGCAGGCCGACGATCTCAGCACCAGTAACGCTGTCGCGGAACGCTTCCTGCTGGCCTTCGCCGAGCAGGTGGCGGTAGTCGACCGTGATTTCGCTTCCCGCCGCCATCCCGGTGCGTGCAAACACGAAGCCGAGGTGCCAAAGGCCGCTCGGTTCAAAACTGTGATTGATGTAGCACTCGTCAGGCCACTCCGGCGTTGCCGTATAGCGATCCTCGAACCAGCGCACCGTGGCCGGCAGCAGGCTGTGCGCATCCGGCAGCGCCATCAGTTCTTCGATCGTGTAAATGCGGGGAATGGCGTCCGGGGCGACAACAATGCTGCCGGCCGCAACCGCCTCATCGAGGAACAGGCCCTTGCCCGCCCCGGGGACGGTCGACGCAGCGATTCGATAGCGCGGCAGGATCATGGATGGCGATTTGCGCTGGGGCGCGCAGTATCGCAAATGGGTAGGAGCGACGTGAACGTCGCGACCGCTGACGCATTGGCGGTCGCGATCTGCGCGTCGCTGTCGCAAACGGCAGAAGGCCGGGCAAGCCCGGCCGTGTCGTCCTTGACGCCGCTGACTGAGCGGTCTCCTGTCGCCCGGCGCGCGACCCTGGGGAGTCGATCGCGCGCCGGGCGCCTGCGGGTCACGCCGGTTTGGCGGGTTTGGCCGGAGCGGCGGTGCTGGTGCGGATCAGGTCCCGGTTCTTTTCGACCGTCTTCAGGCCGACGCCCTTGACGTTGACCAGTTCGTCGGCGCTCCTGAACGGGCCGTGTTTTTCGCGGTAATCAACGATGGCGCGCGCCTTGGATGCGCCGATCCCGTTGAGGCTGGCGGCGATCGCAGCGGCGTCCGCGGTGTTGATGTTGATCGGTTCGCCAGCGAAGGCCGAAATGGACAGGGACATGGCCAGGGCCAGCAACAGAGATTTCAGAAAGTTCATGACGATTTTCCTTGCAGGTTCAGGGTGGACGCTGGGCGACCGGATGCCGCTCAGGTGATGCCCAAACTAGCGACCGATGCGCGGCGACGCGTCCAGCGAATTGCGCGTCGGCATGTCGGAATCCGACGCGACGACGTGTAGGAAAAATCCGACAGCAGGTAGACTCCAAGCTTCCTGGCCGCCGTCGTTCACGGCCACCGCGTTGCAAGGAGTCATCTGTGTCGCAGACCGAAAAGGTGATGGACAAAAAGGTGATGGACTTCGTGTCCGAGAAGTGGGACCGCGAAATCGTTCCGCAGCTCAGCACCTACATCAAGATTCCCAACAAGTCGCCGATGTTCGACCCGATGTGGTCCGAGCACGGTTACATGGAAGAGGCGATGAGCCTGATCGAATCCTGGGTGCGCGATCAACCGATCGCCGGCATGCAGGTGGAACGCATCCAGTTGCCCGGACGCACGCCGCTGTTGTTCATCGAGATTCCCGGCAAGGGCGATGACACCGTGTTGCTCTACGGGCATATGGACAAGCAGCCGGAAATGGTCGGCTGGAATGTCGATCTGGCGCCGTGGAAACCAGTGCTGGCCGGCGACAAGCTCTACGGCCGAGGTGGTGCCGACGACGGATACGCCACTTTCGCCTCGTTGACTGCAATCATGGCGCTCAGGGATCGTGGGCTCGATCACGCGCGCTGCGTGGTGCTTATCGAAGGCTGTGAGGAATCCGGCAGCTACGATTTGCCGTTCTACATCAACTATCTGGCCAACCGTATCGGCACGCCGAGTCTGGTCGTTTGCCTCGACTCCGGCTGCGGCAATTACGACCAGTTGTGGTTGACCACCAGTCTGCGCGGCCTTGCCGGTGGCACCTTGCGCGTGCGCGTGCTCGAGGAGGGCGTGCATTCCGGCGATGCCAGCGGTGTCGTGCCGAGTTCTTTCCGCGTGCTCAGGCAGTTGCTCGATCGCATCGAGGATCCGGTCACCGGACGCATTCGCATCGACCCCCTTTATGTCGACATCCCGAGCGAGCGCATCGAGCAGGCCAGCGAAGCGTCGCAGGTGCTGGGCACGGCGATTTACGACAAGTTTCCGTTCCTGCCCGGCATGCAGCCGATGGGACAGGATCTGGCCGACCTGGTGCTCAATCGAACCTGGCGACCAACGCTGTCGGTAACCGGCGCCGATGGTTTGCCGTCGCTGATGGACGCCGGCAACGTGCTGCGTCCGCAGACCTCGGTGAAGTTGTCGATTCGCCTGCCGCCGACGCTGGACGGCGAGCGCGCATCGAAGCTGCTCAAGCAAGTACTCGAGAACGATCCGCCGTATGGGTCGCGGGTCGAGTTCGAGGTAGAGAAGTCGGCCAGCGGCTGGGCAGCACCGGCTACCGCAGAATGGCTGCGACAGAGCGTCAATGACGCATCGCGGCGCTACTTCGGCCCGCGCGCCGCGGCGATGGGCGAAGGCGGCACGATTCCGTTCATGGCCATGCTGCAGGAGCGCTTCCCGGACGCGCAGTTCGTGGTGACCGGACTGCTGGGGCCGAAGTCCAATGCGCATGGACCGAACGAGTTCCTGCATATCCCGACCGGCAAGAAGCTCACCGCGAGCATGGCCAGCATCATCCATGAGCACTACGCCAACCGGGGAGCACCCGGCGCACCCGAGCCCGTCACTGACGCCGTCGCGGCGTGAACCGATCCATCGTCGATGTCAGGCCCCGCAGGAGTAGCTGATGCAGCCGCGCTTCAAACCGAGTTGGTTGTTGTACGGCGCGACCGGATTCACTGGCGGTCTGATTGCCCGTGAGGCACGGGCGCGCGGTCACAACGTGATCCTGGCCGGGCGCGACCAGGACCGACTGGCGGCGCTGGCGCAACAGCTCGGCACCTCCTTCCGGGTGTTCGACATGGGCGAACGCGACACCATCGACCGCGGCTTGAGCGGGGTTCGCCTGGTGCTCAACTGCGCTGGACCGTTTTCGTTGACGGCTTCGACGCTGGCGCAGGCGTGTTTGCGGACGGGTGCGCATTATCTGGACATTGCCGGCGAGATTGCCGATCACCGCATCCTGCAGCGTCTCGACGAACGCGCCCGCGAGACCGGCGTGATGCTGATGCCCGGGGTAGGGTTCGGCATCCTGCCGAGCGACTGCCTGGCGGCTTATCTCAAGGAACGCCAGCCTGACGCGGTGACTTTGACCTTGGCCTTTTGCGCCGGGAACAGCGCCTCGCATGGCACGCTGGCCACGCTGATGGAGAGTTTGCAGCAGAACGGTTTTGTGCGCCGCGCCGGGCAACTGGCGGCGGCCGAACCCGCCAGCGAGTCGCGCAGCATCGATTTCGGTCCCGGCGGCGAAAAGCGCGCGGTACTGTTTCCCTGGCGTGCCGACGTGTTGAGCGCCGGGCTGTCGACCGGAATCCCGCACATCCAGAGTTATGCCGCAGTACCGGTGATCCTGCGATTCATCCTGAAGAACCGCGCGTTGTTCCAGAGTGGTTTCCTGCACAGCCTGCTGCAACGCTGGGTCGCCCGCGTTCCCGATGGCCCCAGGGCGGCGCTGCGCGCCAAGCGCAAGAGCTGGCTGTACGGTGAAGTGGTCAACGAGATCGGCGCACGCGTGCGCGCGGTCGTCGAAGGACCCGACCCCTATGATTTCACCGTGCTCGCCGCGCTGGCCGCGGTCGAACGCAGTGTTGCCGGCGACCTGCCCGAGGGCTTTACGGCACCTTCGCAGCTGCTTGGACACGTACCCTTGCATGACTTGCCGGGGGTCAGCGTGCGGGTGATTACCGGGTAGGTGATGAGGTCCCGGGCGCCTTGGCGCGCAACTTCGCGCATCGAAGAGGCGTCATTGGCGTTCGCACCTTGTCCTTTCCGTTGTCGTTTGTTGTGCTTTGTCCAAGCTAAGGACCCTCTGAAGTGCGCCGTGAGAAGGCGCAGTCCTCCAGCTGGAGAGT
>CALEZI010000180.1 GCA_937928755.1 uncultured Rhodanobacteraceae bacterium | reverse complement strand
ACGCTCTTGCTTTCAAAGAGAAAGCGTCCAGACAAGTCTGGACCCACCAGGAGCCAAAGCAAGGGCGTCGAGACAAGTCTGCACACCAGGAGCCGAAGCAAGGGCGTACCGACGGCCGCTTCAACGACCGTCACTCGATGTCATCTCTTCGGCTTCCGACGCAGACTGTCGCTTGCATCTTTTCGCTTCGCGGCGCTGGCTCGGTCTCTGCGCCGATGGCAAGGTTGCTCGTCGTCGGAATGGAACACCATTCCTCCTCGCGTCTTGCCCTCGACGCAAATCCCTTCGCCATCATCCACGGCCGGTGTAGCAATGCTGACTAACCTTTGCCATCCGGCATGCGCACGCACTCGACATGGCCGCCGTTTTCGAGTGCGTCGGTCTGCGTATCGGCGGCAATCCGCAACGGCGGTTTGAGGCCTCGATATCCAGTCCAGCGGTCGCGACCTTCGGCCTTGGATTTGTAGATGGCGTTGTCGGCAAGGCGCAGGACAACCTCCCACGGGCATTCGATGCCGGGCCAGATCGGGATGGCCACGAAACCCAGCGAAGCGGTCACCCGGATGCGCTGACCGTTGTCGCCGCGTATGTCGACATCATTCAACGCTGCGCGCAGGCGTTCGCATTGCGCCTGGCCGTCGGCCGCACCTGCACCGAGGCAAAGCCAGATGAACTCTTCTCCGCCCCAGCGCACCAGCACATCGCGCTCGCTCTGCACACTGCGCAGCACGCTGGCGAAGGCCACCAGCACCTTGTCGCCGGACAGATGCCCGTGCTCGTCGTTGATGCGCTTGAAGTGATCCAGATCGGCCATGATCAACAACATCGACTGCACCGGTCGCTCTTGCGCGGTACCCAGCGTGTGCGCGGCGGCCATGAAGTCGGTGAGGAAATAGCGGTTGTTGAGGCCGGTCAGGGCGTCTTCGCGGCTTTGCCGACGCAGCGCGTCATTGAGCTTTTCCAGGTCGATCCGTTGCGCCTCGATGCGCGCATTGCGCGACTCCAGTTCGCGGTGCGCCATCGCCTTGAAGCGCCGGTCGCGCACCAGCAGCCCCAAGATGATGCTGAGGGCGAGCATGCTGACGAGAATGCCGCCGATGATCAGTCTCTGGCGCTGCTGCTGCGCGCGCAACACGTCGTTTTCCGCCGTCTGCACTGCGCGCTGCTGTTCGCTGCTGGCCAGTTCGCGTGCCTGGCGCTCGAGGGCAACGACGGATTCGAGCTTGGCGATGCGTTCCTTGGACTCGCTGTTGACGACCTCGTCATTCAAGCGCTTGTACTCGCGCATGAATTCCAGTGCCTCGCGTGGTCGATCTGTCTCGTCGAGCACCTGGATCAATAACGGCAGCAGTTCCAGTCGCTTGACGACCGGCGAGTGCTCGCGTTGCAACTGTTCGGCGAGCAGCAAGAATTCCGCGGCGCGCGCCTTCTCGCCGAGCGCCAGCAGCGATTCGCCGATGTTCTTCTCGAAAACACCGGATGTGCTCGGGTCGGGATTGGCCTTCGAAACCTCAAGCGCGCGTTCGAAGTTGGCCAGCGCTTCCCGGTGGCGTCCTTCCTTGCGGAACAGAAACCCCTGATTGTTGAGTAGCCCGGGGCTTTCGATGCCGTTCGCTCGCGCGTAGCTCAAGCCCTCATCGAACTTGGCGTGCGCATCGGCGTAGCGCCCGGCAGCCGCAAGAGCGCCGGCGTGGGTCGAAAACAGACTGATCAGTGTCGGCGGATCAGGCGTTGGATTTGCCTTGAACACCTGCTCGGCGCGGGCGAGATACTCGATGGCCTTGGCATGCTCCTCCATGTAGAGGTACAGGCCGCCGAAATTGCGCAGCAGCGCGAAATCGTCCGGCATGCCGAGTTCGGCCATGTACTGCTCGGCCTTGCGCATCTGTTCGATGGCGTCGGCAAATCGCCCCTGCTGGGCGTACACAACGCCGAGCGTGCGGTGCAGCAGCACATGGCGCTCGCGCAGAGGCTCGCCGACGATGTCGATGCCGCTGAGGAAGGCGCTTTCGGCCTCGGGCAGGCGCATCTGCGTGGTGCGCAGCGCACCGAGCTCCTGGTAATAGCGCGCCGCCGTTTCCGCGTCCGCCGCGGCGATCAGATCGTCGCCAACCATCGCGATGATCCGCTCCTCATCGTTCCACTGGCGCGTGGCCTGCATCAGCGCCAGCCGCGCGCTCACCGCGGCGATCTTCTGCGCGGGCGCCAGCGTGGCATCGGCGAGCAACTCGTCGGACAGCGCCAGCGCCTCGTCGAAGCGCTTCTGCAGCATGAGTACGCGCTGCATGCCGATGCGCGCCCGATGGCCTTCCGGCGCCGGTTCGTCGCGCAGCGCGACCAGCGCTTCGAGCGCTGCCTCAGGCTGTGCGACGGCGTCGCGCAGAATGGCGGCAACCCGGTCCTCCTGCGCCTGCAGGGTCGGCGACAGCCAGATACTCAATGCAGCGACGAGCGCCACCACGCCAAGTCGGAGCATGCAGGTCTCCTTGATCCTGCGTCGGAGACTACGCGAGCCATGGGTACGGTCGGAGTGGACCTGAGGATTCTTTACCAGACGGGTTCGTGCAATGTCCGGAATGGGTATGGTCCTCGGGCAGCTTCGGCACCATCGTATACGTGTCCCGAACTCTCCCACGGCTGCGAGTGACGCCATGGAATGCCTCGACATCGCGATTCCGATCCTGCCCAGCCGCTCGATCCAGGCCACCGAGGCCTTCTACCGCGCGCTCGGATTCGAGGGCGAGGCGCATGAGCACAGCGCCGACTACGCCATCTTTCGTCGCGGCCCGATCGAGCTGCACTTCTTCCGCCACGCCACTCTCGATCCCGCGACGTCCAGCGCCGGCTGCTATCTGCGCGTCAGCGAGGTGGCGGACTGGTATCAAGCCTTCAGCGCCGCCGGACTTGCAAGGCAGGGCATCCCGCGGATCGAGCGTCTGGAGGACAAACCGTGGGGCTTGCGCGAGTTCGCGCTGATCGACGCCGACGGCAATCTGCTGCGCATCGGCCAGCCACTGGACTGAAGACCCAGGCGTGGTGCGTCGAAACGACCAGCGCCCGCTCGCTCGAGCCTGCAGCGAACTCATGGCCTTGACCAAACGCAAACAGGACCGCGCAGGCTCGGGCCATCCTCAAGCCAAGCCGTGACCCCGTGCGAGGCGTCGCAGGCGGTCTGGCCGCAGCCCGAAATTGGAGGTGTAGCATGTGCTTTCGTGCCGCGCTCTTGGGTTTGCTAGCGATGGCGCCGCTGCCGTCCTGGGCTTCTGGGGCTTGGGTGTTGACCGAGGTGACGATCAACAAGTCGCCGATCAGCGAGTCTGCCTGTTACCCGGGGAAAACGGTCGAACTGGCCGACGGCTCGGCCCAGTTTTCGCAGGGCTATGCCGATTGCTCCGGCGAGGGCAGGGTCAAGGGCGGCGAGCGAGCCAACACGACGATCCGCTGGCAGTTCTCGCAATCCGTGCAGCGCCTGCAGCCGGGTACGCCACTCATCGCCAAAGTCTCGATCACCCGGGATTCCGATGCCGTGCCCTACTACGGCGGCGGTTCCGCATTCTTCTATTTCGGCTCGCAGAGCGCGGTCGGCGGGGTCGAACTGAAGGGTTTTCTGTCCGATCCGAATCTGGCGCGTTCCAATGAACGCGAAATTCGGCTCGACGCGGTGCCTGACGGGCGCGATGGCCAGACACTGACAATGTGGATGAACGTCGCTGGCGAAAGCGGCATGGGCGATGTCTTCTACGCTTACGAGTTCCAATCCGCGCCACCGCCGCGCACCGATCAGGACATCGTGCCGTGCAGCCAATATGCGCGCATGGCGGTGGGCGAGCAGAGCGAAAACCTGGCCCGGGGCTGCGGCTACAGTGGTCCCGATTGGCACAGCGACTACGACGCGCACTTGCGCTGGTGCATGGGCGGCCGGCGTGCCGAAGCGGACGAAAAGCATGCGCGCCGGATGCACGACCTCGCTCAATGCGAACCCACCCAAACGGGCGCTGCGTCCGTCCCAGCTGAAACGCCTCGCGGATATCAGCTGTATTTCGATGGCCGCCTCGTGTCCGGACCTGATGCCGAGTTTTACACGCGACAGCAAGCGATCGACAACTGCAAGTGGAATGTCGAGACAAAACCGGAGATCCGGATTCGCTGCGTCTACAACGGGGAAGAATTGCGCTGAGGACTCGCGCTGTCGCAGAGCGCTGGCGCATTCGCCCGGAGCAGGTGTGGGTTCAGCGCCGCCTGGCGGTTTCCACCACGCGCCGTACTTCGGCGTGGCATCAATGCAGGTGCGTTTCGGACGAGGTTGACTGACCTCCCTGCGCAGTCCGTTCCCGTCGTCGCGTTCGTCTACCGCCGTGCACCGACGATGGCTTAAGATGCCGATGTCTCGGGGGGGGGCCGAACAGGGCGTGGACAGGAACTGGATGGCGCCTGGCGGACGGTGGGTCAAACGCATCCGCGACCGCCTGCGCGGCGACCTGCGCCTGACCATCACGACGCTGTGCGTCTGTTTTGCCGTCGTCTGGATCCTGCCTTTCTCGATCTACCGCTTCGCGGTGGGCGAACTGGCGATCGGGCTTCTCGATCTGCTGATCGTGCTTGGTATCGCGCTGCCGGCCAGTCACGCGCTGCTCAGCGGCCGCAGCGATTCGGGCATCCGCATCGTGGCCACCGTCTGCTGCCTCGGTTGCGTGGCGGCGGCGCAGGCGATCGGGCTGGTGGGACTGCTCTGGACTTACGCCTCGGTCGCCTTCGTGTTTTTCGTGCTGCCGAGAAATCTGGCGCTGGCATTGAGCTCCGGCACGCTGTTGGCGGTCATGGTGGTGGCCGGAGAGGCGCTCGCGGGCACTTTCGAGCGGGTGTCCTACCTCGCCTCGGCGGCCCTGGTGGGGCTGTTCGCGCACGTCGTCGCCACCCGCTACGAGCGACAGCGACAGAAGCTGGAGACCCTCGCCTGGATCGACCCGCTGACCGGGGCCGGGAACCGTCGCATGCTGGAATTGGAGTTGTCGCAGGCGACATTGGCCAGCGCTGGCACAACGGTGCCGCCGGCGCTGGCGATCATGGACCTCGACCACTTCAAGCGGATCAACGATCGCTTCGGACATGAGGCCGGCGACCGCGTGCTGGTGGCTTTCGCCGAGTTGCTGCGCGAGCTGCTGGGCGGGGTGGGCCGGCTCTACCGTTTTGGCGGCGAGGAGTTCGTGCTGATGCTGCCGGCGACGGATGCAGCCGGCTTGCGGGCGCTCACCGAAACTCTGCGCGCGACGGTCGAGGCGCGGCTCGAGGCGCCCGATGGAGCCGCCGTCACGGTGTCGATCGGCGCGACTCTGCTGCGTCCGGAAGAGCACTGGTCGCACTGGCTCGGACGCGCCGACGCGGCGCTGTATCGGGCCAAGCGTGGCGGCCGCAACCGGGTCGAGATCGACGACATCAGGGCGTCCCGGGAGATTCGCGCATACGGCATTGCCGGCCCACCGTCGCGTGCGGCCGGCGGCGACACCGAGTCGCCGGAAGCGCGCCCCCGGCCGGCCGCGAGCCTGGCCGAAGAAAGCGCCAGACCCACCGAGGCGCGGTAGCGAAATGCGGGCAAAGCACATCGCTCCGGCGATCAGGGTGGCAAGCGGGCCATCCCTGGCACGCGTGAAAGGCTGAATCAGGAGATCCTGGAGGGCGAGACCGCGAGGCTCGTACATCGTGACGCCAGGTCGCGGGGCTGTTTCCGGCGCAGACTGCCGGGCGTGGCTACGCGGTCGGCACGGTTCCGCCGTCGATCGTGTACTCGACGCCCGAGATGGAAGCCGCCCGGGGCGAGACCAGGAACGCGATGAGATCGGCCACTTCATCCGGTTTGGCCGGACGCCCCAACGGGATCCCGCCCAGCGCATTCATGATCAGCGTCTGGCCGCCTGCATAGTCCGTCCCGGCCTCGGCGGCGACCCGCTTGACCAGCGCGACCGACGCCTCGGTTTCGATCCAGCCCGGCGCGACGCGGACCACGCGGACACCCTTCGGCGTGACTTCCCTGGACAAGGCCTTGCTGTAGTTCGACAGTGCCGCCTTGGCGGCGGCATAGGCCATCGTCGCGTCCGGTAGCGGCAGCAGGCGCTGGATCGATGTGACGTGCAGGATCACGCCCGATCCTTGCGCGATCATCGCGGGAAGCAGCGCGCGATCCATGCGCACGGCGGACATCAGGTTGAGGTCGAGTTCCTGCGCCCATTGCGCATCGTCCAGCGCGGCGAAACCGCCGGCGGGCGCCGACGAACCGCCCACCACGTTGATCAGCACGTCGACGCCGCCGAGATGGCCGATGGCCGCTTGCGCTGCCGTGCGCACGCCGTCGGCTGTGGAGAGGTCCGCCGCGACGTAATGGACATCGTTGATCGTTTGCGCCGGAGTCGAGAGCGCGGTCGCGACCATTCGTGCGCCGAGCTGCGACAACAGTTTCACCACCGCCGCGCCCACACCACGTGCACCGCCGGTGACCAGGACTCGCTTGCCGGAAAGTCGCAGATCGAAGCTCATGGCGTGATCTCCAGCGTGGCGACCAGGCCGCGCTCCAGGGTAAACAGGAAGCGCAGGTCCACCGGGCTGCCCGGGAAGTCGCCTGCAACATCGGTCGTCACAACGACCTTGTCGCCACGCCTCTCCAGCGATCTGGGCGTGGCGGCATGGTTGTACCTGGCCGAAGTGGCCGCCTTCCAGGCCGCGATCGCGGCACGCCCCGAGTGCGTCTTGCCCTCGTCGATGACGATTCCGTCCACGGCGAAGCAGCGGGCGACAGCGTGGCCGTCATGGCCGTCGGCAGCGAAATAGGCCGAGATCGGCTCGGGGAGGGACAATTGTTTCATGGCGTTGCTCCGGTTGGGTCCACGGAGCCAGATTGCGCCGAGCGCATAGATAATAAAATCACTTATGATCTTACTGGTCCATGTAGCAAACAGTACATAATGCGCGGCTCCGAATTTGCCGAACTCAAGGCTTTCGTCGCGGTGGTCGAGCGCGCCAGCTTCGCCAGGGCAGCCGATCACCTGGGACTGTCGCGGTCCGCCCTCAGTCAGATCATTCGCCAGCTCGAGTCCCGCCTCGGCGCGCGGCTGCTGAACCGGACAACGCGCAGCGTCTCGCCGACCGAACCCGGACAACGGCTGCACGCGCGCATCGCCCCGATGCTGCGCGACATGGACGATGCCGTGGCGCAGGCCGTTGGCACGAGTGCCCGCGCCTGCGGAATGCTGCGGATCAACACACTCGGCATGGCCGCCAGGAAGGTGATCGCGCCGAGGCTTGGTCGCTTCGTCCGCGCGCATCCGGAAGTGGTGCTCGACATTGTCATCGACGATCGCCTCACCGATATCGCGGGTGAGGGCTTCGACGCCGGCATCCGGGTGGGCGGACGGCTGCAGAAGGACATGATCGCCGTGCGCCTCACGCCGGATATCGAACTTCTGGCAGTGGCGTCTCCGGAGTATCTGGCCAGGCACGGCGAGCCCAGGACGCCGGAAGATCTTCACCACCACGATTGCATCAACTGGCGTTTTCCCGGCAGCGGAAAGATCGCTGGATGGGCGTTCAAAAAGCGCGGCAGGGAGACCGAATTCGTCGGAGAGGGGCCGGTGATCGCCAACCACCAGGACATCGTCGTGCCCGCTGCGCTCCAGGGTCTGGGCATCCTGTATGCCTACGACGATGACGGCATCGCAACCGCTCTGAAGGACGGGCGATTGAAACGCGTCCTTTCCGACTGGTCACCGACGCTGCCCGGGCTTTTTCTCTACTACTCCAGCAGGCGCTATCTGCTTCCTGCACTTCGGGCGTTCATCGATTGTCTACTCGACCGTGACCTGAGGAGCCTCTGAACAAGTCGTCATTGCGAGGAGCGAAGCGACGCGGCAATCCAGAAATGCTCTGAAAATCAAATGCCTGGATTGCTTCGCTGCGCTCGCAATGACGAGTCGCGGGACTTGTTCAGAGGGTCCCTAATCGACCAGGACGCGTCAGCAGGCTCGACCTGAACTGCGCCTTCCATTGCCGGATCAATTGCTCACGTTCCGAGGTCGTGTTGGGTGTCGGCGGCCCGGCGGGCATCCGGATTCGTCCCTGGAGTGGCCGCGGACTGCCAATCGCATCGTTCAAGGCGCATCACGTGGCAATCGTCGTCGCCGAAGCGGCGCGCTTCCACAAACCGGAACCCGAGTCGCGCATAGAAGCGCTGGGCAGCGATGTTGCTGGCAAGCGGATCGATCAGCACGGCCTGCACTTCAGGTGCGGCGAAGCAGCGCGCCAGCGCCAGTTGCATCATGGTCGTGCCGAAGCCGCGTCCCAGGCAGTCGGCCGGGCCGATCCAGATGTCGATCGCGCGTTGGCCCGACCCGCAATCGCCCCAGTAATGTCCGTCTTCGAGGGCCGGGTCGATGATCTGCACCAATCCGATCGGTCGGCCGTCCAGCTCCGCCATCAGTTGCTCGCGCCAGTCGGGCGTCCGCGCCAGTTCGGACTCCCATTCCCAGTCGTCGTTCGGATCGGCGGCAACCACATGTTCGGCCTCGTCCCAGGAACGCAACAGCGGCGCGTCCTCGGGCAGCGCTGCGCGCAGGCGGATACGGCTCACAGTGGCCGCAACTGCTCATCGAGACTGCGAGTGAGCGCGCTCGTCGCCTCACCCGTGTGCGCAGTGCTCTTGCGCTCGATCAGCATCAGGCAGCATTCGGCGTCCGCCTGCGGCTGGTGCATCACCCCCTTGGGCACCACAAAGGCGTCGCCGGGGCCGAGCTCCACCGTTTGCGCGTGCATGCGCAGCCGCAGGCGACCACTCAACACGTAGAACAGCTCGTCCTCGTTGGCGTGCGCGTGCCACGGCAATTCGCCGTGCACCTTGGCGACCTTGACGAAGGAATCGTCGAGTTGGGCGACCACCCGCGGCGACCACAATTCGGTCAGCTCGTGGGCCAGTTTCAACGGATTGACGGCATGGACCATGGTGCGTGCGGAAAGCGAGGAAAAGGTCGGCGCGGCGCCGCCCAGCAGTCCACCACGCCGCGTGTATCGCGCGCAAGCCCGCTACTGCCGCCAGGCTCCCCGAATCATGCCTTCAGCTTCGCCAGTATCTCCGCACGCGCATCGCGCAGGATGGAGTCGCGGTCGAGGCTGCCGAGGATGTCTTCGACGACGGTTTTCGGGCCGCGTTCGCCCCAGCTCTTGCCGTTGACCAGATAGGCCTGTGCGGCGCGGCCGGTCAGGTAGGTGGAGAAGTAGGCGAGGGCGCCTTGGGCGCCGGCGGTGAGCGCGGTCGAGAGGCCGATGCTGATGCCCTTGAGTGCGCTGGCGAGCACGTTGACGCCCCAGATTGCGCCCATCAGCACGGCGATCTGCGCGGCGATCTTGAGCACCAGTTCGCCGGCTTCGACCTTGGTCATCGGCAGGCCGTAGACATGGCCGAGGTGCATCACCAGCGCGATGTCGAGTCCCGCGGCGGCGGCGAGATCAGCCAGCGGCACCGGGTTCATGCCCACCGCCACGCCCTTGCCGAGCGCGTAGTTGCGGATCAGCTTGTCGGCCACATCGGCGCGCACCTCGGTGACGCGGCGGCCGACTTCGTCGCTCAAGCGCCCGGCGAACAGGCCCGCATTCAGTGCGGCCAGCGTCTTGCCCTCGCTGGCGAGTACCTCGTAGATGATGGTGCGCAGCTCGCCGACATCGGGTGCCGGCGTTTCCATCGACTCGGTCTCGCCGCCATCGGCAGCGATGCGGATCACGCGACGTTGCGCCGGCAAAGCGCTGGCGGCGATGACGTGTTCTGGCCGCACCAGTCCGTGCGCATGTGCGCGCAGTCGCTGCAGCAGCGACAGGCGCTCGGCCTGGCTGAAGCGATCGGACTTGTTCAGCACCAGCAGCAGTGGCCGCTGGGTCGCCACCAGTTCGCGCAGTGCGGTGGCTTCGCTGGCGGTGAGATCGCCGTCGACGACGAAGATCACCAGATCCGAGCGTCCGGCGACGTGGCGCGCCAGTCGCTCGCGCTCGGCGCCGTCGATCTCGTTGATGCCGGGGGTGTCGATCAGGTGTACGCCGGAATCGCCCACGCGCTGCCAGCGCGCGCTCTCGCGCGTCGACGTCGTGCCGTGCAGCACACCCACCGTGAACTGCTGCGCGCCGATCAGCGCGTTCAGCAGCGCCGACTTGCCGACGCTGACGCGGCCAAACACGGCGACGTGCAGTTCGCCTTGTTCGAGCTTGTCGATCAGGCGCTCGATCTCGGCGAATTCGGGCTCGAGCGCGCGCCTGACCTCGACCGGTAGCGCAGGATCGTCTATCAATCCGCGCAGGCTGTCTACGGTCTGGGCGAGGTGGCGTTGTTGAGGGTTGCTGTCGGGCATGCGGCTCGTGGCGCCAAGCAAAGCCCTAGCTTACATTGACGCGGCGCCAGCGCCATGGGCCGAAACGCGCATCAGGGCGGCTGCGCGCCACGGAAGCTGAGATCGATGATCGCCACCGACCACAGTTCGCGCCCGCTGCCGAGGTCGTGGGCGACCAGCCGTGCTGGCAAGGTCTCGTAGCTGTCCGCGGACTTCAGGCGGGTCAACGGCTCCGAACGCCACAGCAACTGCGTGCCGCGCAGCAGGAACGGCGCGTGGGCGTAGGGCAGGGTCAGCGTGCCCAGTGCGCGCCCTGATGAACGTTCGTGCAGCGACCAGCGCCACTGGGTACCGAACAGTTCGTCGGCGACCGGCGTCGCCACCTGCACCGTGAGGTCGTCGGCGGCACGAAACTGCGTGCCGTCGAGGTTGCCGAGGCGCTCGTCGTCGCTCAGGTCTGGCGCCCGCGCGGCTGGAACGCTGCGAACGTCGATCGCCGCGATCTCGTTGGACGCGAATTCCACTTGAACCGCGCCGCCCAATTCACGGCGCTCGTCGCTGCTTCCCGGTTCGCGTTCGAGTTTGGCGCCGCGCAGCGGCCATTCGGCGTAGGACCAGCGAATCCTGAGCGAGCCGCTGCTGCTGTCGGCGCTTGCGGAGAAGCGCCGGTTCGGTTGCGGATCGGGCGTGGCGAGCACGCCTTCCGGCAAATTGCCGACGATGCCGCCGAGGCTGACGCCGGTGGCCGGATCCAGCAGCAGCAGGCTCAGCCGCCCGCTGCCCGGCGGGCGTCCGAGCACCACCAGTTGCTGGCCGACCAGGGCCAGCGGCAGGCCCACGGCTGGCCCCCGCCACTGTACGCTGCCATCGTCGAGATCGATGGCAGCCACGCGTCCCTGGTCGTCCGCGATCCACGCGACCGACGCCTGATCCGCAGTCCCGACCAGCACGCCGGGTGTCACCGGGACGAAGGCGTCGGGTTCCTGCGCAGCGACCGCGGAAATGGTCAGCGACCACAGGCCGAGGACCGTCAGGAAAACGCGCAACGGATGGTCCAGCGGATTCATGCTGCAGTGCTCCTGCAATGGGGTGCGGGCTGGATGGATGCGGGAGGCCATCGACATCACTCGAAGCCGTTGCGGAAAATGTTCTCGCCGCCGCCGCCGGCGGCGACGCCGTTGAGGCGCCAGGCACCGCGGCCAAGGGTGCCGGCGATCAACGCATCGCGCCCGGCGTGGTAGGCGAGCTCGTACACCGGCACATTCGGCAGGCCGGTACCGAGTGCCTGCCAGGTGCTGAAGCCGCTGCTGGACAGCGCGTAGTAGGTGCCGCGGTCGGCGCCGACCACCAGCAGGTCGCCGGCGGCGCGTGGGATGTACACCATGCTGCGCAGGGCGCCGGGCGAGAACGTGCCTAGGTTGCCGGTGACGTTGCCGTAGGAACCGCCGCTGGTGGTCGAGAAGAACACGGTCGAGGAATTGAGGGCGAACAGGCGCGTCGGCGTGGCGGGGTCGACCGCCACATCGCGAATCGTCGAGGCGCCCAGCGTGTTCACCAGGGTCGGCGCGCCAGTGCCGGCAGTGCGCAGGAACAGGTTGTTGGAGGACGCCAGGTAAATGAACGCGCTGTTGCCGGGAACGCCGTATTCGATGGGATCGCCGGACGTATCGTTGACTCGGGTCGTCGCCAGCCGGGTCACCGTCGCGCCCTGATCGGTGGACTCGTACACGCCGTTTTCCGCACCAATCAGCAGGCGCAGCCCGTTGGCCCGGTTGACCGCGATCGGCGTGTAGAACTGGCCGTCGATGGGGGGACTGCCGCCGAGCGGGGTCAGCGCGGGAAAAGTCTGCGACACGAATGCGTCGGCCGCGTTGTAGGTGCGTCGGCGGAATGCGGCGAAGTTCTGGAAGCTGGAGTAGCGCGAGGACAGCGAGGCCGAGGAGATGTCGTCGACCGCGGTGTCGCCGCCATCGCCGGTGTGCACGCTGATGAAGGTCGTCGTGGCGTTCTGCTGCTGCGTGGTGCCGGTGTCCTGCGCACCGCCGATCACGCGGTCGGCGATGCCGTCGTAGGCGATGCTGTGGTACTCGCTGACGCGCAGGTCGCCGACCAGCGAGACCCAGGCGCCGGTGGTCGTGCGCGGCGTGTTGCGCTTGTAGACGCCGCCGTCGTCGCCCTCGATCAGGTTGCCGGCGGCATCGAAGGCCATCGAGCGCGAATCGGCATGCGGCGAGGAACTGTTGCCGGCGCCGGAGTGGGTCAGCGGGGCCCAGCGGGTTGCCGGCGGTTGACTGGCGTTGCCGCGGAACAAGCGACCGGAATAGTCCAGAGCGCCGAGCGAATTGGGGAAGAAGTTGGAACCCCCGGTCGCCTCGCTGAAATAGGGCTGGCGGTCGCCGCCGACGTAGACGATGTTGCTGTCGGTGGGGTCGGCGGCCAGCGACAAATGGATCGATCCCTGACCACCGGGATGTACGCCGAACAACGTGCCGTTCTCCTCGACAGTGGTCGGAAATCCGAGATTGGTCCAGCCGCTGGTGCCGTTGGCCGAGCGCACGATTGCGGACAGACGGCCGTCAAGTCCGATCGTCGCCAGGAAGACCTGGCTGGACTGGCCCACCGCGAGCATGCCGCGGCCGCCGCCGACGAGCAGCGCATCGGTCGGGGCATCAGACACCTTGGTCCAGGTGGCGCCGGTATCGGTCGAGCGGTAGACGCCGACCGTGGCCGTGTCGTACATGACCGTGTACAGCAGGCTGTTGTTGGTGGGGTCGCCGACCAGATCGGTGGGACGGCCGCTGGGCAAGCCGCTGCCGCCCGCGCCGGAGACCAGGCTGAAGCTGGCGCCGGTGTTGGCAGAGCGGTACAGACCATCGGTGGCTGCGGCCAGCAGCACCGCGCCGCGTGGCAGGACGGCGCGGATGTCGCGGCCGGTCAGCGTGCCGCCGCCACTCAGCGGCGTCCAGATGCTGCCAGCGTTGGTGGTGCGCAGCAGCCCGGTCAGCGCGCCGCTGTCGCGACCGAGGCTGGACACGCGACCGATGCCGGCCAGCAGTGTCTGGCGCGTTCCATCAGTGGGGTCGAAGCGCAGCGAGGCGATCGACTGCGAAGTCTGTGCATCGGTCTGGCGCGTCCACGTCGGCGTCGCGGCCGTCGCGTTGGCGGTGCGCCAGATGCCGCCGTTGACGGAACCGGCGTAGAGGATCGCGGCATCGGTGGGATGCGGTGCGACCGCGTTCACCGCGCCGGTCACCGGGCGGTTGGTGATGCCCTCGACCTGCCCGTCGTGCGCCGGACCCGGTCCGAGATCGATCCAGGTGCCGCCAGGGCCACCGCCACTGCTGCTGAAGGTCGCGCTGACATTGCGCGCCTGATTCATGCTGACATTGCAGGCGCCGCTGCCGCTGCAGTCGCCGCCCCAACTGACAAAGGTCGAGCCGGGGTCGGCGGCCGCAGAGAGGGCGACGCCGATCCCGGCGGTGAACGCGAAGCTGCAGGTGGCGCCGCAGTTGATGCCCGCCGGGTTGCTGGTGACAGTGCCGCTGCCGGTGCCGTTGCGCGTGACGGTCAGCGTCTGGGTGCCGGCTGCGGGCGCCGTCAACGTCAGGGCGGCGGCAGTGACGGTGCCGACATCCGCTTGCCCGCGGTCGCGAAAGCGCAGTGTCCAGGTGCCGTTGATCTGCGCCGGCGTCAGGCCGCTGAAGGCCGCGGTGAAGTCGGTTACCGCAGCCGGGATGGCGGACGGTGCGGCCACCACCGTCCGGTAGGAGCCGGCCGGAATCACGTCGTTGTCGCCAAGCCCGTTCGCGACCGACCAGATGTTGTTGACCGCGGAATTGGCGAACACATAGGTGCCGCCAAGGTTGGAACTGTCGCCGATCGCGCCGGCGTCGGTGGCACCCACGCGGCTGAAGATGACGAAGCTGCCGACATTGCCCGGGGTCACGCCGGGCGGCGCCAGAACCACTTCCAGATCGCCGATCCAGGTATGCGTCAGGGTGGTCGACAACGAGATGTTGGTCAGACTGCCACCGATGCCACTGACCGCAAAACTGACGTTCAGCGGTGCGCCGAAAGTCCCGGTCACGGTGGCATCGGGGATCGGCCCGGTGCCCGTACCATTGAAGGTCTGCGCCATGCCGGGCACGCCCACAAGCAGGCCGACGAGCAGCCATGCTGCCGTCGACATGCGTCGCCATCTCGATGCGCCAGAGCCGCCTGCACTGTGGTCCGATGTCTGCTGCACATGACCTCCCGGAGCGATTGCTGCGGCGCTTTCGAACAGTACCGGGTAACTATTGGTTACCCGGCGGGGCGGTTGGACGTTAACACACGGCAACCTTTGGGCAGCTTGTGTTGCACAAATTCATCCTGCGTGAAGAGGCAGTGCTGGAAGCAACCGACCGACGCGGTTTCGACGCGAGTTCCGGAACCTGTCCCGGTGCGGCGCCGAGTCGCTCGCTCGGGGAGAGTCACGGTCGCCCCTGTCGGTGCGCTTATTCGCGCAAAGAACACACGGAAGTAGGTCAC
>CALEZI010000179.1 GCA_937928755.1 uncultured Rhodanobacteraceae bacterium | reverse complement strand
GCGCAATGGCAGAGCGAGGTTGGGCTGGGCCCCTGCCCCCTGCCCCCTGCCCCGCCCTTTCTGCGCGCAAATGGCCACCGTCACCTTCACCTCCCATCCTCAATCCGGTTTGAACGCGCTCATGTGTCGCGCCAGGTCCGCCAGCGCACGGGCGACGCGCATGCGCGCGGCATTCGCGCTCGGGCTACCGGTCAGCGTGGCGATCTCGTCGTGCGGCATGCCGAGTTCGACGCGCATGACGACCAGTTCGCGCTGCTCCGGATCCATGCGTGCCAGCGCCAATTCGTAAGCCTTCAAGGTCTCGAAGGTGATGCTGCTGGCCAGCGGCGTCGGTTCGGGTTCTTCAAGGCGTTCATCGAGTTCGGCCATCAGCGGCCGACGGCCGACGCGGCGCATCTCGTCGCGCAGCAAATTGGTCATGATGTGTCTCAGATAGCCGAAGAAAGCTCCGGGTCCCTGAACATCAAACGCCGGCAGGTTCTGAAACGCACGCAGCAGGGTCACCTGAACCAGATCCGCGGTTTCCGACAGGTCGCGGGCGCTGTGCGGCAGGCGCCCGTGCGCCCAGCGCGTCAACAGCGGCAAGTAACGCTGGAGCAGTCGGTTGCGCGCCGCTTCGTCGCCGGTCCGGCTGCGGTCGACCAGATCGATGGTGGTTTCGAGGGATGCGTCTGAGGCCATTCAGGACTCCGGATCGATGGGTGCGGCGTTATTCATGACACCACACCAGGTTGGCGCGCGAGTGGCTCATCGTACACGCGTCGCCAAGTCGCGGCCCATGGCTCCTGCGATCACCCGCACGTGATTCCGGGAACTTCCGCGGCGCTCGCGACTCCACGAATATCCATGTTGATCTCGGTGGCTGCCCATGAACCTGCTTCGATCTGGTGTGCTGGCGTGTGCGCTGGCGACGCTTTCTGCAGCTGCCTGGGCGGACACGAACGCGGACATGGCGGCAATCGCCGAGCAGGTGGCCGACCGTCGTCTGGTGCTGGTGGGCGAAATGCACGGAACCCGCGAGGTGCCGCGCGCGCTGGCCGATCTGGCGCAGCAGCTGGCGGACGCGGAGCGACCGCTGATCGTCGGGCTGGAGATCTGGCGCAAGGAACAGGCACGCATCGACCGCTATCTCGACAGCGCGGGCACGCTCGAGGACCGCAGCGAACTGCTGACGGGCGAGTTCTGGACGCGCAGTTACCAGGACGGGCGCAGCAGCGAAGCGATGGTCGAGTTGCTCGACCGGTTGCGCGCGTTGGCGCTCAAGGCGCCGCTGAAGGTGCTTGCGTTCGATGCGGATCCAGTCGTAGATTCAGGCGGCGCTGCGCGTGACCAGGCGATGGCCGAACGCATCGCCGCGGCGCTCGATGCCGAACCGGAAGCTCACGCGCTGGTATTGGCGGGCAACTTCCACACGCGCATCCAGGAAAGCGCGCCTTGGGATCCAGAGCATCGCTTCATGGGCCACCACCTGATCGACTACCAGCCGTACAGCCTTGAAATCATGGGCCTCGGCGGCAGCGCCTGGATCTGTACCGGTGCCGATGTCGACAGTTGCAAGGCGCGCGACATGCCGGAAAGCAGCATGTCGCCGGGCTTGACCCTTGGCGACGCCATCGGCGAACGTGGCCACCACGGCATCTGGTTGCTGCCACAGGTGAGCGCATCGCCGCCAGCGACGGCGCCGCCAACCGCGAGCGTCCCGTGAACTAGCCCAGGCATGTCTGGCGCAGCCGCGGCCAACCCGCGGCGGAGCGCTCAGTAGGCGCCCATGTAGTCCTTCTTGCCGATCTCCAGACCGTTGTGGCGCAGCAGCGCGTAGCTCATGTTGACGTGGAAGAAGAACTGCGGAAGGCCATAGGCGAGCAGGTAGCTCTGGCCGTCCAGCGTGCGTTCCTTGGGCGTGCCCGGACGCAGCACGATCACGCGCTGCTCGCTGCCCTCGAACTGCGCCGGCGCCAGGTTCTCGATCACCGCAAGGGTTCGGGCGATGCGATGCTGCAGATCGTCGAAGCTCTGTTCGTTGTCTTCGTGCGTGGGCAGTTCGGCGCCGGCCAGGCGGCAGGACACCCCCTTGGCGAAGTCGCAGGCGATCTGCACCTGACGCAATAGCGGCAGCATGTCGGGGAAAAGGCGGCTGTGCAGCAGTACGGCCGGGTCGATCTTCTTCGCCGCCGAGTGTGCAGCGGCCTTGTCGAGAATGTCGCCGAGGCTGGTGAGCATCTGCTTGAACACGGTTACCGATGCTGCGTGCATGGAAAGGGACATGAGGGCGTTCACTGTGTTTGGGTCAGCCCGGCATTCTAGTGTGGTGTCCCAAAAGTACCTCGAATTATTTCCGTGTCTTTCGACCCGAATGCTGCGTTGCTCGTCGTCGCCATAGCCCTGCTATGACTCCTTCTCGCGCCTTGCCTCGGGCCGAAATCCATCGGAAATTTCTTCAAGTTACTTCTGGGACACCACACTAGTGTGCTGTGTCAGGATCGGCACGGCTCGACGATCGTGCCTGCGGCGGTGGCTCAACCGCCCGCCGCCCGCATCGCCTGCAGCAGGCGTTCGGCCGGGTCGGGCGCGCGCGGCGCGTAGGGCGGGATCACCAGCGTCGTGTATTCCTCGTAGTGCGCGGCCGCGAGTTCGCACAGCGGCAGGCGGTCGGCGCGGAAGGGTTCGATCGAGAGCCGCGCGGCTTCGTAAAGGATGACCTCGTGGTCGGCGGGATAGTCCTGCAACAGGCGCTCGACCAGTTTCGCGATCTCGGCCGGCTCGGCATGAAAGCGGGTGCAGGCGATGTCCCCGGTCAATGCGACCTGCCACAGCAGCAGCAGGCTGCGTGTGTCGATCTGGCGCTCTTCCAGCAGGAACTGCGTCGCCTCGATCGACAGCACGCCGCTGCGCCCGGGGTCGATGCCGAGATCGGCGTACAGGCAGGCCTCCGACGAGATGCCCGGCTCCATCCGAGCACTGTAGCCAGCTTCGCGTGCCTTGCGCACCACCGCATGCGGCACATCGGCGAACACGCCGGGGTGGCCGTAAAACACCGCGCAGACGCGCTTGCCGGTGCGTACTTCGGTCAGGATCGCGGCTTCCATCTCGCGATAGGTCTGGCGGCGGTCCTTGCCCGGCGCGTAATGGATGCGCAGGTCGATCAGGTCCGGACGCATCTCGGCGAGCATGCCGAAGGCGGCGCCATCGGTCACCGCCAGCACGCGCTCGGCCTCCTGGATCTCCGACAGTCCGCGCGGACTCAGGTGGCGTCCGAGCTGGATGCCGCTGCCGACCACCACCAGGCCGGACCCGGACGGCTCCGGCGCCTCCAGGCTGCCCGATTCGACGACGCGATTGCGCCCGCCGCGCTTGGCCTGGTAAAGCGCCATGTCCGCCTTGCGCAGGATGTCCTCCAGCGGCGCCTGCGCATCGGTGCTCTCGCACAATCCGTAGCTGAGCGTGTAGTCGATGCGTTCGCCAAGCGCGCTGACCGGCAGGATGCGTCGCCGCAGATCGTCGACCAGGTAACGCGCTTGCGCGACGCTGCCCTCGACCAGCATGGTGAACTCTTCGCCGCCGGTGCGCCCGACCACGGCCTGCGCCGGAAACACCTCGCGCAACCACAGGCCCAGACTGCGCAGCACCTCGTCGCCGACGGCATGCCCGTGGCGATCGTTGATCTGCTTGAAGTAATCGATGTCGGCGACGATCGCCGTGACCGGCTGCCGCCGGCGCTGGCAGTGCGCCAGCAAGCGACTGCCGAAGCGCAGCGTGCTTTGGTGGTTGTAGAGACCGGTCAGGCCGTCGTGCTCGGACAGCTCGCGATAGCGCCGGCGCTCGTGCACGGTGCGCAGCAGCACCGACGCCAGCAGCGCGGTGACCAGGACCAGCACCATGATGCCGAGCCCCTGCAACCATTGCGCCCGCGAACGCGCCGCGATCTCTGCCGCCTGGATCGCCCGCTCGCCCTCCAGCGCGACGATCTGCTTCTCCTTGGCCTGGGTCTGGAACTGCATCTGCAGATAGCTGAGGCGTCGCTCGCGCGCCTCGCGGTCGAGGTGTTCGTGCGCCGCCTGTGCCAGCCGCAGCTGCGCCAGCGCCTCGCCTTCGAGCCCCTCGCGTTCGAGGATGTCGCTCAACTGGCGCCGCGCATCGGCCAACTCGGCCCAGTTCTGCTGGGCCTCGAAGGTCGCCAGGGCCTCGTCGATGAAGGCACGGGCGCGCTGCAGGGAGCCGCCCGTGTGCAGCAGCGCGGTGGCCAGGTCGACGCCGGTCTCGTGGTAACCGTTGGTGAATCCGGCTTCCTCGAAGCGCTGGCGGGCGTCGGTGAGCCACGGAATCGCCTCCGCGTGCTGCTGGCTGGCGAGGAACACATTGGCCACGCCCTTGTAACCATCGGCGACGAACACCGGGTCGCCCGCGCGCGTGCAGGTCTCGATCTGCTCGCGGCTGATCGCTTCGGACTGCAGCACCTGGCCGGTCTCGTCGAGTGCCTTGGCCAGATCCGACAGCGCCACGCACTGGTCGCGCGCGCTACCGGCGAGGCGCGCCTCCTGCAGCGCCCGGCGCGCGAACTCCAGCGCCGTGTGCTCCTCGCCGACGCGCAGGTACAGGTACGAGGCCATCCCGAGCAGGCGCGGCTGCGGGGTCTCGGTCTGATCGAGCAGGGCCAGACCTTCCTGCATCCACCGGAAGGCGCGCGCGTAGTCGCTGACATTGGTGGTCATGTTGACCGCCAGCGTCAGCGCGCGAATGCGCAGGTCGGGCTCGATTTCGCGTGCCAGCAGCGATTCGGCGAGTTTCAGGCCGGAGGCGTAGTCGCCGGCCAGCGCAAAATTGCGCGCCTCGACCAGTTCGATGCGGAAGCGCTGCGATTCGTTGAGCGCGGCCCGCTCCGATTCCAGACCCTTGATCAGGTCGGCCGAGACCCGCCAGGGCGCTGTCCGGTTGATCCGCTCGATGGCATCGACACGTGCTTCCAGCGTGGGTTCGGCGAGCGCCGGTTCAGCAGGCTGCGGATCGGCAACGGCGCCGACCGCACCGAGCAGCAGTGCGGCGGCGGCGAATCGACGCAGGGCGACCCGGTACACGGCGCGGCCTCATCAGCCCCGGGAACCGGCGTCGTAAGCACGGATCGTGCTGTTGGTCGCGAACTGGCCGTCCTTGAGTCCGGTCAACTGCTTGATCGTCTCGTAGTCGTGATCGAGCAGTGCATCGCGCTCCGTGTCGCTGAGGCGATAGCGCCCGATCACGCCTTTCGGGTCCGCCCGATAGGCGTCTGCGAGCGCTGCATCGGCGCCGAGGTCCTTCATCAAGCGCAGCAGATTCGACATCGGTACACCCCTTCAGGACGCAGACCCGGCGGGCCGCGCGGAAAGTCGGCGTGACAAATTATCACACCCTGATGCCGTTTGCTCAGCGCGTCCATGGCGCCACGCGGCTGCGCTCGGCCCAGCCCAGGCGTTCGGCGGCGGCGGCCAGCGCGCTGGCAGGAAACACGCCGTCGTCGACCAGCGCCTTCAGCGCGGCAAAAGCGATCGCCGCGGCATCGACCTCGAAGAAATCGCGCAGTCCGCCACGGGTGTCGCTGCGGCCGAAGCCGTCGGTGCCGAGCACCACATAACGGCGCGGCACGTAGGCCCGGATCAGCTCCGGCAGCGCACGCAGATAGTCGCTGGCAGCGATCACCGGCCCGTTGCTGGCGGCCAGTTGCCGCGTCACGTACGCCAGCGGTGCCGCAGCGTCGAAGTCCACCCGGGCGCGGCGTTCGCAGTCCATGCCGTCGCGCTGCAGCTCGGTCCAGCTGGTCACGCTCCAGACCTGCGCATCGACGCCGAATTCGCCCAGCCGTTCGGCGGCGGCCAGCGCCTGGGTCAGGATGGCGCCGGAGGCGAGCAGCTGCACGACCGGCCGCTTGCCCTTTTTCCTTTTTCCTTTTTCCATTTTCCCTGTGCTTGCCGCACCGGCGGCAAGCGGGTACATCCCCTTGAGCACGCCCTCGCGCACCCCTTCCGGCATGCTCGGCTGCGGGTAGTTCTCGTTGCCGACCGTAAGGTAATAGAAGACGTCGTTCTGCTCGGCCAGCATCTCCTCGATGCCGCGTTCGACGATCAGTGCCAGCTCGTAGGCGAATGCCGGATCCCAGGCGCGGCAGTTCGGCACGCCGGCGAAGCCGAGATGGCTGGCACCGTCCTGGTGCTGCAAACCTTCGCCACCGAGCGTGGTGCGGCCGCTGGTGGCGCCGAGCAGGAAGCCGCGCGCACGCTGGTCCGCGGCCGCCCAGATCAGGTCGCCGACGCGCTGCCAGCCGAACATCGAGTAGTAGATGTAGAACGGCAGCATGGCGAAGTCGTGCGTCGAATAGCTGGTCGCCGCGGCGATCCAGGAGCTGATCGCGCCCGCCTCGCTGATGCCTTCCTCGAGAATCTGGCCGGACTGCTCTTCGCGGTAGTAGAGCATGGAGCCGAGATCCTCCGGCTCGTACATCTGCCCCGACGGCGAGTAGATGCCAACCTGTCGGAACAGGCTGGCCATGCCGAAAGTGCGCGCCTCGTCGGCCACGATCGGCACCACGCGCGGGCCGAAGTTGGCGTCCTTCAGCAGGTTGCCGAGCATGCGCACCACCGCCATCGTGGTCGACATCGGCTTGCCCTCCGCGTCCAGCGCGAACCTGGCGAAGGACTCGATGGCGGGTGCCGCCAGCGTGCCTGCGCTGCGCTGCCGGCGCCGCGGCAGCGCGCCGCCGAGCGCGGCGCGGCGGGCATGCAGATAGCGCATCTCGGGACTGTCGGCGGCCGGCTTGTAGAAGCGCAGTGCGGCGACATCGTCATCGCTGAGCGGCAGCCCGAAGCGATCGCGAAAGGCGCGCAGCTCGTCGACGTCGAGTTTCTTGTGCTGGTGCGTGGTCATCCGCCCCTGACCGGCGCTGCCCATGCCGAAACCCTTCATGGTCTTGGCCAGGATCACCGTCGGCTGGCCCTGGTGGGCGATCGCTGCGTCGTAAGCGGCGTGCAGCTTGCGCGCATCGTGGCCACCGCGCTTCAGGCGGTCGATGTCGCCGTCGGACAAATCGGCCACCAGCCGCGCCAGTTCGGGGTTCTGGCCGAAGAAGCGCTCGCGGTTGTAGGCGCCGTCGTTCGCCGAGAAGGTCTGGAACTGGCCGTCGACGGTGTGCGCGAAAGCGCGCAACAACTCGCCGCCGGCATCGCGCGCGAACAGCGCATCCCAGTCCGAGCCCCACAGCACCTTGATCACATTCCAGCCGGCGCCGTTGAACAGCGCCTCCAGCTCGTCGATGACGCGGCTGTTGCCACGCACCGGGCCATCCAGCCGCTGCAGATTGCAGTTGATCACGAAGGTCAGGTTGTCGAGGCGCTCGCGCGCCGCCAGCGACAGTGCGCCGATCGATTCCGGCTCGTCCATCTCGCCATCGCCGAAAAAGCCCCAGACGCGGCGGCCACCGGTCGTCGCCAGCCCGCGGTGATCGAGGTAACGCAGGAAACGCGCCTGATAGATCGAGCTGATCGGCCCTAGGCCCATCGATCCGGTCGGGAACTGCCAGAAATCCGGCATCAGCCACGGATGCGGATAGGAGCACAGCCCGGGCTCGCCGATCTCGCGCCGATAGCGCGCCAGACGTTCCTCCGGCAGGAAGCCCTCGAGGTACGCGCGCGCATACACGCCGGGCGAGGAGTGCGGCTGGAAGTAGACCAGATCCGATCCGTCCGGATGCCCGGCGGCCTTGAAGAAGTGATGGAAACCGACCTCGAACAGGTCGGCGGCCGATGCGTAGCTGGCGATGTGACCGCCGAGTTCGCCGGCTTCGGTGTTGGCGCGCACGACCATGGCGAGGGCGTTCCAGCGCATCGCCGCGCCGAGGCGCGCCTCCAGCTCCAGGTCGCCCGGGTAAGGCGGCTGAGCCGCCAGCGGAATCGTGTTGCGGTACGGCGTGATGCGCGCCCGCGCCGACTGCACGCCACGCGTCAACGCGTGATCGGCGAGGCGGTCGAACAGATATTGCGCGCGCTCCTTGCCGTCGGCGAGCACCACCGCATCCAGTGCATCCAGCCACTCGCCGGTCTCCGCCGGATCGACATCGGTCACCGTCGGCGTGACGGCGAGCACGCGTTCGGCGGCCAGGGGAAAGTCGCGGTCAGAATCTGTCGGGTGCATGGTTTGGGCAACGTCGGACGGACAGCCGCGAAGACTAGGGCCTTTGGCGACCGGATGGCGTGGGCGCCGAATCTTGTTCGGGGACTGATCCGCTGCAAATCGATGTTGGGCACGGCGGCGCTTTGGCCCAACCTACGTGCGCGATTGTAGGTTGGGCTGAGGCGCAGCCGTGCCCAACAGCCGTAGGAATTCTCCGACACGAATTTCAGGCATCGCCGGCTGACATTGATGCATCGCGAGTTCAGGCTTTGTTCCCCGTCATCCCTGTTCCACATGTCTCATGCGCTATCGCCGCGACCACCGGGGCAACACCTACTTCTTCACACTGGTCACTTTCGACCGCCAGCCGATCCTGCGTGGATCGCCAGAGGTCGCTCGTTTGCGATCGGCCTTCCGCGCCATTCGCGCCACGCATCCATTCGAAATTTCTGCGATGGTCGTGCTGCCTGATCATTTCCACTGCATCTGGCAACTTCCAGACGACGACAGCGACTTCGCCGAACGCTGGATGCTGATCAAGCGCCACTTCAGTCTGACCACGCCGGCCACGGAGGAAGTGGTCAGCCGATCCCGACGCCTCAAGCGCGAACGTGCGATCTGGCAACGGCGCTACTGGGAGCATCGAATTCGCGACGAGGACGATTTCGCGCGGCACCTTGACTACATCCACTACAACCCGGTCAAACACGGCTACGTGGCGTCGCCATGGGATTGGGCTTACAGCTCACTGGCCGCTTGCACGCGGCGTGGCTGGTACTTGCCGAACTGGGGTACGCACCCGGACCAGGTGCTTGCGGCACCAACGCTCACGGGGGAGTAGGCCGCCGTTGGGCACGGCTGCGCCTTAGCCCAACCTACAATCCCGCGCTGCGCAGGTTGGCGACCCTCGTTGTCACGCCTTGAGCAAATGCGCCCTCGCAAACTTCTCCGCCATCCCTTCCGCGACTGCGCGATCCATCTCTTCAAGAGACACGGATCGCGTCGCCGTGAACATTCCGCACAGCGATGCGAGGCTCAAGTCGACCTTTTCCAAGACGACTTGCCCATCGCGCTCGACGAAGCGGATCTTGGTGCCCGGTTCGATCCCGAGCTTGCGGCGAATGGCGATCGGGATGGTGACCTGGCCCTTGGCAGAGGTCGATTTGATCGGTGTGACTTCGGTGCCCATGTAGGGAACAGCATGGCTTCGTAGAACGTTGCTGGCAGGGTAGTACTCGGCCGAAAGCGGCACAAGCAGGGAGCTATTCCACTGTACCGCCCAATCCACCTACTCGGTCGACCGAGGCTTCCAGGTTGAACGCGGCCGCCAGCGGCGCAACAACAAGGTGTTGGCCACCACGCTGACGCTGGAGAAGGCCATCGCGGCGCCGGCGATCACCGGGTTCAGCAGACCGGCGGCGGCCAGCGGGATGCCGATCAGGTTGTAGATGAAGGCCCAGAACAGGTTCTGGTGGATCTTGCGGGTGGTCCGCCGCGAGATGTGAATGGCGTCCGCGATCAGGTGCGGATCGGAGCGCATCAGGGTCACGCCGGCGGCGTGCATGGCGACATCGGTCCCGCTGCCCATCGCGAAGCCCACGGTTGCCGCCGCCAGTGCCGGCGCGTCGTTGACGCCGTCGCCGACCATCGCGGTCGGTGCCTCGGCGACGAGGGCGCGTACGACCTCGGCCTTCTGCTGCGGCAGCACATCCGCATGCACCTGCGCCGGCTCGATGCCGACCAGACGCGCGAGGTGGTCTGCCGCCGCGCGATGGTCGCCGGAGATCAACACACTGCGGATGCCGAGCGACTTCAAGGCGCGCACCGCGGCGCCGGCTTCCGGCCGCGGCTGGTCGCCGAAGGCCAGCAGTGCCTGCAGCCGGACACCGCCGTCCGCCCCGGTCGCCAGCCAGGCCAGGCTGCGGCCCGCCTGCTGCTGTCGCGCCACGGCGTCCGCCAGCGGCAATTCGGCAATCCCCGACTCCTGCATCCAGCGACCGCTGCCCAGCAGCCAGCGCTCGCCGTCGATCACGCCCTCGATGCCGCGCCCGGCGACTGCGCGCAGCGATTGCGCGGGCGGCGCCTGCAGGCCGCGTGCCGCCGCCATCGCAAGCACCGCTCTTGCCAGCGGATGCTCGCTGCCGGATTGCAGCGCGGCGGCGATCGACAGCGCCCGATCGGAATCGGGAGGAGCGGTTTCGCCCGCCGTTGGACGGCCGCGGGCAGCATCGCCAACGACCACGACCTCCGCCAACACCGGCAAGCCCAGGGTCAAGGTCCCGGTCTTGTCGAAGGCCACGGTGCGCAGGCCCTGCGCGCTTTCCAGCGCCTGTGCATCCTTGAACAGGATGCCGGCCCGCGCGGCCATGCCGGTGCCCGCCATGATCGCGGTCGGCGTCGCCAGTCCGAGTGCGCACGGGCATGCGATCACCAGCACGGCCACCGCATTCAGCAGCGCCTGATCCCAGTCGCCGCGGGCGAAGCCCCAGCCGAGCAGCGTCAGCAGTGCCAGCACCAGAACCACCGGCACGAATACAGCGCTGACCCGGTCGACGACCCGCTGGATCGGTGCCTTCTGCGCCTGCGCGTCCTCGACCATGCGGATGATCCGCGCCAATGCCGTCTCGGCGCCGATCGCGCGGGTGCCGAGCAGCAACCGGCCTTCGCCATTGACGGCGCCACCGGTGACCAGATCGCCGGGCTGCTTGCTGACCGGCAGCGATTCTCCGGTCAACAAGGATTCGTCGACGTGGCTGCGGCCCTCGAGCACGCGAGCGTCGACCGGAATGCGTTCGCCCGGCAGCACGCGCACGCTGTCGCCGAGGCGTACTGCGGCGATTGGCAGCTCGAGCTCGACACCGTCGCGGATGACTCGAGCCGTCGCCGGGCGCAGCGCCTGCAGCGCACGGATCGCATCGGTGGTTTGCCGGCGGGCGCGGCCTTCCAGCCATTTGCCGAGCAGAACCAGCGTGATCACCACGGCGGAGGCCTCGAAATACAAAGGCGCGCTGCCCGAGTGCGAGAAGCCGTCGCCAGTGCGCTCCCCCAGCAGCAAATGAAACACACTCAACCCATAGGCCGCCGAGGTGCCGATCGCCACCAGCAAGTCCATGTTGCCGCTGCGGGCTTTCAGCGCGCCCCAGGCCGCTCGATAGAAGCGCGTGCCCAGCCAGAACTGCACCGGCGTTGCCAACAGCCATTGCACCCAGCCCGGCAGCATCCAGTGCACGCCGAAGGGCAGCGCAAGCATCGGCAGCACCAGCGGCAGGCTGAGTGCCGCAGCGATCATCAGGTGATTCCGTTCGCGCCGAAGCGCCAGTTCCTGCGGTGCAGGGCCGTCGGCGATGTCGGGATGCGCGCTCGGCCAGTTGGCCTCGTAGCCGGCACCGACGACCGCGGCAACGAGCATCTCGCGGGTCAACGCCGTGGTCGAGCACACATGTGCCGATTCGGTGGCCAGGTTGACGCTGGCCTGGATCACCCCGGGGACCTTGTTCAACGCCTTTTCGACACGCGCCACGCACGATGCGCAGGTCATGCCGCCAATGCCGATCTGCCACTCCAGTTTGGCGCCATCCCTGGATTCCGCTTCCATCAGCGCTCACCCGCATCCATCATCGGATTCAGTTCCGATCCTGCCCGCATGCCAAGGTCGCCGACCGCCGCCAGACGCGGGCTGACGATGCGGCGCTTGACCAGGCGCAATCGGCCGCAAGTCGAAGTCGGGCAAGCTCGCTCAAAGGAACCGGAGTCACCGCCATGCAATTGCAGGTCGACAACTTGAGCTGCCAGCACTGCGTCCGCGCCGTGACCGAAGCGATCAGGGCCCACGATGCGCAGGCGACCATAACCGTGGACCTGGCCGCGAAACAGCTCGCGATCCGCACTGCGCTGCCTGTGGAGCAGGTGATTGCAGCGTTGGTCGACGAGGGCTATCCGGCGAAGTTGCTGAAGGGCACAGACTGACCTTCGGCATCGCCAACGCCTCACACCAGCACTTGTCGCGTGCGCGCCAGAAACGCGTGGATTTCCTCTTCTGTACGCGGATCGATCATGTACACCGGTCGCCGGCCGTTGGGGCAGGGCAGGTTGGGCGTGGTGCCGAACAAGCGACAGATCAGCGGGCGCTCGGCATAGACCTCGCAACCGCGATGTCCCAGGTGCGGACAACTGAGTTCAGCCAGCGCGCGATCATGCTCGGCCTCGGTCTTGACCGGCAGTCGCGCCATTTCCTCTGACGCGGCGGTCACCGGCCCGCAGCAGTCGTGACATCCGACCACGCAGACGAAGGTCGGGATGCGTCGGCGCAGGTCGTCGATGCTGCGGTGGTTGCGGGTCATGACGTCGCCAGGGTGGTTTGCGGCTTCAGTGTAGCGCGGAGTGTTCAGTGTGTGGCGCGTCGCGCCAGCAGCGGGCCTTAGACCATTGCGCAGTAACCTCGGCGAAAAACGCATGCGATGCTTGCCGTCTCCCGGCCGCAGCCGACAGTTCCCCATGAGTACCTCGCCTGAGCTGTCCGAAATCGTCGAGTTTCTCAAGGCACACGCGCCTTTCGATGCCTTGCGCCCGGCTCTGCTGGAGCATGCGGCGCGCCAGATCGAGATCATCTATCGGCGCCGGGGCGATGTGTTGCTGCACATTGGCGGCACCAATACGGCGCTGGCGGTGATCCGCCGCGGCGCCGTCGAAGTGCACAATGCGGATGGTCATCTGGTGATCCACCTCGCCGAGGGCGAAAGTTACGGCTTGCCGTCGCTGCTGACCGGCAACCCGGTGCGCAACCGGGTGACGATGATCGAGGATGGGCTGATCTACCTGCTGCCGGTCGCGGCGTTTCGCGAGTTGTGCGCCGAGGACAGCGCCTTCGACCAGTTCTACGTGCGCACGCTGGAACAGCGTCTGCGCGGCGCCAGCGACAACACCACCGGCAACGCGATGCTGGCAACGCCGGTCGGGCAGTTGTCGCGGCGTCCACCGGTGATGATCGCGGCCGAAGCCAGCATCGCCGACGCGGCACGCTCGATGTCGAGCAACAACGTGTCCTCGATCCTGATCGGCAATCCACAGCAGATGACCGGCATCGTCACCGATCGCGATCTGCGCAACCGCGTGCTCGCTCGCGGACTCGATCCGGCGACCCCGGTCAGCGCCATCATGACCGCCGATCCGGCCAGTCTGGATGTCGACCGGCCGGTGTTCGAGGCCTTCCTGGTGATGGTCAACCGCGGCATCCACCACCTGCCGCTGACCCAGGGCGGGCGTCCGGTCGGCATGATCACCACGCGCGATCTGATCAGCCTGCAGACGCAGCATCCGCTGTACCTGGTCCGCCAGGTGTACAAGCAGGACAGCGTTGAGGCACTGCGCGCGGTGGCAGCGCGCATTCCGCAGATGTTCGCCCTGCTGCTCGCCAGTGGGGCGCGCCCGGACGATGTGGCGCACATGCTGAGCGCGCTCACCGACGCCTTCACCCGGCGCCTGCTGCAATTGGCGCAGGCGCAACTGGGGCCGCCGCCGATGGCTTTTGCCTGGATCTGCTTCGGCTCGCAGGCGCGCAATGAGCAGGGCGTCTGCACCGACCAGGACAATGGCCTGATCCTCGAACGCGCGCCGGATCAAGCGGAGGCGGCTTACTTCGCGGCGCTGGCGACCGAGGTATGCGACGGCCTGAATGCCTGCGGCTACACCTGGTGCAGCGGCGACATCATGGCGCGCAACCCGGCGTGGCGTTTGCCGCTGGAGGCCTGGCAGAGCTGTTTCCGAAACTGGATCAGTGAGCCAAAACCGGCGGCCCTGTTGCACGCCAGCGTGTTTTTCGACCAGCGGATGGTGGCCGGCGACCGAGCGCTGTTCGAGGCGCTGCAGGCCAGCATCTATGCCCATGCGGCGGGCAATACGCTGTTCCTTGGCGTGCTGGCGCGCCAGGCGCTGGCATTCGACGTACCACTCGGCCTGTTTCGGCGCTTCGTGGTTGCCCGCGAGGGCGAGCATCGCGACACGCTGGACCTGAAAGCGGCCGGCGCCATGCCGTTGACCGACGTGCTGCGCGTGCAGGCTTTGGCGGCCGGCATCCGCGAGGCCGGTTGCCTGCAACGCATCGACGCGCTGCGCGACGCCGGCCGGCTGGCACCTGCCGATGCCAGAGAGCTCGGCGCTGCCTTCCGCCTGATCCTGCGCCTGCGCCTGCAGAGCCAGTCGGCGCAACTGGCTGCAGGCGAAATCCCCGACAACCGCATCAATCCCGATCGCCTGTTGCGCGGCGATCGCGCTGCGCTGCGCGATGCCTTCGGCGTGATCCGCCTGGCGCAGGCGGCGCTCGGCAACGCCTACGGAATCCGGTGAACGGCTGGATGCACTGGCGCTACGGTCGCCGCGCGGCGACCACGCCGCTCGCTGCCAACTACGCCCAATCGTTGCCGGCGCCATCGCAGCGCCTCATCGACAGCGAACTGCTGGCACTCGATGTCGAGACCACCGGGCTTGATCCGAAGCACGATCGCATTCTCAGCGTCGGCTGGGTGCTGGTCAGCCGCGGCGGCATTCAGATGAGGGAGTCCGGGCACCTCCTGATCAACAGCAGCGCCGGCAGCGTGGGCCAGAGCGCGACCATTCACGGCCTGTTGGACAGCGATGTCGCCGCCGGCGTCAGCCTTGCCCAGGCGATGGCACGACTGCTGCCCCTGCTGACCGGACGCGCACTGCTGGCCCACTGCGCGGTCATCGAAGTCGAGTTCATCACGCGCGCCTGCCGCGCCATGTACGGCATTCCGCCCCGGCTAAGGGTGGTCGACACCATGGCCATCGAGGCGCATCTGCGCCGTCACCACAACGACCCCGACGACGCATTGCGCCTGCACGCCTGTCGCGCGCGCTACCACCTGCCCAGCTACCGCGCACACAATGCCGCCGTGGACGCACTCGCCTGCGCCGAACTGCTGCTGGCGCAGGCGTCGCGAATCGCGCCACTCGATCGGCTGACCTTGGGCGATCTTTGCCGCTGTTCGTAGCCTCTCGGCGCAGTCGAATCGCTGCGACGCAGGCTCATTGCGATTCGGGTTGCGGGGTGGTCCGTGCTGTCGGCGTGGGCGGCCAGCGAAACAGCACAGCGACAACCAGGCCCTCGGCCGGATCGGCGCCCGGCGCCCGGATGGTCGCCAAGGTTTCGGCGGTTCCGCCCAGCAAATCCAGTGGATACATCGGTGGCCTGTTCCCCGCATCGGCGACGGCAAGAAAGTACTGGCAGGCCAGGCTCTCGGGCTGGGCCAGCGCCTGCGCTGATGGCGGTTGGTATGCCGCCCGCCGACCCCAGAACACGACCATCTGCACGATCGTCGTGTAGACGCATGCATTCACCGGGACCATGCTGTTCACGCTCCGGGCGGCGTCGATGTAGGCAGCGCGGCCACGAATACCCGACAGCGGATCGGGACCCCGAAACGGATCCAGCCAATAACGCGTCGTGCGCCAGTCGGCGAGCGCCGGGTCGGGTACTGGCGTCATTGCCCGCTGCGAGAACCCGATCAGCGCCGGCATCATCGCCAGCGTCAGCGCCGCCGGCGCCAATATCGATGGCCATCGGCGAGAGGACAGCGTCCGGCTTCCGCGCACGATCAGCAACAACAGGATCGGCAGCAACGGATACACGAATCGATCCAGGATCGCGGGGTACGGCCACAGCAACACCACGCCCAGATAGGCCACGAAATAAACGGCAATCGCGCTGCGTCGACGGATCTCGGTGACCAGTCCGGCCAGCATGGCGAGCAGCGCGAGCGCCAGCAGCGCGCTTTGCCAGGGCGTCGGTGCATGTTGGTAGATCAGCACTTTGCTCAACGCGGATGGCAGCAGCGACAGGCTGGACGACAATTGCGCGCGCAAGGCCGCCAGAGGATCGGCGCCATAGGCCGCCGCAATCTGGCCAGCATAGGATTCACCGCCGCCAGTCTGCGCGAGCACGGAAATCAGTCCATGGCCCACCACCAGACTGCCGAGGACGATTGCCAGCGTGCGCCAACCAGCGCCGCGCAACGCCCACAGGACGACAGGGATGAGGGCGACACCGATGGTCCGCGTGCCGATGGCGCACGCGACCAGCAGCCCGAGCAGGACCAGGTACGGCCAGGAGCGCGGTTGTTTGGCGATGTGCGCCGCGTACATCAGCACCGCCAGCGACAACGCGAGATAGAGACCTTCGCTCCAGATATCGATCACGTGGATCAGGGTCGCCGGCGCGAGCGCGACAAAAACGGCCACCCAAGCCGCCGTGGGCCGCCCGCAACCGCGACCCAATGCGTACAGGTAGACCAGTGCGCAGGCAATGGTCATCGCGGCGGCGCAGGCGACTCGTGCCGCCGCGATGTTGTCGGCGCCGCCTCCGAGCAGGCCGAGGTACAGCGGGAAGACCGGCGGCAAGTGACTGACCGCGCGCACGTAGTGATAGGTCGGCCCGGTGGCATCGCGCCACGGCGAATACAGGTCCGCCATCAGCAGGTAGAGCGCGTCGTCAGCCAACAGGGCGACGTGCGGATTGGACACGGCAAGCCAGACGTAGAGCGCGAACACGGCGAGTGCCGCTGCCACCGTGACCGTCTGCCAATAGCCTGCTGATGGCTGCGGATGGGTCGTCACCTACGCGGGAAGCTCCCTGTTCAGTGCGTCGGACCGATAGCTGGATCGCGGCATCCGGTTCATCGCGGTTACCCGTTGCCGCATGTCGAGCGCCGAGAATAGTGCGGCTGTGG
This sequence comes from uncultured Rhodanobacteraceae bacterium, assembly GCA_937928755.1. Lineage (GTDB taxonomy): Bacteria > Pseudomonadota > Gammaproteobacteria > Xanthomonadales > SZUA-5 > JADKFD01. The sequence goes on along the minus strand of CALEZI010000179.1, from coordinate 71,658 downwards.
CTGAATTTCATGCGCGCCGCCGAGGCCCGGACGTGCGACGAAACCGCTGCTTCCGAGCGTGACAGCGGGGTGCAGCTTGCGTTCGCCAATCGGAGAAAGCGATTCGCACCGAGGTGCGGATTTGCACACAAGCTTTACACGCACCGCACTTTTCAAGCGCTAGTCTCGCGTGTCAGTTGAGGCCAACCGTCGCCCGTCGAGACGCGCGCGTGACGGCGCCAGGGACATTACCAAGAGGCATTCCGTGTTCGGTCGGGTCTGGGAATCTGAAGAAATCGCTTTGCTGCGGCAGCAGCGCAAGCTTGGCATACCGCTTCACGAGACGGCGAGGTTGCTGGGCCGCAGCTACAGTTCGGTCAAGAGTTATGCGAGCGACCATGGCATTCTGCCGGACAAGGCCGGTGCCTGGGCGCCGGCCGAGGATGCCTGCCTGATCGTGCTTGCCCGCAAGGGCATGACCGTCGACGAGATCAGCCAGTTGATGGGGCGCTCGATGCGCGCGATTCGCCATCGCCTGGTGCGCCTCGAGATCAAGCTCTCGCAGTTGCGCGCACTCGGGCCGCTGGAGTCGACCTGATGGGGCATTGACGCGCTGCTGGCGCGCCGCCACGCTGCGCGAGCCGGCACAGGAATCGCGCATGACCACCACCCATCGGGAACCGGCTTCGCCTGGCGACGACGGTATCGTGCACTTTGTGGATGGCGACGCCCTTTACGCGGCGATGGTGGAGGACATCGCTGCGGCGCGCAGTCGCGTACGCATGGAGTCCTATATCTATGCTGCCGACGAAGTCGGGCAGGCGATCGCGGCGGCGTTGATGGAGCGTGCGCGAGCCGGTTGCCTGGTGCAGTTGCGGGTGGATGCGCTGGGTTCGTTCGACACGCTCGACGCCGACTTCGCCAGTGCGCTGATCGACGGCGGCGTGCAGCTCGAGTGGTGCCGCCGCTGGAACTGGCGCCGGCCGTTCGAAATTCATCGGCGTAACCACCGCAAGCTGCTGATCGTCGACCAAAACTGCTGTTATCTCGGAGGTTTCAACGTGCACCGCGAAGCATCGCGGCGCGCCTACGGTGACGATTGCTGGCGCGACACCCACGTGCGCCTGAGCGGCGATCTGGTGGCGCATGCGATTCAAGCCTTCGACGAGTACCCGCGAGCCGGGCATCGACGCCAATGGCGTCAACTGCGCGGTCGCCACGGTTACCTGGTTCCCAACCGCGGCATCAAGCGTCGCTTCCTGCTGCATCGCTGGCTCAAGCGACGCTTCGGCAAGGCACGCACGCGGATCTGGTTGACGACACCGTATTTTGTACCGCCGGCGTCGATCCAGCGGGCGCTGGTGAGCGCAGCGACACGCGGTATCGACGTCCGCGTGCTGGTGCCGCGCCGCAGCGACGTGCGCCTGGCGCAATGGGCCAGCCGCGCCGCGTATGCACGCCTGTTGGCCGGCAATGTGCGCATTTTCGAATACCTGCCGCGCATGCTGCACGCGAAGACCGCCGTCATCGACGATCACTGGAGCATGGTCGGCACGGCCAACCTGGATTACCGCAGCTTGTTCATCAACGACGAACTGGTGCTGTGGTCGGACCACCCTGCCCTCAACCAGGACCTCGCCGACGATTTCGAACACGACCTTGCGCAGGCCGAGGAAATAACGCGCCAGCGCTGGTCTCGGCGTTTCGGCCTGAACTGGATTGCCGAGCTGATCGGCTGGCTGGCGCGCCGCTGGCTGTAGCCCGGCGCCGCGCGACCCGTGGGTCAGCGCGGCGCCACTGGGCGCACTATTCGACGCGCTTGAACTCGATCACCGCCGGACCCTGATTCAGGGTGACGCTGCTCACCGTGCCGCTGTCCGGCGCGAAGGTCAACGTGGCGTCGACCACGGTGAGGAAGAACTTTTGCGGGGTCTCGGCAAACAGGTCGAACGCCGGCTGGCCATCGAGCTGAGTCTTCAACTGCTCGCCGTCGAGGAACACCTTCATGTTCATGCCGTTGGCCGAGTAGCTGCCGACCAGGCGCTGCAACTGCTCGACCGGCACGCTGATCGAGGCGCGCGCGCTTGGCAGCGGGTCGCCGGTCAGCGTCGCCACCACGCCCTCGCCTTCGCCGTCCTGGTACAGGCGCATGCCGGTGATCTTGCCCTGCGCATCGCGCTCGAGCTTGAACCAGGTCAGGGTGCCCTCGTAGTGGAAGGCGTCGGGCGCGGACGGGACCAGCGGCAGGCGTTCGCTGCCGGTGCGCTGTGCGGTCAGCTTGCCGTCGACCACGCGCAGCACGCGCGTGGCCTGCTCGTCGATGCGGTACACGCCTTCGGCGGACTTCAGCGTCTCTGCCGAGACCTCGATCGGCCTGGCTTCGGGGTAGGGATCGCCGAGCGCGAAGGCGCCGACGAGCTTGGCCAGGACCGCGGTGTCGGTGGGGCCGCCGACGGTGGCGTCGGCATTCTGCAGCACGACCACCGACAGCTCGGCTTCCGGCAGGTACATTAGGTAAGACGCGTAGCCGAAGATGCCGCCGCCGTGCTGCTGAATCGGGCGGTTGCGCAGCGTGCCGCCGGCGATACCGAAGCCGTAGTTCGCGTCCTTCGCCTTGCCCGCCGGCGTCGTCATCGCCGTGTAGGATTTTGCGGAGAGCAGCTTGCCGCCGTGCAGCGCGCGGTTCCAGCGGTGCAGCTCGTCAACCGTGGAAACCAGCGCGCCGGCCGCGTGCGGCTGGGTCATGCTCAGGAAGGCGGCCGGTGCGACGCGGCCGTCGTGCACCGTGTAGCCGCTCGCCATGCCGGCGATCAGCGCGTCATTGGCGCCGTAAACGGTGCGCGTCAGGCCATTCGGCGCGAGCAGCGCCTCGTCGAGCCAGGCATGCCAGGACTTGCCGCTGGCAGCCTCGATCACGGCGCCGACCAGCACGTAACCCGAATTGTTGTAGGCCCATTGCTCGCCCGGCGCGAAATCCACCGGTTGATCCTTGAAGGTGGCAATCAACTCAGCGGTGCTGAGATCCTTGCGGATCGGCCCGTCCATGATCCCGGCGATGCCGGTGTAGCTCTTGATGCCCGAGGTGTGGTCGAGCAACTGGCGCACCGTGATCTTCGCGCCGTTGGGGTAGTCCGGCAGATACTTCGACAGCGGATCGTCAAGGCCGACCTTGCCGGAATCGATCAGCTTGAGCAGGCCGGCAGCGGCGAACTGCTTGGTGACCGAGCCGATGCGGAAGGATTGCTCCGGCGCCAACGGCACCTTGAGCTCGACGCTGGCGAGTCCACGGGCTCCACGATAGACGACCTCGTCGCCGCGTGCGACGAGCACGGCGGCGCCCGGGCCGTCCGCCGGATAGGTCTCGGCGAGCAGTTTCTCGGCATAGGCAGCGACCTCGACCTTGTCCGGTAACTTGGTGGCGGGTGCGGCAGATGCGTTCAGCGCAAGGGCGAGCAGCGGGAAGGCAAGAAATGGGCGCATTTGTGAGTCCGGCGCGGGTCAAAAGGTAACTGAGTATGCCCGGAAACCAGCGCAGCCCCCCGGCCCGAAGGTCATGGCGGGACGCCGGCACCACCCTGTCGTCACCAGCGACCCGTTAGCATCTGGGCCCGCGAACTGAACAAGGGCTTCCCATGCGCACCTACAAGATCGCTGTCGTCGTCGGCAGCCTGCGACAGGATTCACTCAATCGCCGCCTGGCCACCGCGATCGCGCGGCTGGCACCGGCACAATTCAGTTTCGCGCAGCTGCGCATCGACGATCTGCCGCTGTACAACCAGGACGACGACGCGCAGCCGGCAGCGTCGGTGCTGCGCCTGAAAGCCGAGATCGTGGCCGCCGATGGCTTGATCTTCGTGACTCCGGAGTACAACCGCTCGATGCCCGGCGTGCTGAAGAACGCGCTCGACCACGCTTCGCGCCCGTACGGCCAGAACGCCTGGGCCGGCAAACCGGCCGGCGTGCTCGGCGCCTCCGTCGGGCCACACGGAACAGCGATGGCGCAGCAGCACCTGCGCAATGTACTCGCCTATCTGGACGCGCCGACCATGGCGCAACCGGAGGCCTTCATCCATGCCCGGGAAGGCTTGTTCGACGCCGACGGCAACATCGGCGAGGGCAGTCGCGCACACCTGCAGAAGTGGATGGATCGTTATGTCGAATGGGTGCGCAAGCTGGCGGGCTGATCCCGTCGCCGCGGGCTGCCCTCTCTCCGGACCCGCCGGCGTTTGCCATGATCGCGGACACCGGCGTCGCTCTAGTGTGGTTTGCCATTAATTGGCTGAAGAAATTTCCGATGCATTTTGGCTCGAGGCTAGGCGAGAGGAGGAGTCATAGCAGGGCTATGGCGACGACGAACAACGACGCATTCGGGTCAAAAGGCGCGGAAATTATTCAACGAATTAATGGCAAACCACACTAGGCCGCCCCGCAGGATCTTCTGACCACCATCCGCGCCGGTAGCATCACGCTGTGGGTCGGCTCATTGCGGATCTGGTGGATCAGGGTTTCGACCAACAGTTCGCCGGCGCGTTTGGTGTCCTGGGCGACGGTGGTCAGCGGTGGATTGGTCAGTCCGGCGACCGGGATGTCGTCGAAGCCGACCACTGCGACATCGCGCGGTACCTTGAGGCCGGCCTCTTCGAGCGCGCGCATGGCGCCGATTGCCATCAGGTCGCTGGCCGCAAACACGGCATCGATACGCGGCCCGCGCGCCAGCAACTGGCGCATCGCGCGTTGTCCGACGGTCTCGGTGGAATCGGCGGCATCCACCTGCAGTTCCGGATTGACGGCGAAGCCGGCTTCACGCAGCGCCGTGCAATATCCGCGGTAACGATCCGAGAATTCCGGACAGCCGGGCGAGATGTCGCCGATGAAAGCGATATCGCGACGCCCCAGCTGCAGCAGATGTTCGGTGATCGCACGGCCGCCCTGGTTGTTGTCGCAGCCGATGGAAACGCCGGGCTGGCCCTCGACCACCGCGCCCCAGCGAACAAAATGCGTGCCCTGATCGACCAGGCCCTCGAGCTTGCTGCGTGCCACCAGGTAGTCGCCGTAGCCGAGCAGGATCAGGCCGTCGGCCTTGTGGCTGTCCTGGTAATCGGCATGCCAGTCGTCCGACAGTTGCTGGAACGAGATCAACAAATCGTAACCCTGGCGCGCACAGGCTCGCGTGATCGAGCCGAGCATCGACAGGAAGAACGGGTTGATCAGCGAATCGTCCGAGGTCGGGTCCTCGAACAGCAGCAGCGCCAGCGTCACCGAATGCTGGCGTCTCAGGTTCGACGCGTTCTTGTCGACCTTGTAATTCAACTGCTTGGCGATCGCCTGGATGCGCCGACGCGTTTCCGCGCTGACCAGCGGCGAACCACGCAACGCACGCGAAACCGTCGCCTGCGAGACGCCCGCGTGATAGGCAATGTCAAAAGAAGTTGGTTTGCCCTTCATGCGCGTCCCGTTGCAGCAAGGCGCGCATTGTTCTACTCGGCGGCCACGCTGGCAACCGGCGCCAGGCGCATTGGTCGGCACAGGACGCAGAGGACGCGAAGATGGCCAGAAATGGGTAAGTCTGGAGGTGTCAGCATGCCCCACATTTCCATGAGTCCCGGATTCAGGTCCGCTGTTGGCGCGCGGCAGCGGCACGCGCTGAAGCCAACCGACCCGAGACGAAGGCGCGTCCCGTCGACACGATCGGCGGCATGCAGCGCTGCCTGTGTAACTCATGGCACCTGCGCGCGCTGAGCGCGGCGGCGAAACTTCACGCCGCGCTCACTTTTGTCTAAATTCTGTTTACAAGTTGTTTACGAGTCGTTAAAAAGCAGCCCACGCCGGCGCCGTGTTCGAGCGGGATCGACCTCCCCGGATCACGGCGCCGACGATTTGATTGCAAGTAGCGCTCAACTCGAATCCGTCCTCCCCAATCTGGAGTCCCGAATGAAGAACAACTACAACCCACTCGCGGCAGGTATACGCAGAGCGCTGATCGCGGGCTGTGTGCTCACCGCACCGATGATCGCGATGCCGGCTTTTGCCCAGGATGCGGCTGCCGCGGTCGAACTCGACAAGGTCGAAGTGACCGGCTCGCGCGTGCGCCGCGTCGACGCCGAGACCGCCAGTCCGGTGTTCGTCGTCGATCGCCAGTCGATCGAGCGCAGCGGCGCGGTGACCATCGGCGACCTCATCCAGGACATCCCGGCGATCGCCGGCGCGGCCACCAACCCGAGCGTCAACAACGGCGGCGGCGACGGCGCCTCGACGGTCTCGCTGCGCGGCCTCGGTGAAGACCGCACGCTGCTGCTGCTCAACGGCCGCCGCATGGTGACCAATGACATCAACACCATCCCGGTGGCGATGATCGAGCGCATCGAAGTGCTGAAGGACGGCGCCTCGGCGATCTACGGCTCCGACGCCATCGCCGGCGTGGTCAACTTCATCCTGAAGAAGGATTTCGATGGCGCCCAGCTCGACTTCAACTACGGCATCTCCGGCGAGAGCGACGGCGAGCGCGTGGCGGGTTCGGCCACCCTGGGCCTCAGCGGTGATCGTGGCAACATGATCATGTCGATGAATTACAACGACCAGAAGCCGGTACTGGCGATCGATCGCGACTACTCCGCGTTCGCGCTGTACCTGTCCTCGGGCGTGGTCAGCCGCGCCGGCTCGTCGTCGACGCCGCGCGGTCGCTACACACTGCCGGGCGCACTGGCGACGGCCAATGGCCTCGGTTCCTGCGTCGGCGGCAATGGCCTGGCGATCGTCACTCGCGAAGAGGGCCGCCCGGGCACCAGCCCGAGCGACTTCCGCTGCTACGTCGGCGGCGAGACCGATTCCTTCAACTATCAGGGTGTGGGCAACGTCCAGTTGACGCCGCAGGAGCGTTACGGCTTCGCCGCTTCGGCCAACTACGAGGTGGTCGAAGGGATCAACGCCTTTCTCGATGTGCATACGCAGAACACGCGCTCCGCCGGCATCATCGCGCCGCTACCGTTCTTCTCCGACTTCGACGGCATCTCGCTGTCCGGCGACAGCATCTACAACCCGTTCGGCGAGACCATCGACGGTCGCTACCGCATCATGGGTCTGGGCAATCGCAGCTACAGCTACGAAACCGACATGAAGGAGCTCACCGGCGGCCTGGAAGGCAGTTTCGGTGACAGCTCGTGGACCTGGGAAGGCTCGTTTACCTACGGCAAGATCAACCAGGAGAACCAGGACGCCGGCTACATCGACTACGCGCGCCTGGCCGACGCGCTCGGCCCGTCCTTCATCCAGAACGGCGTGGCCCGCTGCGGCACTCCGGGCGCGGTGATCAGCGGCTGTACCCCGATCAACTTCTTCAACCAACCGGATCCGGCGACTGAAGAAGGCCAGGCGCAGATCGCCGCGCTGGAGGCACTTGGGCTGCCGGTGCGCGACAACACCGACACGCGCATGCAGAATTTCGCAGTGGTCTTCAGTGGCGATGTATACGACCTCCCGGCTGGCACCATGAGTGCTGCCGTGGGCGCCGAGTATCGCGAGCAGGATCTCGAGTTCTCGCCGGATGCAATCAAGTTCATCAACAGCGACCCGTTCGGCTGCGGCATCAGCTCCGAGGCCTGCGCCGATCCGACCCAGGGCTCGACCGAGGTGACCGAAATCTACGGCGAGTTGTACGTGCCGCTGGTCGAAGGCGCTGCGTTTGCAGACAGTCTGGCGTTCACGCTGGGCACGCGCTGGTCCGATTACGACAGCTTCGGTGACACCACCAACAGCAAGATCGGCTTCGAGTGGCGCGTGATCGAGGACATCCTGATCCGCACCACCTACGCCGAAGTGTTCCGCGCGCCGACCATCAACGATCTGTTCCAGGGCGCGCGCATCACCAATCCGGTGTACTCGGATCCGTGCAACGGTCAGCCGTTGTCGTGCGTCGGCCTGTCCGGCAGCGGCACCTTCGAACAGGGCCTGGGTCAGACCAATGCGCTGCTCGGCGGCAACCCGGACCTTGATCCGGAGACCGGCGAAGTGTTCACCTGGGGCTTCGTCTACTCGCCGTCCTGGCTGGAAGGCGCGTCGATGGCGGTGGACGTATGGGACGTGCACCTGGAAGGCACCATCCAGACGCTCGGCACGCAGCCGATCCTGAATGCCTGCTTCGAGGCCGGCCAGCTGTGCAATCTGTTCACCCGCAACCCGGACACCGGTGACGTGTTTCTGGTGTCGGACCTGACGCAGAACGCCGGCATCACCGATACCAACGGCGTCGACGTCGGCTTCAAGTACGTGATGGACAGCGAGTACGGAATGTTCCGCTTCAGCCTCGACTCGACCTATGTCGATCGCTACGACGTCAAGGTCATCGTCGCCGGCGAGACCATCGCCCAGCAGGAAAATGCCGGCACCTTCCTGCCCGCATCCAAGGGCGGCCTCGGCAATTACAGTCGCTGGCGCGCGCTCGGTGCCATGGCCTGGAACCTGGGCAATTTCGAAGCCCAGTGGACCCAGCGTTATGTGCACGGCTTCCAGGTCGGCAGTTTCAGCCCGGACGGCGATTGCGCGGACAACGCCGGTCGCGGTGTGGTCGGCAACGACGGCTGCGTGTTCACCCGTGGTGCGACGACCTACCACAACTTCCAGTTCGGCTACTCGATCCCGACCTGGAACACCAAGCTGCAGCTCGGCATCGACAACGCCTTCGACAAGCAGCCGCCGATCCTGTACCAGAACAACTCGCTCAACGGCAACATCGACGAGCGCACGCACGATCCGGTCGGACGCTTCTTCTGGTTCAATGCGCAGGTCAAGTTCTGACCTGCACGGGTGGAATCCGCTGCGCGGGTTCCGCCCTGCCCTGATGGATGAGTCGAAACCGCGCGGAGCGATCCGCGCGGTTTTTTGTTCGGTGGGCGCATTTGATCTGGTGGGTCCAGACTTGTCTGGACGCCGTAGCAAATCGCCGTTGATCTGGTAGGTCCAGACTTGTCTGGACGCTTTAGCAAATCGCTGTTGATCTGGTGGGTCCAGACTTGTCTGGACGCTGTTGGAATGCCACAGCAAAAGCGTCCAGACAAGTCTGGACCCACCAAAGCAGGTTTGGACCCACCACAGAACCGCTACGCATACCCCAGCCGCTCGATCCATGGCATCAGCGCGTCCAGCGGTTCGCCCTCGAACCACTTGCGATAGCGCTGCCAGCGCCCGACCGCACGTTGGTTGACCGGCTGCACCACCTGGGCATAACTCGGCGTGCTGATCGCGCCCTTGCGCCGTGCGCGTTCGGTGAAGGCGACCAGGTCGTCGCTCCACGGCAAACCGAGAAATGCGAACAACGCCTTGCCCTCGCCAGCCACGTCGGCGACCAGATCCTCGTAGCGCACCACCTGCAGCGGCAGTCCGAGGCGATCGGCGAAGCTGTGGAAATGCGCCATCACCCGCGCATACATGCGCGCCGTGCTGGCCAGCGTTTCGAAGGTGATCGAAAACGCCGGCGAGCGGAAATTCTGCATGTAGCAGCTCAGCACCACATCGCAGGGATGGCGCAACGCCAGCAGCACTCGCGCCTGCGGAAACAGTGTGGCGACCAGCGGCAAGCGCACCAGGTTGAGCGGGTTCTTGTCGACCGCGCGACGCTCCGCGAGTTGCGGCAGCAAGCGCGCGACGTCTGCGAAATAGCCGGCGCGCAGCGCCTGGCAATCGCTTTCGCCCAGATTCGCCAGGGCTTCGGGATAACCCTTCCCGCGCTCGTTGATTCGCGCGACCAGGCGCTGCAGGAACGGCTGCTCGTCGAACGAGGCCAGTTGCGGATGCGCGTCGAGCAGTTGCTCGAGCAGGGTGGTCCCCGAACGCGGGAAACCGACCAGAAACACCGGATCGAGTGGATCGCCGTCCACCGCCCTTGCCGGGGAACTGCATATCTCGGGCACCGGCGCATCCAGGACCGCCAACAGTCCATCGCCGTGCGGCAACGCAGCGTGTGTGCTTGTGACCTGCGCGAAGCGCTCGGCGTGCCCCCTGGAAAAGGCATCCATCGCGGCATCAAGGTCACCCAGCGCGTCGCAGCAACGCCCCAGTTTCAGCCAGAGATCGCCGCGCGTCATCGAGTCCGGCTGCGGTCGCTCGATCAGCGCTTCGAGGCACCGTCGCGCCAGCGCGTGATCATCGCGACGCGTGGCCAATTGCGCTTCCAGCTCCAGCAGCAGATCGTGTTGCTGCGGATTGAGCCGCTCGCGCCGCTCGGCGAGGGCGGCAACCAGCTGCTCGGCCGGCGCCAGTCGGTTGCAGCGCTCGTGGACCGCGGCAAGACCGAGTTGCGAATCGGTCGCCTCGGGGCCGCTGCTCGGCACAGCGTTGAAGCAGGCAGCCGCATCCTCGTACAGGCCAAGTTGCAGCAGCAGGTTGCCGGATTCGACCAGAATCGACGGTGGCAGATCGCACCGGCGCAATGCGTCGAGCGCCTGTCCGGCGGCGTCGTAGTCGTCGAGCATCACCAGGGCGCGTGCACGCAGCAACTGGAATTCCGGATCGAACGGGTACGGTTGCAGGGCGTGCTGAACATGCGCCAGTGCGCGGCGTGCGTCGCCATGCGCCACCCACGCCCGCGCCAGCGCGTAATGCAGTTCGGCGCCCGCGCCGCCGCAGCTCAGCGCGCGCTGCAACGGCGCCAACGCCTCGCGCTCGCGGCCCATTTCGCAAAGGCAGTTGCCGAGGTTGCTCCAGTGCTCGGGCTCCTGCGGCTGCAGCGAGGTCAGTTCCTCGTAGAGCGGCCATGCTTCGCTCGGCCGCTGCTGCTGACTGAGGCTCAGGGCCAGCAGCGCCAGCCAGCTCGGATTGCCCGGCGCTTGCGCCAGTGCCCCCCGCGCCAATTGTTCGCACCGGTCGGCGCGACCCGACTCGAGCGCGGCAAGGCCCTCTGCCAGATCCAGCGTGGTTGTTGTGTTGGGCGTCACTGTCGCGTCCTGTCGGGCTGGGATGTCCGGCATTCAATCGCCGAAAAACTGGATGCCCTCGAACTGCCGGTCCTCGCCATACGCCGAGTCCTCGGTCCAGCCGAGCAGCCCGAAGCGCGTGCGCACCAGGTACCAGTCGCGGCCATCGACGCTCTGCTGCAGCACGACCAGCACGCTTTCTCCGCGCGGCACGTTGGCAATCGGCGTGGATCCCGCCGCAGGCTGCTGCAGCAGGGTCAGCGCCTTGAGCGTCGGCGTGGTCACGCCGACGTAGTAGTGCGACTGCGCGACCTCGACCAGCGCGCCGCGCTGGATCGCCCATTTTTCGCGGCCTTCGAAGCTGCGATTGCTGCGGCGAATCACGTACAGGAAGCCGTTGCCCGGCAGCACCACGTGGTCGCCGCCGAACTCCCCGATCGGTTGCTCGCCACCCTCCGGCCACAAGGAGAAGGTCGGGTCGCAGCTGGGACCATCGTCGTAACGCAGCGTGTAGCGTTCGCCGCCGGCGCTCAGGCGTCCGCCGAGCACGCTGCGGATGCCGCCGGCGGGGTGCTCCGGTATCTGCTCGAAATCATCTTGCGGAGTCGCCAGCGCCGGATCGAAATGCACACTGCGTGGGCCGTAACACTGGCTCTCGAAGGTGTGCACGCGCAGTCCGCTGAAGCCGACATCCGGCAGGTCGGCGGCCTGCGAGTCCAGAGCCGACAGCAAGACCACTATCCAGAGCGTGCGCATGCGGTCTATCCCGTGCGATGGCGAATCACGCAAGGATCGACGTTTCCAGGGTTAGGCGGCAAGCGCGCCAGCCGATGAGACCAAGAGCCAATGCCCAGCGCGGCTGTTGCGTCGCTCGCGACGGCCGGCATCGGGCTATGCTGGGACTTTCAACCCAGGTGCGGGACTGTTGAACAGGCCGATCGTTATCCTCGTGATGCTGCTGGTGCTGGCCGCGTGCGCTCCGGCGGTCCGCGACAATCACAAGGTCGCCGAGTCGGCCCTGGCCAAGCGCGACGACACCACCCTCGGCCGACGCATTGCGCCGGCGCTGGCGGCCCATCCGGGACAGACCGGCATGCGCTTGGTCAGCTCCAACCTGGATGCGTTCGCGCTGCGCATGCTCGGCGCGCGCCATGCCGAGTTCAGCCTCGACCTGCAGTACTACATCTGGCACGACGACCTGACCGGCAAGCTGCTGGCCGGCGAGCTGGTGCGCGCCGCCGACCGCGGCGTCAAGGTGCGCCTGCTGGTCGACGACATGGATGTGCGCAGCAAGGAACAGGCGCTGCAGACGATGGACGCGCACGAAAACATCGAAGTGCGCCTGTTCAATCCGTTCCAATCGGCTTCGGGCATGACGCGCACCATCGTCGAGTTCCTGTTCCGCGGTTCGGCGCTCAACCATCGCATGCACAACAAGGCGTACATCGCCGACGGCCAGTTCGCGCTGGTCGGCGGTCGCAACGTCGGCGACGAGTACTTCGGCGCCTCGCACGAAACCAACTTCCGCGACTTGGATCTGGCGATGGTCGGGCCCGCGGTGGATCAGACTTCCGCCGCCTTCGACACGTACTGGAACCACCCGACGGCGGTACGCGTCGAGTACCTCAAGCGCGGCGAGCCGTATGCGGGTGGCCTGGATACGCTGCGCAGTGCCTTCGAGTCCCATGCCCGCGAATCGCGCGACAGCCCGTATGTCTCACGCCTGCTCGATTCTGCCGAGCTCGCGGCGATTCTGGACGGCAGCAACCAGACGATCTGGAGCGACGAGGTCGAAATACTGTCCGACCCTCCCTACAAGGCGGACAAGCAGTCTGCAGACGATCCTGACACCGTGCTGGCCAGACTGATGGCGCGCTTCGCCGCGGCCCGCGGCAGCCTGCGTGTGCTGTCGCCGTATTTCGTACCGGGCCGCAAGGGCAGCGAAGGCCTGGTCGCCATTGCTGCACGCGGGGCCAAGGTTGAGGTCATCACCAACTCGCTGGCGGCCACCGATGTTGCCGCGGTGCACGGCGGTTATTCGCGCTACCGCAAGCGCCTGCTCAGGGGTGGCGTAACGATCCACGAGCTGAAGCCGAGCGCGGATACCCGCAGGAACGCCGGCGGCGTGCTTGGATCGCAGGGCTCCCAGGGCTCGAAGGGCGGATCGTCCGGCGTCAGCCTGCACACCAAGGCGGCGATCATCGACAGCGAGTACGTGTTCGTCGGCTCATTCAACCTCGACCCGCGCTCGGCCTGGCTCAACTGCGAAATGGGCGTCATGGTGCGCAGCCCGGAATTGGCCGCCGAACTCGGCAAGATCGCCGATCGTTACGCCGATCCGGCGAACAGCTTCAAGCTCAGTCTCAACGCCAACGGCCAGTTGCGCTGGACCCACCAGGAGGCCGGCGAGATGCAGACGGTGTCGACCAGCGAACCGCAGGCCGGCGCCAAGCGCAAGATCGTCGCCTGGATTGCGCGGATCTTGCCGCTGCAGAGGCAGTTGTGACCGCTGTCGGACAGACGCGTGAGATCAGCGTCGCGCAATCCGCGTCACCAACCCACGCACCAGCAGGTACGGCACGATCGCCAGCAAAAAGGCCACGATGATCACTTCGCCGGGGTAAACGAAGCCGGCCACCATGATCTGGTAAACGACATCGAGGATCATGGCGAGCACAAAGACCTTGCCGACGCTCTTCCAGCCGTCCTTCAGCATTTCGGCGCGATGTTCGGGGTTGGTGAACAGCGCCCAGGCATACGGCGGATTGCCAAGCCTGGCATCGCGCAAGCCCGCAATCACGGCGAACATGATCGCCATGCCCGGCTGCAGCAACAACCGCAGTTTCATCGGGCCGCTGACGCGGTCGCCCAGGTTCTCGACGATGCGCATCCAGATCTCGTCCACGGCCCCGCTCCTCAGATGCGTCGGTGATCGCCTGGCGGCGCCAACGCCGCACAGTACCCAGCAGACGTTGAGGCTAGACAATCGGCGGATCCACTCCAATGAGACTCAGGTCTCACTGGCGGACAGCCAGCGCAGCGTGCAGCCTTGGATGCCTGAAATGCGAGATGCCTGGGTACTCAGGCCAGGGAGTTCGTCATGTCGACAAACCAGGACGCAGCGACAAGTGCGCCGCCCTCGTCGAACCAGTTGGCGGCCGCGCGCACCGACATGGCAACGGCGAGGAGCGTGCTGGCAGCAGATCGCACGCTGATGGCGTGGGTGCGCACCGGCCTGTCGATGATCAGTTTCGGTTTCACCATCTACAAGATTCTCGACGGTTTCCGCGCCAGCGGCGATGTGGTGGTCGAACACAGCCCGCGCAGCGTCGGCCTGTTCCTGACCGGCCTCGGCACGCTCGCCGTGGTCATGGGCACCATCGACTATTGGCAGAATCTGCGCCTGCTGCGGGCCTACCACTCGATACCCACCTGGCGCCCGTCGTTCGTGATGGCGCTGATCATGTCGGCGACCGGCCTGTTCCTGTTCGTCGGCATCATTTCGCGGCTGCTTTGACCGTGGATCTCGACCTGCGCACCGTCGCCGAAACGGGTGCGGCCGCGCTGTTGTTCGCCGCGGTGTTTCTGGTCGGTGGACGCTTCCATCCGCTGCGTGCGCTGACCTCCGACCGGCGCAGCCTGGTGTCTTTCGCCGCGGGCATGTCGGCGGCCTATGTATTCGTGCGCCTGATGCCGGAAATGCACGCGGCGCGCACCGCGTTTGCCGAATCCGTGTCGCTGCCGCTGCCGCACGAGGGCAAGGCGATCTACTTCCTCGGTTTGGTCGGGTTCCTCGGTTTCTATGGCCTGGACAGGCTCCGCGCGCACCTGCGTCGCGTCAGCGAGATCGGCGATGAGGCGCGCGCGTTCCGGGTCCATCTCGGCGGTTTCGCGGCCTACGTGGGGCTGATGGCGTACCTGCTGGTGCGCAACCTCGAGGGCACGCACGCGGCCACCGGCCTTTACGCTGCAGCCATCGGTGCGCACTTCCTGGCGCTGGAGCACTCGCTGCGCGAGGAACATGGGGAAGCGTGGCAATCCGTCGGGCGCTGGGTGCTGGCGGCGATGTGCCTGCTGGGATGGGGCGCCGGATGGCTGATCGCGCTTCCCCATCACGTGCTCGCGCTGCTGGTCGCCTTTGTCTCCGGCGCGGTGATCATGACCAGTGCGGCGATGGAGTTGCCGACGGAGAAAGATGGGCGCTTCCTGCCCTTCCTCGCCGGCGGCCTGATTTATGGTCTGCTGCTGTTGCCGCTGGATTGAATGCCGTGCGGGCGCTGCGAGCTGAATCCACAACCATTCGAGGCGTCTGCGGACCCACGACACCCAGGTCAGAGAGGCAGGAATGACGGAATCCACCGATGTGTACCGGGAGCTGCCGCGGGTTTCGCTGCTCGGTGGACCCTTGCACCAGTTGGGTTGTCGTCTCGGGCTGGTGCGTGCGGGCCATCGCACCCTGCGCCTGGGCATCGCGATCGGCCTGTCGCTGTGGCTGGTCGGCGCCCTGCTTGCAGTCCTCGAAGGCGTGGAGCTGTGGTCGATCGCCATGCTCGGCGCGCACGCGAGACTGCTGCTGGCGATTCCGCTGCTGTTCCTCGCCGAGTCGCTGCTCGACCCGCGCGTCGATGAATTCGTGCGCGCCCTGGCGCGTTCCAGCATCGTGCCAGCGGATCAGATGCACGAGCTGCGCGCGCAGATCGACGGCAACGCCCGCTGGAACCAGTCCTGGTGGCTCGAAGCGGTGTGCCTGATCGTTGCCATCGCGCTGGCCTTTGCGACGCCACTGCTGGAAATACCCGGCACCGAGGCCTTTGCGCGCATTGCCGCGGGCGAAGACTTGCCCTGGGCAGGCTGGTGGTACGCGGTGGTCTGCCTGACCACGCTCAGATTCCTCGTGCTGCGCTGGCTCTGTCGCTGGCTGTTGTGGGTCTACTGGCTGTGGCGGATATCCAGGCTGCGGCTGCAACTGGTCGCCAGCCACCCGGACGGCATGGCCGGCCTTGGCCACCTGGAACTGGTGCATATCCATGTCATGCCGCTGGTGATGGCGATCTCGGTGGTGATGGCGTCGTCCTACGCGGTCGAGATCGCCGCCGGACGAATGACGCTGGAAGCCGTCTACCCGGCGCTGGCGGTGATCATCCTGATCGATGCGCTGCTGTTCGTCGCGCCGCTGCTGCTGTTCTCAAGCCAGCTGTGGACCTGCCGCGTCCGCGGCCTCAGCGACTACACGGTACTCGGCGAACGCTACGCCGCCGAGTTCGAGCGCAGGTGGCTGAAAGACGGCGCGCCGCGCGACGAACTGCTCGGCAGCGCCGACATCCAGTCGATGGCAGACCTGGGGGGCGCGCGCCAGGTCGTCAGCGACATGCGCTCGATCCCGATCAGCACGCGCACCCTGACGCAGATGCTGCTGGCGGCGCTGCTGCCGATGACGCCGCTGATCCTGTTCAAGTATCCGCTGGTCGATCTGATCGCCCAGTTCTTCACCGGATTGGTCGGGTTGTGATCGGCGCCTTGGCTTTTCACTGCGCCGGACGGGTGATCAACGGCAGGTTCTGTCCGGTGCCGGTTTCGGTCGATCAGTGGTCGAGTTCCATGATGGCCTTGCGCAAAGGTTGGCCGGAAACCGTCAACACGCCATCGAAGGGTCCGTCCATCTCGAGGATGATGAAGAGCGCGGTACCCACTGACATCGCGCACGCCGCGAGCACACCAATCACGGCGCGGTTGCTCGGTGCGAGCATGCCGAAGATGGTGAAGGTGATCGTGATCCACAGCGTGAGAACGCCCAGAAACGGCAGGGGCACGGATGCCGAACTGCCGGCGTGCAACAACCAGCGCGCCTCCAGCAGTTTCTCGGCAAGCGCAACAGACCTGACCTTGAGTGCTCTTTGCAGATCATCCGAGGGCTGCAGCAGGAGGATTCGATTGCCGACCGCTTCCACGCTGGTCGCTTGCTGCAGCACCTGCAACTCGGCCACTCGGGACGCGTCGGAGGGCCAGGTCAGTTCGACACGCAACTCGACCGCGCTTTTCAGGTCGGTGCGGATTTGCGCGGTCTCTGGCCCGTAGCGCGCCAGAGTGCGGTCGAGCGCAATCAGATCGACGGCACCGGTCTTCACGGCGGCGCTCAGCGAATCGAAGTTGCTCTTGGCGGACGCCGTGACCAGCCCGAGCACCAGCGCGGTCATCGTGGCGATGAGCCCAACCGCGAGCTTTATCGAATCCCTCGATTGACTGTCGAGTTCCTGTTGCGGCAGGCGCCGCGCCAGACTCAACCCGAGCAGGGCGCCAGCCATGCTGAACCCGAAGACGACGACGCCGACAATTGAAGGGTTCATTGGCTTGCCTGACTGATCACCTGACGAAAGATTGTCCGATATCGAACATGGGTTCCGCACCCTCGACCGGAATGCGCAATCCGGTCGAGGGCGCGTCGCTGCTGGCTCTGGCCATCTCCGCCTGAAGCCATCCTGCGCCAATCCAAGCAGAGCCTGTCGCCTTGCGTCAAAGCCACCGCAACGAACCTGCTCTCGCGAACGCACCCGCCTTGGATCAGCCCGTCAAACCCAGTTTGTAAATCTGGTTTGCCGTCTTCCAGGCAATCCACTCACGCTCCTCGGCGGACAGCCGAGTTTCGATACAGGTCCTGAGGTTGTCCAATATCGCGTGATTCGACGCGATGGCGCTGAGGTCGCTGCCGAACATGATCCGTTGCGCGCCGATAACGGTGATCGCCTTGCGCAGGTGCTCCGGCGAGGTGTCGGTCATGTCGAAATAGACGTTGGCGTTGCGCATGGCCACGGACAGGCAGGCATCGAAGGACGCCTGGATGCCGCGTCCCATCTTCGTGAGAACGATCGGCACCGTCGGGAAAATCGCTGCGATCTCATCCACCCAGATGGGTGAATAGATGTAGTAGTGCACGCCTTTCCAGCCCGAGTATCCGGTCGGGAACATGATGGGCAGATCGCCCCGCGCCTTCAGCACTTCCATGATCGGCGCCATGTCGCGGGCGATCTTGGCTGGATGGATTTCAGTCGTGATCGGCACGATCTCACCCACGCCACGCGTGGCGCTCATGGCCGGGCTCTGCAATTCATCGGCGATTTGACGCACAACCTTGCTGACCTCGTCGCCATAGTCCACTCCCAGCGTGCCCCTGGCGGCTGCATTCGACACGGCTTCGGGCCGGTAGATCGGGATGAATCGCCCGTTGCTCTTCTTGGCGGCATCGAGCACCATCTGGTTGTTGGTGCCTTTGCCGGGCGCGGTTTGGACGATGGAGTGCGTGACGCCATACTTGTCCATGGCCCCGAGCAGAATTGCGGAATCGTCCACGGCACCTTCGCCCACGGCCTTGGCGAACTTTTCCGGCTGTTTGGTGCGAAGCGCGCCCCAGTCCGCGGCGCTATGGATACTCGGTGCCAGCTCCGCCACCGTCGGCCCGGAGCCGAGGTGAACGTGGCAATTGATCAGGTACTTGGTGGGCGCCCAGGATGGCCTGTTGCTGCCTCCCGCCATCGCCAGGGTGTCATCAGCGACTGCGGCAGATGAGAACAGGCCACCTGCGGCAATCGCCGAGGCGGCGGCAGCGGCAGCGCCCGAGAACTGGAGAAACTGCCGGCGCGAAGGCTCGGTCCTCACACCTTCGGGTTCCTGCAAATCGGGGTTGGACTGTTGCTTGTCGTGCTGGGTGTTCATCGGACTCTCCTCTTTGGAACGGCGATGTTGAAAGGGTTGTCGCTCGGCATCGGTTACTTCGGGAACAGCAGCGTCAGCGTGAAACTCAGCCCCCAATCGGGTGCGTTGGCGGGCGCATCGACGTAATGGCGATAGGTCAGCCCCAGGCTGACCGGTTGCTTGCCGAAGCGCAGCAATTGCGAGACGGACAGGTTGATCGGCACGGTCGCCTGCTCGGCTTCCCAGTCGTACGTGGATTCGCTGTTGATGCCCCAGGTGGTGTGGCTGGCGGTGGCGTAGGACAGGAACGGTTGCACGAAGGTGGCACTGACGTCGGCGCGGTCGTCGTCGCCGGCGAACGACCACAGATGATTGGCCAGCACGCCCCAGGTCCAGCCGCTGTCCTGCTTGAGCATCACCAGGGTCGGACCGGCACTCCACTTTTCGCTGCCGAGACTGTCGTTGCTGGCGCTCGGATAGCTGAACACCGGCCCGAGGCCCCAGACCCAGCCGCCGGCGGTGGGCGCCTTGGGCGAGAAGAAGAAACTCTGCAGGATGTCGCCGGTACCGGAGACATCGTTGCTTCCGCCGGGCGCCTGCGCGTCGACATAGGGAATGATCGTGCGTGTGATCAGGTTCCAGTCGGCGTTCCACTCGAACGGGATCACCGGCTGCACGATGAAAGTCGAACGCTCGAGGTCGTCGCCGCCGATACCGGTGTCCCAACTGTACTTGAGCGGCACGCTGATCAGGCTGGCGATCGGATTGGAAAGCTTCTTGGCCAGTTCGGCGGCGTCGTCGGCGCCGGTTGCGGCCGGCTCCTGCGCTGCCGCGCCGGTGGCGACTAAGGCGGCCAGCAGCGCGACGCACAAAGTCGCTTTCGTTGCGGAAGTTGCGTTCATGGCAGAACCTCTGATCGGTTTGGCATTGCGCATCGGCAAGCGACGCTGCAATCAAGCACTTGGACTACGATCAGAAGCATGGCGCCCGTCAGCGAAGGCGACCATGGGACCTTGGCCCAACCGGGAAGCGCCAGCGGTAGCGGAAGGGCCGGACAGAGAGCCTGAGAAGCAATCGCCCGCCGTAGCGAGGAAAGAGCGCCGGTGAGCGCGGTGACGCTGCGCACACTCGGCCTACGCCCGGCGGTAGGCCGCGGGAACGCGCAGCCGTCAACTGCAACCGTGCCGCGCTTCCCCAAGCGCGTTCCCCGGCGTTCTTCAGATGTCACGGAATTCCTACAAGCGATCGCGGCGATTTCCTGCAGACGCCAGATCTGCGCGAGCTCAGGCTGCCGCCATGCGAAATGTCCGCCGTCATCAGCTCCTGGGTCGCCCGGTCTTCCTCACGATCGTCTGCGCGCAGCATCAGCCATTGCTGCGTGGACACGAACCCATCGTGATTCAAGCCCTGGCGCAAACCCGCAACGAACTGCGTGCCAAGGTCTACGCGCATGTGGTGATGCCGGATCATCTGCATTTGGTGCTGGGGGAAATGGAATCATTCAGCATCTTCGTACTGCGGCTGAAGCTGAAGGTGCGGCGCCGGCTGGGGCGCGGTGCGATCTGGCAGGACCGGTTTTTCGATCACATCATTCGCGACGAAGCCGATTTGCACCGACATCTCGACTATGTGCATTACAACCCGGTCAAGCACGCCGTCGTCGATGAACCCGAGGCGTATGCGTTTTCGTCCTACGCCAGATACCTCCGACGGGGGTGGTACGCAGTCGGTTGGGGACACGCGGAGCCGCCCAGCCTCAACGATCTGGACCTGGAATGACCGCGCCCAGAGCGCCGGCGAGCGCGATGAAGCCGCGCACGCTCGGCCTACGCGGTCGGGCCACGGCCGGCGTAGGCCGCGGGTACGCGCCGCCCAAAATCTCGGGCCGTGCCGCGCGCCCCCAAAAGCGCGTTCGCCGGCGCTTTTCGTGCGTGCGAAGGAACGCCGGTGAGCGCGGTGACGCTGCGCACACTCGGCCTACGCCCGGCGGTAGGCCGCGGGTACGCGCCGCCGCTGTCTCCGGTTGCGCCGCACACCCCAAAGCGCGTTCCCCGGCGCATTTCGTGCGTGCGAAAGAGCGCCGGTGAGCGCGGTGAGGCTGCGCACACTCGGCCTACGTGAGGTGGTGGCCCGCAGGTACGTCAGCGCCCCACCCAGTTCGCCGACTGAAACGTCTGCAAACGCGACACCATGCAGACCGGGGCCGGCAGCCCACACGGGCCGCCGGTCCGGTTTCGGGCTTACTGCCGCGCCATCGCCATGCGAATGGCGTCCGCCGGGTCGACGACGTGCTTGCCATCGTCCTCTTCGATCGAGATCAGCACGCCCTTGACCTTGCCGTTATAGGCGTTGTCGCCGGCCTTGTAGTCCGGCGAAATGGCCGAGCCACCGTCCATGCCGACATCGAGGCCATCGTCGGCCGAGAAGATCATCGCCAGCGTCGCGTCGATCCGGCCCTCGCCGTCCTTGTTGCCGTCCACGTACAACGTGGCCATACCGCCCTTGCCGAGGCCACCACCGTCATAGGCGAACTCCATGCGCACCTGGTGCTCGCCCGGCGCCAGCAGCGTCGCACCCTCGACCATGAAGTGCTTGTAGCCGCCCCAGTTGTAGCAGTACTTGAATTTGCCGTTGTGGACGTAAAGCACCCAGCCGCCGATGTCGGCGCCCTGGGCAATGATCACGCCCCTGGCCCCGCCCTCCGGCACCACGATATTGGCAGTGACCGAGTGCGACTTGTTCTTGACGTTGAGGACGCAGTTTTCGGAGAGATGGGTCATGCCGCCGGCGAGTAGCTGAGTCTTGCCCTTGATCAGCACCGGACGACCGGCGGTGTCGGGATTGATCTTCTCGAACATGCGGTCGTCGAGCGGCAGCACCTTGTAGCGCGTTGCCTCGATGATGAACAGGCGTTGCATCTCGCGCAGCTTTTCGGGCATTTCCTTGGCCAGATCGCGCGCCTGGCTCCAGTCGGTGTTGGTGTTGTAGAGCTCCCACAAATCGTCGTCGAGCGGGATGCGCGGGCCCTGGATCCACGGGGTGTAGTGCTTGGTGACCGCAGTCCAGCCCTTGTGGTAGATCGCGCGGTTGCCCATCACCTCGAAGTACTGGGTGTCGTGAACCTCGGGCGCGCTGGCGTCGTTGAAGGTGCTGAGCATGCTGACGCCGTCGATCGGATCCTGCGTGATACCGTCCACCGAGACCGGCTCGGGGATGCCTGCCGCCTCGAGGATGGTCGGCGCCACGTCGATGACGTGCGCGAACTGGGTGCGCTGCTCGCCCTTGGCCTGGATGCCCTTCGGCCAATGCACGATGGTGCCGTTGCGGGTGCCGCCCCAGTGCGAAGCCACCTGCTTGGTCCACTGATATGGCGTGTTCATCGCGTGCGCCCAGCCCACGGCGAAGTGGTTGTAGGACTCGGGACCGCCGAGCTTATCGAGGCGCTCGGTCAGGTATTCCGCCGTCTCCAGCGCCTGCAGGCCGTTGAAGTAGCTCATTTCGTTGTAGCAGCCGTTGAACGAGCCTTCGGCCGAGGCGCCGTTGTCGCCGATGATGTAGTAGATCAGCGTGTTGTCGCTCAGGCCGAGGGATTCGAGGGTCTCGAACAGCCGGCCCACGTGATGGTCGGTGAACTCCAGGAAGCCGGCGTAGACCTCCATCTGGCGACGCAGCACCGGCTTGAACTCGTCCGGCATATCGTCCCAGGCGGGGACATCCTTCGGCCGCGGGGTCAGCTCGCAGTCGGCCGGGATCACGCCGAGCTTCTTCTGACGCGCAAAGGTTTCCTCGCGCAGCTGGTCCCAGCCGGCGTCGAACTTGCCCTTGTACTTGTCCGCCCATTCCTTGGCCACGTGGTGCGGCGCATGCGTCGCGCCCGGCGCGAAGTAGGCGAAGAACGGCTTGTCGGGCGCCAGCGCCTTCTGTTGCTGGATCCAGGCGATGGCACGATCGGCCATGTCTTCCATCAAGTGGTAACCCTCTTCGGGTGTCTTCGGCGCCTCGATCGGCGTGGTGCCCTGGTACAGCGACGGATACCACTGGTGGGCTTCGCCACCGATGAAGCCGTAGAAGTATTCGAAGCCGCCGCCACCGGTCGGCCACTGGTCGAACGGACCCACCGGACTCGACTGCCACACCGGCACTTCATGGCACTTGCCGAACTGCGCCGTGTTGTAGCCGTTGAGCTTGAGTGTCTTGGCCAGCGGCGACATCGAGTTGGGCAGCACCGAGCAATAGCCCGGCTGGCCGGTGGCGATTTCGGTGATGCCGGCCATGCCGGCGTTGTGGTGGTTGCGGCCAGTCAGCAGCGCCTGGCGCGTCGCCGAGCAAATCGCCGTGGTGTGGAAGCGGTTGTACTTGAGCCCACCCGCGGCCAGTTTTTCCGCCGCCGGCGTGGCGATCGGACCGCCGAAAGCGCTGGAAGCGCCGAAGCCGCAGTCGTCGATCAACACGATCAGCACATTGGGCGCGCCTTCGGGCGGCCGCAACTGCTCGATCGGTGTTTTCACCATGTCCGGGTCTTTCGCATCGTACGGGATGAAGCGGGCCGGGACCGTATTGCGCATCGGCAGGTGCGAGCGCGGCTTCTTGTCTGTGCTGTTCATGGACTTGCATCTCCGTGTGGATGTGGCGCAGGGAGAAGCGCCACGAAGTCGAAGGTGCACGGCTCAGGGAACAACCGGTCGAAGCGGCACGAACACCCTTCCCCGCATCATCGGCGCCGCAGGAGGACGGTCCTATGGGACCTTGGGGCAACCTGGGGGTGCGGGGCTTTCCCGCGATCGATGAAACAACGAGCGCGTAGCCCGGTGTGCGACTGGCGCCGCACACCGGGCAACGTTCGGCAAGCAGCGACCCGACGGTCAACCGGCAGCTTCTGCTCCGGTCGCTGCGGGCAACGACATGATCTCGTCCGCATAGCGTCCCTGACGGATCAGGTCCGCCATGGTCTCCATCGCCGGAGCGATGTGTGTGAAGAAGGCCTTGTAGCCGGCGCACAGGTAGTTGAGGCCGGGCTCGCCGTCGGGTGTGTCGATGAATCGGTTGCGCGGGCACTCGCCGTAGCAGGCGAACAGCACCGGGCACTCCTTGCAGTAGCGGGGCAAGGTGTCGAACTTGTTCTGGCCGAAACGGCGCTGCTGCTCGGAGGTCACCAGCGCCTGCAGTGGTGCGTCGCGGAGGTTGCCGAGTCGATGCACCGGCTCGACGAAATGGTCGCAGGAATAGACGTCTCCATTGTGCTCCAGTGCCAGCGCGTTGCCGCAGGTCGGCGATACCACGCAGGAATTGTGCTGGCCCATCCAGCTGCCGAGGGCGACGTCGAAGGTCGTCACATAGACGTTGCCGACATCGCGCTGCACCCATTCGTCGAAGACCTGGTTGAGGAAGTTGCCGAACTGCGCTGCAGTCACGCTACGCTCGGTCACCAGACTGCCTTCCTGTTTGTACAGCGGGCGATCGCTCCCACGGTGGCCGCCCCAGCCCTGATTGGCGTAAGCGATGGTCTCCGGCGTGGCGCGTTCGACGATCGGGATCAACTGGATGTAGCGCGCGCCGAGCTCGTCGCGGAAGTAGCGGTAGACCTCGAGCGGGTGTCCGGCGTTGGCGGCGTGAATGGTGCACAGGATGTTGACGTCGACCTCATGCTGGCGCAGCAGGTTCCAGCCGCGGATCACCTCGTCGAAACTGCCGCCGCCGCGGCGGTTGATGCGAAAGGCATCATGCAGTTCGCGCGGGCCGTCGATGCTGAGGCCGATCAGGTAATTGTGCTGCTTGAAGAAGGCAGCCCATTCATCGTCGATCAGCGTGCCATTGGTCTGCATCGTGTGCAGCACCGTCCGGTGGCGCGGCTGCCGGTAGCGCTCGGCCAGTTCAATCGAGCGCTTGAAGAAGTCCAGGCCGCGCAACATCGGTTCGCCGCCCTGCCAGGCAACGTCCACCTGCGGGCCGGGCGATGCGTGCATCAGTTGCCGGATGTGCGTCTCCAGCATCGCGTCGTCCATCAACGGACTTTCGCGTTCGCCGTAGAGATTTTCTTTCGACAGGAAAAAGCAGTACTTGCAGCCAAGATTGCAGGCCGCGCCCGCGGGTTTGGCGAGCAGGTGGAAGTGCGGGGCTATGGTGGGCATTGGGGAGTCCCGTCACGGCTACCGGAAGTTGTTGATTTAGATGTGGGAGCGGATTTACTCCGCGAGAGCTTTCGCGGAGTAAATCCGCTCCCACAGGTTCGGTGCGCGAATAAGCGCACCAACAGGGGCGGGGCGACCGGGACTCACCGAACGTATCGTAAGACATTGATCGGCAACGATGCACCGCTTTCGTGGGTTCGGACTTGTCCGAACGCTGTTGCGGTTGCTGTTTGCAGTGGCGCGCTCAGGGTTTGCCGCACATTGGGTCCGAAGGCCAAAGCAAGAGCGTTCGGACAAGTCCGAACCCACCAAAAGCGGCGCCCCGCTGATCAGTACTTCCGGGGTGCCGATCGGAGCAAACGTCCCATCCCGTTCGATGCGCGAACAAGCGCACCGCCCGTGCCGACCGCGACGCTTACAAGTCATGCACGGCCGGTGTTGCCACCCAGCCGCCATCGACGCCGCCAGGCAGCATCTGGCCGACGTCCTCGCCGACTTCTTCGTCGATCAACCGGTTGAGCTTGGCATTCATCGCCAGCAGCAGGTCGGCGTTTTTCTCCCGGTCCTGCGCCAGGTTGTCGAGTTCGAGCGGATCGTTCTGGTGGTCGAACAGCTCGACGTCGTTGAATTCGAACAACTCTTCGAGCGTGGTCGGGCGGTTGTGCTGCTTGGGCGAGTAGTAGCGGGTGAACTGGTAGCGGCCGTCGAACACGCTGCGGATGGCGCCGCGCTTCATCATGTCCGGGTGGATGCCGGCTTCCTTGAGCTTCGCCGGTCCGCCCTGTTTCAACAGATCGCGCGCCTTCAGCAGGAAGTTGCCGTCCAACGAGGCGAACATGTTGAAGCAATAGAGCTGGCCGTCGCGGACCGTAGCGATATCCGCCTGCTCCGGCGCTGCGAGCACCGACGAGAAGTCCTTGCCCGGAAGGTCCCCGGCGATCGCCGCCTTTTGCTCCGCGCTGGCGTTGGTCAGCGCAATCAGCGTCGGCGCGAGGTCGAGGTGCGTGGTCACGGCGTGGCAACGCTTGCCGCCCGCGTAGGCCGGGTGCGCCACGATCAGCGGCACGTTGTTCTGCTCGCGATAGGAGGTGGCGCCCTTGCCGGTCATCTGGTGCGCGCCGCCAAGTTCGCCGTGGTCCGCGGTCAGGATGACGATGGTGTTTTCCAGCAGCCCGCGGTCTTCCAGTTCGTCGAGCACCGTCATGATGTGGCGATCGACGTCGCGCAGCGCGTTCAAATAGAAGTTGTGGCGCTTGCGCCAGCGCCACTGCTCGTTCACCGGGATCGGCCCGGTCATCGCGTCGTTGCCGAGGGTGTGGTCGGTATGCGCGGCCGGGCGGCCAGGCGCATCGATGGCCTGCGAGAAACTCTGCGGCAGCTCGAAATCCCACTGCTTGGCGTAGATCGCGTGCGGCGGGTCGCCGGCCAGGTGGCTCAGCGCGTTTGCGCCCTGCACTGGCTCACCGGGCTCGTCGGTGTTGTAGAACATCACATCGTGCGGGTTGACGAGGTTGACCGCCAGGAACCACGGCTTCTGTTGCTGCGTCAACTCGGCGCCCTTGCCGCGCAGCCAGCTGGCCGCGGCGGCGGCGATCATGCCGTCGTGCAGATAGCCGCCCTGGGTGTGGGCAATGATGTCGCCGATGCCGAGGTAATCGGAAAAGCCGTAGGCCTCCATCTCCTGGGTGAAGATCCGGGTCGGCGCGTCGAGCTTGTTTTCGGTCTCGAACTCGCGCGTCAGGTGCCATTTGCCCTTGTAGGCCGTGTAGTAGCCGGCCTCGCGCAGCATGTGCCCGAGCGTCTTGATGTCGGTCGACATGCTCTGCATCCACGGGAAGTTCGTGTTGTCGAACATGCGCGTCTGCTGGATATGGCGTCCGGTGTAGATCACCGAGCGCGAGGAGGTGCACACGCAGGAATTGATGCGGTGGTTCTCGAACACGATGCCACGCTGCGCCAGTCGCTCGTGCGCCGGCAGGCGGTAATCGCCAGGCAGTTCGCCCGCGCGGAAATGTCGTTCCTGGTCGGTCAGGATGAAGACGATGTTGTAGGGACCGCCCGCAGTTGGATCGTTGTTCGCCATGACTTTCATTTCCTCGACGGAGAGAACGCCGGTGCGCCGCTCCTCGGCGCACCGGCCTGCGACTGATGCTGGAACAGCAACTAGAACCTCGACACGAAGCCCACGATCGGGCCCGACATCACCAGATCCACGGCCTCGCCGGCTCCGGTCTCGAGGTCGATGGCCATGTAACGGTAGCCGAAGGCGAGCACGCCGCGACTCATCTGGTACTGCAGGATGGCACTGGTATTGAAGCCGCCCTCGGTGTCGCCGAAGGATCCGTCGCCGCGCACGGTCATGCCCCAGCTCTCATTGAGCTTGGCGGTGTAGCGTGCACCGATCATGGCGTCGGTGAACGATTTCTCCAGGGTCCGACGTTGATCGGGAAGCGCCGGATTGTCGAAGTCGAACTTCATGTCGACTTCGGCGCTGAGATAGCGCAGGCCGGCGAAAGCCTCGAAGCCGGTGAAGCGTTCGTCGCCGGGGCTCCATACCGCTGCCAGTTCGAAGATCGTGGTATCCATCGAGGCATCCAGCGACAGGTTGTCGCGGTTGCTGTCATCCGACAGCGACAGGTAGGTGAAGTCGGTCATCAGTCCGAACTGGTCGCCCTGTCCCTCCGCATGAATCTGGAACGCAAAGTCGAGTTTGTCGATGATGTCGGAAAACTCGGTCTCGGTGGCGACCGGCTCACCGCGAACCTGCGTATCCGTGGTGATCTCTGTGCCCCAAAGATAAGGCGCTACAGCCCAGTCCCAGGCGCCGCCCGCGGCGTGGACCGGGCTGATGGCGGCAGCAGAGATCAATGTCGTAGCCAGTGCCCGAAACAGCAACTGCCTGGATTTCATGGGAATTCTCCTGAAAGTACCGGTTCTGAAACATGCACCTGCAGCAACCAGACCTAGCCCGCCCGGGCAATCCGGCAGCAACAACAGCAACCGCTCGTCGACAATTCATCAGCAACTGCAACAAGCCCTCGCCACGACTCTAGCGCCGCGTCCTGCCGCTTCCAATGGGACCTAGATCCCATCAACTCGCCGTCGCGAATTCAGATCTTGGACTTCGGCACGGCGCTGCCCGATCAGGCCATCCGGCAGAACCGGTCCGGAGGGTCCCTAGGTCCCATTGCCACCGACGGAACTCCGCGGCAATGTAAAACCGTTCGGTTGCGCCGTCCGCGCAACTGCTGGGTGTGCGCAAGGGATCAGCATCATGAGGGTCGGTGAGACCAGCGGTTGTGCAACCATGTCAATGCTCTGCATTGTGCTCAGCCAACTGTGGATGGTCCCGACCGCGGTGGCATGCGAGCGGCGCGACGCCGCAGCGCAGCAGACACCGTCAACCCAGGCACAATCGTCGGCGGACGTCGACGAACCCGAGTGCACGCCGCCGGCAGATCCGGCGGCGGCAGAAGCGGCGACCGAGCCCGGACTCGCCAAGCGGGTATTCCGTGAGCGCGAAGTGCTGGGGACCCAGTTTCGTGGCCACTTGTTTGTCGACGGGCTGCCGATCGGCCCGGATGGCGCGCAGATCGGCAAGGCGCTCGAATTGCGTCGCTTCCGAGTGAGCTTCGCGCGCGGCATGGCATTCCGCTGGGAGGCGATCGGCGCGGCCGAGCTTGCCAGCGGTCGACTCGAACTGAAGGACCTGTATTTCCGCAAGCACTTCGACGTCCTGGGCACGGTCACATTGGGCAACCAGAGCGAACCGATGGGTCTCGATGAACTCACCAGCCAGTTGGCGCGACCACTGCTGGAGCCGAGCATGGCAACGGCGCTGGCGCCAGGGCGCAACTTCGGAATCGTCGTCGGCAATCGCTACGGCAATCTGCACTATCAGGCCGGCGTGTTCGGCGCCGGCACGCTGCAAGAGGGCCTGCGCGACCTGGGAACGGCCTTCACCGGACGCCTGACGCATCGGACGATCGACGCCTCCGGCGAAGTGCGCCATCTGGGCTTCGCTCTTGGCGTTCGCCAGCTCACCGGCACGGAGAGCTTTCGCAGCGTGCCCGAGGTCGGGATCGACCAGGAGTTCCTGGTCGACACCGGCATCATCGAGAACGCCGTCAGCACCCGGCGCGGGGCGATCGAATACATCGAAACCTTCGGGCGCTGGTCGATCCGCGCTGAGCTCATGCGCACCCGGGTGGAACGCGATCTCGGGCCCGACCTCCGCTTCGGCGGTGGCTTCGTCGAAGCCGGCTGGGTCGCGTGGGGCGAAGGCGAACGCTACGACGACGGCAAGGCGATGACCAGTCGCGCACCGCTGCGCACCAGCGCCGAGTGGGGCGATGCCTGGGGCCGCGGCAACCTGACGCTCACCGCGCGGCTGAGCCGCCTCGATCTCAGCGACGACGACATCCAGGGTGGTAGCGAAACCAACCTCAGTTTCGGCGCTGCCTGGGACCTCGGCGAACGCACGCGGATTGCGGCGAATCTGGTGCGCTTTGTCGAACTGACCGGGCCCAACGCCCGGGCCGAGGATTCGCTCGCCCTGGCCATCCGTCTGCAATACGCGTGGTGAGTGTCGCGGCTGCCTGGAGCTTCTGTGGGTCCAGACTTGTCTGGACGCTGCTGCAACTGCTGACGAAGAGCGGCAGCGCGCTTCCACGCCCCGCGCGCGGGGCGAGGAAGTGACGCGATCCCGCCTCAGAACCGATGTCCGATCTCGAGGAACAAGGTGTGCTCGCCACCCTCGCGCGCTCCTACGCCGAGCAGGATCGGGCCGATCCAGGAATCGATGCCGAAATAGGCGCTGCCGTTGAGGATGGCATCGTCGAAGCCGATGTCTGAGCGTTCGAGCCACACGTTGCCGTATTCGAGGGTGCCGCCGAGCAGGGTCGGTTGCCCGAAAATCTCGCCCACCTGGTACGAATAGCCGGCTGCCAGCAGCGCGAAGTTCTGGCCGACCAGTTCGTTGTTCTTGAAGCCCGCCAGCCGCGTGTAGCCGCCGATGCGGTACTGGCTCTGCAGCGGAGCGATGCCGTCCATCGTGGCGTGATAGCGAACGCCGCCGAGCACCGAATGCGCACCGAAGCGATGCGCGTAGAGCGCGTCGAAATCGAGTTGGTCGAAGTCGAGGTCGGCGCCCAGCGATTCGCGCGACCAGGTGTAGCGGGCGCGCGCGAAATAGCCTTGGCGCGGGAAGAAGAAACTGTCCGCCCGGTCCACGGTGGCCTCGAGGTAGACCTCGCCGATATCGAAATCGAAGTCCGGAAGGCCCGGATCGCCGACCACCACCTCGGCATTGCCGACGTAGCGGCGGCCACCAATCAGGACGGCGCCGTAGTTGCCGAACTCGCGTCCGATGACGCCCTGGATGCCGGCTTGCGCGGCACCGATCACGTTGCGCTTGTTGCCGTCGGCATCGTACTGGTTGATCTTGCGGTCGTAATACTGCGCGCGAACCGCATAACTGTAGCGGCCGAGATAGCCGAACGGCTGGTAGAACTCGCCGAGCAGCGTCGTTTCGTCGCCGATCTGGAGCAACCCGCGCGCCTCGCCGCCGCGCTCGTTGATCGGCGAGGTGAGCACGCCGAGCCGCACATTGAAATCGAAATCGCCTTCGAAATCGCTGCTGGTCGAAAGTCCGAGCTCGACATAGTTGGGGCCCTGCGGCTTCTCCTGGACGTGCAGGATGAGGCCGGCCTTGCCGTTCTCCTTGACCACCTCGTAGGTCGAACGCGACAGCGTGTTGAACCCGAACAGGACGTACAACTGCTTTTCCAGTGCGGCGGCATCCAGCGGTTGGCCCAGCGGCACGTCGATGTACTGCAGCAGGTAGTCGTCGGCGTAGCGCGACTGGTTTTCCATGCGCACGAACTCGATCACCGGAGGCTGCGACTGCCGACCGCTGCGCAG
The DNA here is from genome assembly GCA_937928755.1 of uncultured Rhodanobacteraceae bacterium. Lineage (GTDB taxonomy): Bacteria > Pseudomonadota > Gammaproteobacteria > Xanthomonadales > SZUA-5 > JADKFD01. The sequence goes on along the minus strand of CALEZI010000179.1, from coordinate 41,039 downwards.
CGACAGGTTCTGCGCGTAGCCGGCGGCATCGATGCTCAATCGCTCGAGCTGCGGGCGTACCGCATCGACGCCCTCCTGTCCGGCGAGCATGGCTTCCTTGCCCTTCTCGAAGCTCGCCGAGGTGACGCGGGTCCCGAGCGGCGGCCGGATCATCACGTCCAGATCCTTCAATGAGGCCAGCGACTCCTGGGTATTGCGCACCGTCAGGAAGCCGCTCAACTGGGCAACCACGCTGAGCACCGAGGCATTCGCTTCCAGTTCCGCCAACGGCGTTCCCACGTCGACCGCGATGACGATGTCGGCGCCCATTGCGCGCACCACGTCGACCGGAACATTGCGCGCGACGCCGCCGTCCACCAGGACCTGATCATTGAGCACGACCGGTGGCCAGACGCCCGGGACCGACATGCTGGCGCGCATCGCCAGCGCCAGGTCGCCGGTGCTGATCACCACCGGCAAGCCGCTGTTGAGGTCGGCGGCGACGGCCCGATAGGGGATCGGCAGGTCGTCGAAATTCTCGATGGTGCTGACCGGCTCGATGAACTTCTCGAAGGCCAGCAGTACGCGCTCGCCGCTCATCACGCCGGTCGCGATCTTGATGCCCGTGCTGCTGATGCCAACGCCGGGTGCGCCGACCACCAGATCGTCGTCGCGCTTGCGCCGCAGCGAACGCTCCGGACGCGCCAGATTGTCGTCGAACAGTTGCGCCCAGTCCTGGGTGAGCACCAGTTCCTCCATGGCATCGACCGACATGCCCGACGCATACAAGGCGCCCACCAGCGAGCCCATGCTGGTTCCGGCGATGCAGTCGACCGGGATGCGCAATTCCTCCAGCGTACGCAGCACGCTGATGTGGGCGATGCCGCGCGCGCCGCCGCCGCCGAGCACCAGGCCGATCCGCGGGCGCCCTTCCGGCAACACCGGGCGAGTGCGACAGGCCAGGGTTTCGTCGGCAGCCGCGGCGGGCGGCGCGACCAGTGCAGTGGAAGCCAGCGCGATTGCGGCGACGCAGCTTTGGATCGGATTCACGGCAATGCGCTCTTATGGCAAGTGGGTCGACAGTATCGCGAGCAAACTGGGGCTGCACGTGGTCTGCGGTCAATGAGACCTAGGGACCATGACTGGCGGGGGATGAAGCGCATCGATCGTTGCAGCGGCACGACCATCGCGGGCGTTTGAGCCGAGTCCGGACATGAATCGGACTCGGCGCCTCTGTCCTCAGTTGGCCCTTCGTCCCATTGCCAGTTCGCACGGCGCGTTCGATCTTGATGCACGCCAGTCCTACACTCTGAGGAGTAGTCGCATGTTCCGTCCCATGATGGCCGCCGTCCTTGCGTTCACCTTTGCAGGCGCGGCGCTCGCCGAAATCGAAACCAGTTCTCCGGATGGCCTGGTGCAGACTTCGGTCGCGGGCATCGATGTCGCCTACAAGCGCCCCGATGCCAGCATCGATGCGTACACCAAGGTGATGCTCGGCTCGATCACCGTCGCGTTCAACAAGCACTGGGAGAAGACGCCGCTGCCCGGGTCGCGATTCAAGATGCGCGCGGAGGATGCGCAGAAGATCAAGAACCGGCTGGCGGCAGCCCTGCGCGAGGAGTTCACCGCCGCGCTGAAGGCCGGTGGCTACGAGGTGGTCGAGGCTGCGGGCGACGACGTGCTCGAATTTGCGGCGGCAATCGCCGACCTCTACATCAGCAAGCCGGACGTCTCCGGCGCGGCGCACGCCGATACCTACGCGGTCTCGGCCGGCGAGATGGTATTGGTCGCCGAGTTGCGTGATTCGGCCAGTGGTGCGGTGCTGGTACGTGCGTACGACCGCGAAGAAGCGCGCAAGACGCAACGGCCGCACTTCATCACCGGCGGCGAAAACGAGAAAGAGGCGCGACTGATCCTCAAGGAATGGGCGGCGATTCTGGTGCGGCAGCTCGATGCGGCGCGCGGCAAAGCGGCGTCCTGAGCGGGTTAGCGCGGCCACTGCGAACCTGCCGCAGACGTAGGCCGGGCACGCGCGACCGATGGGATCAAGGTCGCATTTCGATGGCGCAGTCGCTGACCTGGTTTTGACGCGTTCCGGGATCTTTCGAGGCGCTGGGACGCGAAGTGGTGATCGGGCCGCAGACCTCATGGGCGGTGGAAATTTCGGTGAACCCGGGCGGATCGAGGTGATCAAGTCAGTTCCAGCCACCATTGTCTTCGTCGTCGATGACGACGCCGGCGTGCGTGGCGGATTTGCGCGTCTGCTGCGTTCGGCGGGCCTCGAAGCGCGCTGTTTCGAGTCCTCCGAAGGATTTCTGGCGGAGGCGGCGAACATGCAGAACGCCTGCATCCTGCTCGATATCACCATGCCCGGACTGTCCGGGCCCGAAGTCCAGGCGCAGTTGAATCAGCGTGGCATCACCCTGCCGGTGATCGCGATCTCGGCGCACGACGACCCCGCCTCGCGCTCGCGTGCGCACGGGCTCGGTGCGCGCTTGTTCCTGCGCAAGCCGGTCGACGATCAGGCGCTGCTCGACGCCATCCACTGGGTCACCGAGACCCCTTCCCGAAACTGAGCAGGCCGCGCCGATATACTCGGCGCTGTTGCAGCCGAGCGATGGCGCGGGTCGATGCTGAACTGGATGCATGTCGTCTGGATGACGGTGATCTGCGCGGCTGCAGTGCTCGGCTGTTTTCACTTTCTGGTGTGGCTGCGCCAGCGTGAGCAGTCCGAGCACGCGCTGGTTGCCGCACTGTGTTTCCTGGTTGCCGTTTGCGGCCACTTCGAAATGCGCGCGTTCCTGGCGGTTAGCCCGGCCGAGTACGCAGCCGCGATACGCTGGGGTCATACGGTCGCGCAATTGATCGCGCTCGTGGCGATCGGCATCGCCAGCCTGCACGCGCCCGGCAGGCGATGGCTGGTGCTATCGGCGATCGGCGCCCGGCTGGCGGTCATCGCGGCCAACCACGGCACCGGCGCCTCCGTGAGCTTTCTCAGCATCGATGCGCTGCGACCGCTGTCGACCTTCGGCGGTGCGATCTTCATGGTGCCGGTGGGCACGGTCAATCCGTGGTTCGCGCTGCTGCAACTGAGCAACCTGTTGCTGCTGGTTTACCTGATCGATCGCATGATCGCACTCGCGCGCAAACCGGCGTCGCGGCAGCGCCGTCGCGGCCTGCAATCCGTCGGCGCGCTGTTGCTGCTGTTGCTGTTCGCCGCCAGCTCGGGGATCAGCGTCGTGTTGCTGGGTGCCCCGGTGCCGATGACGCTGTCGATCGCGATCCTCGGCTTCGCCGTGATCGCCAGCATCCAGCTCGCGGACGATCTGCTGGAGGCAACCGAGCTCGCCCGCCGCCTGCGCAGTTCCACCGCGAGCCTGGACGAAGTCAGCAACAATCTGAGGCTGGTCGAGGAATCCGCGGGACTCGGTCTGTGGCATTGGGAGGCCGTCGGCAATCGCCTCCGGCTCAGCGATCGCGCCGCGCGGATCGTCGCTCGCGGCGACGGCGGCGAAATCGGGCTCGCCGAGGTCATGACCGCGGTGGACCCGCAGGACCAGCAACGGGTCCGCGCCGCGATCGCGGATCTGGTGCGCACCGAGATTGGCGAATTCAGCGGTCAATTCCGGCTCCTCGCGGGGTCCGGCGCGCGGCGCTGGATCGCCGTCCATGGCCGCATCGCTCGCGCTGACGGCAATACCCCGCTGCGCGCGCATGGCGTGCTCATCGATGTCACCGACCACCACAGCAACGACGCAATTTTCGTTGTGGTGTTCGAGGCATCGCCAAGCGCCATGCTGCTGGTCGACGAAAGCGGCCGCATCGCGCTGGCCAACCAGGCGGCGGCCGAGCTGACCGGTTACCCCGTCGCGAATCTGCTCGGCATGGCCATCGACGCGCTGGTGCCGCCCGAGTCTCAGGCGGGGCACCAGGACCTTCGTCGCCAGTACGGGGCTGCGGCCACGCGCCGGCAGATGCGACCGGCGCGCGAAGTCCAGTTGCTGGCCCGCGACGGTACCCGCAAAGTGGTCGAGGTCACGCTGAATCCGGTCAACGTGGACGGTCGGACGCTGGTCATCGCCATCGTCTTCGACGTGACCGGGCGCCGGCAGCAGGAGCGCGAGCAGGCGATGCAACGTGCCGCGCTGGCGCACGTCGCCCGAGTCGGCATGCTCGCCGAGCTGTCGGGTTCGCTGGCGCACGAGATCAACCAGCCGTTGGCCGCGATCCTCAGCAATGCCCAGGCCTCGCAGCGTTTTCTGGGGAGGAACGCGCCCGATCTGGAGGAGGTCAAGGAGGGACTGGGCGAAATCGTCGACAGCGCCAAACGTGCCGGAGAAGTGATCCGCCGTTTGCGCGCCATGCTGCGCAACGACCCCCCGGAATTCGATGCCATCGACGTCCGCCGCAAGGTCCGCGACGTGATCCAGTTGCTGCACAGCGAGCTGGTGGATCGCAACGTGCATGTGGTCGAGGCGTTCGCCGACGACGTGCCGATGGTTCGCGGCGACCAGATCCAGTTGCAACAGGTGCTGATCAACCTGATCGTCAACGCCGCCGATGCCATGACCGACGCCAGCGACGAGCGGACGCTGACGCTGACCGTCCAGCGCCACGCCGAAGGCGCCCTGATCGAGGTCTGCGATGTCGGCAGCGGCATTCCCGAGGGCGATATCGAGCGCATCTTCCAGGCCTTCGTCAGCAGCAAAGCCAATGGCCTCGGCTTCGGCCTACCGCTGTGCCGGACGCTGGTGCAAGCTCACGCGGGCCGGCTGTGGGCCAGCAACAATCACGGGCCGGGAGCGACTTTCCATGTGCTGTTGCCGGCGGCCGCATGAATGCTTGCCGGCAGTCGAGTAGCCCGGCGATGGCAGGGCAACGATCCGCATGCTTTACTGCAGCGCATGGGACATGAGTCCCATGGATTGCGTCGGGATCGATGTGTCTAATCCGGCACGCGATGATCCAGCGCACCCTCGACCCGCTCCGGACAGCCGACGGTGCGGGCGTGGCGAAACAGGACAGGATTCCGCTTTTTAGCCTCGATCCTGGATTGCCGCATCGCTGCGCCGCCCGCGACGACGACTCGTTCAGAGTTTTTCGATGCGCCGTGCAGCAGTAACCCATCCCGAGATGGTCAACTCAATGACAAGGATTCCGCACAACATGAAAGCGAACATCTTGAAGGCACTCGGCCTCGCCGCGCTGATGGCGACCAACGTCGCTGCCGCCGCCGGCTGGGAAACCAGCAGCTACACCGGACTCGGCTACATCGACGAAGACGAACTGGACGACGAATCGTTCAGCTCGAATTTCTCGGTCGTCTATCGCTTCACCGACACGCTCGGCGTCGAGGGCGGCTACGCCAGCTTCGGCGAATTCGAGAACTCCTTCAATGCCGTCGAGGGCCGCGGCAAGATCAAGGCGGACATCGATGGCTTCAACCTCGGTCTGAACCTGATCGCCGATCTCAGCGATACCTGGTACATGACCGGACGCATCGGCCTGTGGGCGTGGGACGGCGAGACGACGCTGAAGATCCCCGGCAGCGCCACCCTCAAGGGCGACGACGACGGCACCGATTTGTACGCTGGGGCGGCGATCGGCTACAAGTTCACGCCGCGCTGGCATGCGGGCCTCGGCGCCACCTACTACAGCGTCGATCTCGACGAATCGGACACCGGCGTCTTCGTGCTGGGCGTGCAAACCGTCTGGAAGTTCTGACCCGGTCGTGCGCGTGTTCATCGGCTCACCGGCTGCACATCCGCGGGCTCGGCGGCAACCCGGCGCGCCCCGGCCGTGGCGTGATCTGGGTTGGCGCTGAGTGAACAGCGCGGTCGCGACCGTCTACGTGATCGACGACGAGCCGGACGTTTGCGCCGGCTTGTCGCGATTGCTGCGTTCTGCCGGTTGGTCCGCGTTGACCTTCTGCACGGCGCAGGACTTCCTCGACCAGATGCCGACGCAGGGCGTCGGCTGCATCCTGCTCGACGTCAACATGCCGGGCATGAGCGGGCCCGAGCTGCATCAGCGCCTGCATGAACTTGGCCTCGGTTTCCCGGTGATCTACCTGACCGGGCAGGGCAGTGTGCCGCTGTCGGTGCAGGCGATGAAACGCGGGGCACTGGATTTCCTGGAAAAGCCGATCGACGCCGATCGGTTGCTTGCAGCGATCGACACGGCCGTGGCATTGCATCGCGAGCATCTGGCGCAGGACAGCCACCTCGGCGAATTGAAGGCCCGCATCGCCCGGCTGTCGGCGCGCGAGCGCGAAGTCATGGACCAGGTCATCGCCGGGCGCCTGAACAAGCAGATCGCCGCCGACCTCGGCATCGCCGAAAAAACCGTCAAGGTGCACCGCGGGCGAGTGATGACCAAGGTCGGCGTGCGCTCGCTGGCGCAACTGGTGCACCTTTGCGATGAGCTGGGGATCGGCAATCAGGGCAAACCAACCGGCGGTGCGCGCCTGCATTGATGATTCACCCCCAACCTCGCACCGCGCGTGGGTACTTAGGTCTCATTGGCTGGCGATCGCCGATGCCCTACGTTAGCGGCAGTGCAATCCCTGAATTGCGGACCATCCAACAGGAGCGAGGATCATGATCAGTTTGCGTGTGCTGGCTGCCGGCAGTGTGTTTTGTGCGTTGCTGGCGATGGCGTCGATACAGCCAACGAATGCGGCCAACCCGGCGCAAACGCCGGAAGAGGACAGCGACCCGGCCATGGTTGAAACCAGCGGCGCGCCAAGCGCAACGCTCGAAGTGGCCTCCGAGCAGATGCGCCTGATCATGGGTGGAACCGCCGGCAAGGGCGTGCTGCATTTCGGCGGCAAGGATTACCCGTTCAGCTACAAGAGCGCGAGCGCCGGTGTCGGCGGCAAGGTCGTCAAGGAGATGAGCGCGGTCGGCGAAGTGTATTCATTGGACAGGATCGAGGACTTCGAGGGCGAGTACGCGGCGGTCAACTCGTCGGCGCTCGCAGGTCAGGGGGAATTGGAAGCGACCTACCGGAACAGCAAGGGCGTGGTGGTCAAGTTGAAGGGCACCATCAAGGGCGTGGGCCTGAGCCTGGGCGCAGGCGTCGCCACGATCAAGTTGATCAAGGACTGAAGTCCACGGCAGATCCGACGGCGCTGCCGCCGGCAGACAGCGTGCGCAAGTTGCGCAGCGCTTGACCGCCGGCGCCAGCGTTGGCGCAATTTCTTGGCTACTATCGGCGGATGGACGAAGATCCGATCACCGATGGCCTGACGCCGGGCGGTTTCAACGCGCGCGGGCACGATGTGGCCATGCAGGCGGTTTACGAGGACTTGCGGCGGATCGCCCGCGCCGAATTGGGGCGCCACCGTCGCGGCGAGACCTTGAACACCGCGGCGCTGGTCAACGAGGCCTACCTGAAGCTCTATGGCCAATGCGCCCCGAGCTTCGAGAATCGCCGCCATTTCTACGCAACGGCGGCACGCGCGATGCGCCAGGTGGTGATCGACTACGCGCGAGCGCGCCTGGCGGACCGTCGCGGCGGTGGCGCCGAGCACCTGTCGCTGGATGATCTGGACGCCAGGAACCTGCCGGTCGAGGCGCAGGCGGACAATCTCGTGCGCATGGACGAGGCACTGGGCAAGCTCGCCCGACTCGATCCGCGACTTGCGGAGGTGATCGAGCTGCGTTTCTTCGCCGGTCTGGAGGTGACCGACGTGGCGGAGTTGCTGGGGGTGTCGACACCCACGGTCAAGCGCGATACGCGAACGGCCCGCGCCTTCCTCGCCAGAGAGCTCGCCGGAGATGCCAGCGGATGATCCCCGCTGCGGCCTTGCCACGTAATCAACGCATGGGTCGACCGTCGATGGATGTTCGGTGAGCACGGAGCAGAATCCTGAACAAGACGCTGCGGCTGGTCGCTGGCGCGTACTGCGATCGGCTTTTGAGCAAGCGATTGCGCTGCCGGCGGAAGAGCGGCCGGGATATGTGCGGGAACTGGTCGCCGCCGGCCGCCTCGACGCCGCCGCGCAGGCGGAGTTGCTGGCGCTGCTCGCGGCCGACCAGGCGGACCCGGACGACACGACCGGATTGATCGGCATGGCGCCAGACCTGTTGCGCGACCTCGACGCCGAGGAACTGGCGCGCGAGCGCGAACTGATGCAGGGACGGCAATTCGGAGCGTGGACGCTGATCGAGGAAATCGGTCGCGGCGGCATGGGGGCGGTGTGGCGCGCCGAGCGGCACCACGGCGACTTCCGCCAGCAGGGGGCGCTGAAACTGATCCGCAGCGGTTGGGACAGCCTCGATCTGCGCCGTCGCTTCCGTTCCGAACGGCGGATCCTTGCCGGACTGCAGCACCCCAACATCGCCGCGATGCTCGACGGCGGCGAAACCGAGGGCGGCCAGCCCTGGCTGGTCATGGAATACGTGCGCGGGCAGGGCCTGCTCGATTACTGCGAATCCGCGCGCCTGGACGTGCCGGCGCGCCTGCGCCTGTTCCTGTCGGTGTGCGAAGCCGTGGCCTATGCGCACCGCAGTCTCGTGGTCCACCGCGACCTCAAGCCCTCCAACATCCTGGTCGATGGCGACGGGCGGGTGAAGCTGCTCGATTTCGGCATCGCCAAATTGCTCGAGCCCGGTCATGAACTGACCGGCACCGGACAGCGGTTGTTCACCCCCGAGTACGCTGCGCCCGAACAGGTGCGTGGCGAAGCCGTCACCACCAGTGTCGACGTGCATGCCCTCGGCTTGCTGTTGTACACGCTGCTCACCGGGTTGCGCCCCTGGGGGCAGCGCGCTTCGACACCTGCGGCCTACGAGCACGCGGTCCTCAGCGAGGAGCCCACGCGCCCTTCGCAGGCCCTGCGTGCGGACAGCAGCGCACCCGGCGCGGGATCCGATCGGCAGCGCATCGCCGCGCAACTCCGCGGCGACCTCGATGCGATCGTGATGAAGGCGCTGCGCAAGGAGCCGATCGAACGCTATGGCGCGGTTGCGGAGCTCGCCGAGGATGTACGCCGCCACCTGCGCCGGGACCCGGTGCTCGCGCGGCGCGGCAACCTGCGGTATCGGATGCGTCGCTTCCTGGAGCGCCATGCGCTGGCCAGCGCAATGGCGGCGCTCGCGCTGCTGTCCCTGATCGGCGGACTGGGTGTTGCCCTGTGGCAGGCCGGAGTCGCCGATGCGGCGCGTCGGTCGGCCGAACGCGAGGCGCGCATCGCCGGGGCCGTCGCCGATTTCATGACGCGCGCCTTCGCGCTGGCCGATCCCGAGATCGCCGGCACACCCGAGCCCAGCGCGCGGCAGGTGCTCGACCAGGGCACCAAGACGCTGGACACGCAGCACGATCTCGACGACGCCACCCGCGCAGCGCTGTTGGTCGCCATCGGCGACGCCTATGTGAGCTTGCGCGAAACGGCGAAGGGACGCGCCATCCTTGAGCGTGCCGCGCCCCTGCTGGCCGCCGACAGCAGCCTGGAAACGCGCATCGAGTGGCATCTGGCGCTGGCGACCGCGATCAACAATCAGAGCGACCGGGAAGGCGCACTGGCGCAACTACAGGCAGCGGACCGCGAATTGGCGACCGCGGGCGACAGGTTGCCGGCGCTACGCGCGCGCGTCGACGGATTGGCGGGTGTCGTCCTCAACAATCTGCGCCGTTACGAAGAAGCATTGCCGCGGCTGGAACGTGCCCGACAATCGATGCTGGAGCGACTGGGTCCGGCCTCGGAGGAACTCAGCGGCATCATCAGCGTGCACGTGTCGGTGCTGAACGGTCTGGGTCGCGATGCCGAGGCCGCAGCGATCGCCGAGCAGGCTTATCGGGCGGCGCGCGAAACGGCCGGGATCCAGCCCGCGCTGTTGAGTCGTTTCGCCAACGGACTCGGCCTCAGCCTGCTGCGAGTCAAGCGCTTCGACGAAGCCGAGATCGCATTCGCCGAGTCGCTCGCCATCGACGAAGCCCTGCATGGCCGCGACAGCGAGCGCATCGGACCGGCGCTCAACAACCTCGCCGTCGCCTTGCTGCGGCAGCGGCGCTTTGCCGATGCGTCGGCGCTGTTCGAGCGCCATCGGGGCATCCTGCAGAAACACTATCCTGAAGACGATGCGCGCATCGCGCGGGCAGAATTGAACCTGGGGCTGACCGAACTGCAAGCCGGGCAGCCGGCGCAGGCACTGCGTTGGCTGCAGACCGGCCTGGCGCGCTGGGATCGCGACGGCAGTCCACATACCGATCGCTACATGAGTGGGCAGCTCGGGCTGGTGCGCGCCTTCGAGCAGTTGGGTGAGCTCGGCGCCGCGCAGGCCGCAATGGCATCGGTAGAACCCTTCCTCAGCGGCGAGTTGCGCACCGAGGGCCGCACCTACCGTGCACTGGCCTTGTTGCTGCGCGCGCGCCTTGCCGATCGCCGCGGCTTGCCGGCGGCGAAGTGCACGACCACCGAAGAACTGCTCGCCTTGCCCGATCTCGATCCGCTACATGCGCTGGAGGGCCGCATTCTCCACGCGAGTTGCCTGCTGGCGAACGACGCGGATCCCACGGTCACCCTTGCCGGCGTAGATCCCGACGATGGCGCCTGGGACAAGGTTGACAGTTACACCCGCGCACTCTGGGAACGCCTGCCGCGCCAGCGATGATCCGGGCGCGATTGCAGATCCTGACGATTCCGAAACCGCGTGATCCCTGGAGCGATCGCGCTACCTACGCCATGGAACATGGCCCGCATGGGCGGTTCATGCAGGGAGGGCCGCGGGCATCGACGCGAGGGTCGAAGCCGGTGCGCGGCGTGCCGCGCAGACCGACCGTGCTGCATACGCTTACCCGCTTTTGCGATCGATCAGGGCCGGCGCGGAGTGACTTCACCCTCAACTCCGCCGTACTTGATGTAGACCGGCCCTCCCTTGACGGCCTCTTCGGCGTTCTCTTCCATCGGCAAGTCTTCGACCTTGATCTGCGGACGCTCTTCGGTTGGTTCGGGTTGATTCTTGTTGCTCACAACACTCTCCTTGGTAGTCGGCGATGGTTTCGCCGCCGGGTGTCCGCCGGGCGCTGTGCCCGTCGGGGTTGACAGGTTAACGGCCCGCCGAGGCCGGCAACGCCAGGCTGAGGAAACGGCTGCCCTCTTGCATCATCAAGCCAAGGTCGCGGAAGTCGCCCAGGCAACGCTCGATACGCGCAGGGCTCCAGTCGAGCTGCAATAAACGCGCGAGAGCAGCTGCCGAGCGAGGCTGATCGCTGCACGCTGCATAAAGCTGCGCTGCCATGCCCTGGACGCTGTAGGCGCGTGGGCGCTGGCGATCACGGCGGTCCTCGATCTCGATCACGCCGGGCGCCAGGCGAAACTGCATGCACGGCCGGTTGGGCGCGACCCAGGATTGGCGCCAGGCTTGCACCACGGCATCGGTTTGCGGCAGCGCTGAGTCGGGCAGGCTCTGCTCGAATTCGTAATCGAACTGAAACGCCACCTGCTGCAATTCGATGTTGGCAGGATAAATGTGCGAATAACTCGCGCTGGGCCGGACATAGTTCGCCGGAAAGGCCTGGCGATCATCGAATATCGGGCTGAAACGGTGCATCGATATGCGATTCGCGTGATGTGTAGGTGGTTGCAGGTGAACCAGTTTCTGCATCAGCTCGGCTTGGAGGCGATAGTCGCTTTCGCACTCGCCGGGGAAGCCGTAGAGCAGATTCCAGATGACCTCGATGCCGTAATAGCGTGCCCAGCGCAGGAGATTCACATTCTGGATGGCGGTGACGCCCTTGCGCATCAATTTCAAGACCGGCGTGCTCAGCGATTCAATGCCGGGCTGGATGTGGCGCACGCCTCCCGCATGCAGCGCCTTGATCTGGCTGCGGGTCAGATTCGACTTGACTTCATAAAAGAACCGGTAATCCAGGCCTTGCTGACTGATTTGCGAGAAGAATTCGCTCAGATATCGAGGTTCCAGAATGTTGTCGACTGCAAAGAATTCGAAGCAGCGATGCCTTCGAGCCTGCTCGGCCAATTCCGTCAGCACCCGATCCGGCGATTTGGCGCGAAACGCCATGTTGTTGCCATTCAAGCCGCAGAACGTGCAATGATGTTTCGCACCCCACCAGCAGCCGCGCGCACTTTCGAAAGGAATACGGATGCGCCGGCGTGCTTCCGGTGACATCAAGCCGAGTGCGATCAGCCGGTCGAAATACTCCCGGTAATCGGGCACCGGCGCATCATCCAGTTTGCTTCTGGCCCTCCTCGATAATGGCGGCGCAACCTCGCCGTGGCGTCGACACACAACGCCAGCGATCGTCGCCGGATCTTCGCCGTCTCGCAGCGCTTCCAGGATCTCGGGAAAGGCCTCATCGCCTTCGCCGATCACGGCGTAGTCTATGAATGGCAACTTGCGTACCCATTCGATGCCCATGTCGCCATCAAAATTGGCGCCGCCGAACAGGATTACCATCGCTGGGAATCTGGCTTTGAGGCGACTGGCCAATGCAAAGCAGGCGGTGTTCTGCTGGAAACAGGAGCTGAAGCCGACTACGCCGAATTGCTGCCAGTCGATCGTCTCGATCAACTGCTCCAGGTAGCGTGGCACGCCGTCCTCGCGAAGGCGGCGCAGCCGCTCGACATCGAATCCGGCCTGGAGCAGCGAACCCAGGGTCTCTGGCGCCATGCTGTCGAGCAGATCGACCGCCTGGTCGGGGGCCTCTGTCTCGAACGCGGCCAGAGCGAACAGCCACTCGCCGAGGAAATCCGGCAGGCCATCGCAAAGCGCATCGTAATCATCGGCGCCGAGCTGCGCCGCGAAATCCAGGTTCAGGTGCAGGCTGGTCACCGAATGGCCGCGATCGACCGCGATCTGCTTGAGCAGACCCAGTTGAATCGAGGGCCACGACGTTTTCACAAACGGCATCGTGACCAGTGCGGCAGAACGCGAACGCGCTGGTTGCGCCACGCCTGTCGTGGTGACCGGGCGCTGGGCGCAGCCGGGCAATGGCGTTTCGACGGGACAATTCGGGTCGATGAGGTTCGGATCCATGAGTCAATCGCCCCGGCCGAAGTTCGGCCCGGTCATGCCAGCAACGTACGCAGGCGCGAGGGCACAGGGATCACGCCGAACGGACAGATTCACTCCAGCCACAAGCGTTCGCGCAGCCCGCGCATGGGCTCCAGGGCGCGTTGCAGCAGCGTGCGCCGGGCCACCAGTACGCGGGCTTCGCCGCTCATGCCGGGCAGCGGGCGCGGGCCGGACTGCGGGATGCGCTCGAGTGTGGCGAGCGCGTGGAAGGTGCTGGCCTGCGCCGTCGTGTCGCCCGCCGGGCTGACCCAGGTGATGCGCGCCGGCGCGCTGCCATGCCGCTGGTAGGGAAATGCCGCGAGGTACAGGCGCACCGCCTGACCCGGCCGCAGACGCGACAGGTCGGCTTCGGATAATTGCAGCCGGGCCTGCACGTGCGCATCGATGCGCGCCAGGCGCGCCAGTTCCTCGCCAACGGCGACGACTGCGCCGGCTGCCGGCACGCGCATGCCCAGGACGATGGCGGCGTGCGCTGCGCGCACTTGCTGCAGGTCGCCATCGACCTCGGCCAATTGCGCGCGCAGCGCGGCGATGCGCGGATCCAGGCCGGCCAGCGTCGCCGCGTCTTCGGCTTGCGCGCGCTGGTGTTCGCTAATGCGCTGCTGATGCCGCAGCGACCATTGCTGCAAGGCCTGTTCGGCGAGCACCCGCTGTTGCATCGATTCGGCCGCCAGCAGGCGATCGTCGAGCAGGGTGATGCCGGCCAGCAAGCCGCTCTCGACCGCGCGCTCCTTGCGCGCGAGCAGCGCTGCGACGGTTTTTTCGTGATCGCGGCGCAGCGTCAGGCCACGCTCGAGCACGCCGCGCTCGGCGGCCAGCAATTCGAGTTCGCGCGCGTGATCGGCGGCGCGCTGATCGATGCGGGCGGTGAGCGCCGCGCGCTCTTCGTCCAGCGCTTGCCGCTGCGCCGCGAGGTCGCGCACGCCGTCGCTGCGGATTTCGTACAAGACCTCGCCAGCCGCTACCGCCTGGCCCTCGCGCACCGCGACGCGCGTGACACGCCCCTGCACCGGCGCCTGTATCGGTGCGCTGTCGTCCACCGGCACCAGTTCGAATGGCGCCACGACGGTTTCCGGCAGCGGCGCGATCGCGGCGAACAGCGCCACGGTTACCGACGCGACCAGCAGCAGCGTCCCGGCCCAGCGCGCGGCCCGCGGTGGCGCGTCCGCCGGCAGCAGGCCGGTGGGGCCCGGTTCTTCGCGCGATGCCGCTGCCTGCGTCATCCGGCGGGCCCCAGTTGCTGGCTGCAGAGATAAAAGTAGAGGCCACGGCGCTCGATCAACTCATCGTGGCTGCCCTGCTCGGCGATGCGTCCGCCGTCCATCACCAGGATGCGGTCGGCATCGCGGATGGTACTCAGCCGATGCGCGATCACCAGACAGGTGCGTCCACGAGTCAGCTCGCCGAGATTCTTCTGGATCGCGCGCTCGCTCTCGGTGTCGAGGGCGCTGGTGGCCTCGTCGAAGATCAGGATCGGCGGGTCGTGGTAGATCGCGCGGGCGATCGCGATGCGCTGGCGCTGGCCGCCGGAGAGGGCCAGGCCAGTCTCGCCCACGCGCGTCTCGTAGCCCAGCGGCAGGCGCTCGATGAAGTCGTGCGCGTTCGCCATTTGTGCGGCGCGGCGCACGCGCTCGGGATCGGGCTCGGGGTCGCCGAAGGCGATGTTGCGGGCGATGCTCTGGTCGAACAGGTGGTTGTCCTGCAGCACGAAACCGATCTGCCGGCGCAGGTCGCGGTGATTGAGATCGGCACTGTCCATGCGGTCGAACAGGATGCGACCGCTGCTCGGTGGCAGCAGGCCGGCGATCAGCTTGACCAGCGAAGTCTTGCCGCAGCCACTGCGACCGACCAGCGCCCAGGTCTTGCCTGCCGGAATCTCGAAGCTGATGCCGGAGAGCACTTCGGCGGATTCCGGCCCGCCATAGCGCAGGCCGATGCCACGCAGTTCGATGTGACCTTCGAGGCTGGGCACCGGTCGCAGCCGGCTGCGGTCGCGCCCCTGCTCCGGTTCGGGCTCGATCACGTCGTTCAGACGCTCCAGCAGCACGGCCATGATCTGCAAGCCATCCCAGGTGCCCAACGCGCGCAGCACGGCGCTGCTGGCCATCGCCATCAGGCTGCTGAAGGCGACGAAGGCGCCGACCGTGAACTCGCCACGCACCACGGCGTGGGCGCCGGCCCACAGGAACAGGACGGTGGTCAGCAGGCCCACCGCCTGCAGCGCACTCTGGTAAGCCATGATCACGAAGTTGCCGCGGAACTGCTTGCGCGACACTTCCAGGAACTGCGCCAGCATGGCGTCGCGAAAGCCCTGCTCGGCGGCCGCCGCCTTGACCGCCTCGATGCCCTTGACGGCGTCGATCTGGTGCGAGGCATAACGGCCATGCGCGGCTTCGAGATCCGCATACAGCGGCCGCAGCACGCGCCGCGAGTACAGCATCAGCGCGGCATACAGCGGTGCGGCGAGCAGGTACAGGCCGGCGAGTGCGGGCGAATACAGCACCATCAGCAGCACGCAGCCGATCAGCTGGATGCTGGCGAGCAGCCCGTCGACGCCCTGCTCGACGACGAACTGACGCAGGTGGCGCGCGCCGTCGAGCCGGCGCTGGATGTCGCCGGTGCGGCGGCTCTGGAAGTAGCGCATCGGCAGCGCCAGCAGGCGCCGGGTCAGGAAATCCAGCACCGAGCTGTCGATGCGCACGGCGATGAAGCTCAGCAGGTACTGCTGGATCAGATTGGCCAGCAGCAGGAATACCAGTGCTGCCAGCATCGCCGGCACCACCACCGCGAGCAATTCCAGGTCGCGGCCGACGATCACCTGGTCGACGACGAACTGGGTGATCACCGGGAACAGCAGGCCGAGCAGGCTGGCGAGCATGGCCAGTCCGGCGGCGAGTCCGAGGTTGCTGCGGTGTTCGGCGACAAACGGCCAGAGCCAGCCGATTCCGGCCGGCGGCGGCAGTTCCGGCGCCGGCCCGGCCACGTAGTCGAACAGCGCGGCATAACCGGTCCACTTGGCAAGGAACTCCTCGTGGGTCAGCCGCAGCTTGCTGCGCGCCGGATCGGCCAGGTAGACAAAACGATCATCGACACGATAGACCACCAGCCAGTGGTTGCCCTCGTAGTGGCAGATCGCCGGCAGCGGCATATCCGCAAGATGCTGGCGCGATACCTTGAGCGCGCGCGCGGCGAGACCGACCTCGGCCGCCGCCGCGACCAAGCCGCGCAGGCTGGTGCCGTCGTGCGCGGTATGGCACAGCTCGCGGATGCGCGAGAGGCTGACGACGCGTCCGAAGTGGCGGCAGACCATCGCGAAGCAGGCCGCGCCGCAGTCCATCTCGTCGACCTGGGCGACAAAGTGAAAGCGCTTGATCGGGCGGCGTCGACCTGCGCCCGCCTCGATATCGCTGTCGCCGGCCACCGCGGCGGCGGCGTCCAGCGGGACATCGCGGGCATCGGCGGGCAGCAACTCCTCGGCAAAATCGAGTGGCACGCGCGCCACCTGATCGGCGTGATAGAGCGCCCGGCGATGCTCCAGCATCCGCGCGAAGGCCGGTTCCCGCTCGCGCAGGCGCGCCACCGAATCCGGCGACAACGCCAGCAGTTCGCAGTCGGATACCGCTTCCACGCTCGCCGCGCGAGGTCGCTCGTCGAGCAGCGACAGCTCGCCGAAGAAATCGCCGGCCCGATAGAAGGCGCGATGGACTGCGGCGTCGCGGGTACCGGTCCAGGCGCGGGCGCGGCCTTCGCGGAGTACATACATCGGACCCGGCGGATCGCCCTCGCGCACGATCATCGATCTCGCCACGACCGTTTGCGGCTCGAACTCGGCCATCACCGCCGCCAGCGTGTGCTCGGGCAAATGGGCGAAATCGCCATGCGATTGCAGAAAGCCGTGCAGCGCACGCCAGCGCGCCAGCAGCGCGAGCGCATCGCGCAGTGCGGGGAACTCGGCCACCAGCGCCTGTACGTAGCGACTGGGCAGCCGCAGCACTTCGACCGCCGTGCTGGCACGCACGCCCGCCTGACGCACGCCGCCATCGAGCAGCGCCGATTCGCCGAAGGCCTCGCCGGGCAGCAGGCGATTGAGTGCCAGCTCGCGCCCGTCGGGGCCGCTCTTGACCACCCGCGCGCGACCGCTGACCAGCACGTACCAGGCATCGGCCGCAGCGCCTTCGCGGACGATCCAGTCGCCGAAGGCGTATTGCTCGCGGATGCAGCCCGCGCGCAGCCGCGCATGATGCTCGGCCGGAACGAAGCGCATCAGCGGGCTATCGGCGAGCGCATCGGCGGAGCCTGCGCGGGTGGCGCTGGAGGGATTCACGAAGCCGCTGCTTCCGGCAGGACAGGACGTTGGGACAGCATAGGCCGATCAGCGCGGCACCGGCGGGCGCGACGTGCTGACCCTGCCTTGTTTCAGCAGTCGGCGCTCGACTCGCCGCTCGCGTCGGCAGCCAGCGTCCCGTTGTGGTTGAGCTTGAAGCCGCCGAACGGCCCACCCTTCAGGGCGTCCTGTTCGGTCTGCGCCGGCGCCAGGTCGGCCACTGCCTCTGGCTGAGCATCGTTGTCGCCGTCTTCGGCGCTCAGTGTTTCGTTGTGATTGAGAACGACCGTCGACTGCGGGTAGCCCCAGCCGCCGCCCTGCACGGCCTGCCCGTCGATGGGCAAGTCCGCCGATGCCGGCGCAACCTCAGCCGCCGCAGCGCACAAGGCTTCGGCGACCTGACTTTCGGTGCAATCTTCCGCGTGCTGCGAAGGATCGGTGGGCTTGCGTTGTGCAGACATCGTTGGCTCTCCTGTGATGGTTTTGTCGGGTCCGGCGGCGGGCGGGTGCCCGGCGCCCTGCAGCAGGAGTACGTCAAGCGGCGACCCCAGGGATCATTTGCGACAGCGACCGCATCATTCAGATCAGCCAGCGCACCTGTCGGGCGAGCAGTTGTTCGATGGCGATCGCATCGAGTTGGCGATCGATGCCCTCGGCGATGCGCGGTTCAGACAACGCGGGCTCGATCACCCGCTCCAGACTGATCAGCAACCAGCGTGCACCGTCGGCGATCGGCTCGCTGGTGCTGCCGGGTGCGAGCTGTACCAGTGCGCGGGCCACCGACGGCGGCAGGTCCTGCAGATACTCGGTGCCGGAGCGATGCGCCAGCGCGGCGCGCGCAGCGATGGCCGGCAACGGCTCGCCGTCCTGCAGCACGCACCAGTGTGCCTCCCAGGCGGATTCGGCGCTGTCGAATTCGGCCAGGTGCACGACCGCGCGAAGCCAGTGCAGGTGCGTCTGCGTCAGCAGTCGCGTGCGCGCCGCCAGGTCGCGGCGGTCGCTGGCCCAAACCAGGAAGTCGCGATCGAGCTGTTTCCAGTCGAACGGCGGCGTCAGCACCGGCGTGCTCTCGGCCGCCACGGCCAGTCGCGTCGCAACCGCGCTGGCCAGCTCGGGCCAGGCGGCGCCGAGCAACAAATCGATGTCCTGCTCGAAGGCGCTCGCAGCGACAACGCCGGCGCGTTGCCGTTGCAGGCTGGCGCTGAGATCGGCATACAGCAGTCCGCGCGCGGCCAGCCAACGATGGCAGTCCTCGGCACTGATCAGATCGTAACGATAACGAAAGGCGGTGATCGCGGCCTGCAGGTCCGGCGCGATTGCCGGTGTGGTCGTCGAACGCAGGCCGAGTTCCGCGATGGCAGTGCGCACACCGCGGAGGTCCAGCGTGTGCGCACCGACCACCAACACCGGCAGCGCCGGGCGATCCACTGCGATCAGCGTCAGCCTCTGCGTGCAGCTTCACGCACCTTCTGCACCGCAGGCAGCAGCAGGCCGCCCTTGGGATCGGCGGTCGGCGGCAGGTCCTGCGGAGTCGGTGTGGTGGGCTTTTCGGCTTGTTGTTGGTCTGCTTGCTGTTGGGTCATGGTCGGCTCCAGATGGGGTTTGGGAATACGGTGGCACTCGCCCCGCACCTCTACATACGCAGCGCGGCACGCTCGCGGATCACAACGTTTGTGCATTCACTTTCATTCGAAGCCGTCCGCCATCATCAGCCCGCCATTCAGACTGCTCCAGTGCTGCAGCAGTGCGGTCAGCGCCTGCGGCGTGTTGCTGGCAGGGGCCTGCGCCGTCTGGCCGCTGCGGTTGATGCCGTGGCAGCCGCCGCATTCGCGGATTTCGCCCGGTTGCACGGTCAGCCAGAAGCGCTCGCGCACGACCGGCGTGCCATCGGGTGCGGTGGTCTGCCAACTCAGCGCACGCTGGGTCGGCACGAACATCGCCGTCGAACCGTCGGCGAAGATTGGGGCGCTACCCGGTGGACCAGCGACATTCGGCAGATTGTTGGCGACCGCGGCCGCATCGTGCAGGAAGCGCGGTATCGGGCGGCGCCCCGGAGCGGGGCTGGCGCTGCCGCCGATGCCGCGCAACTGGTCGGCCTGCACCAACTGGAAATGCGCAATGTCGTAAACGGTGCCAGCGGTGGCGACTGACTGCACGCCGCCGGGCACGCGCAGGTTGAACGGCTGCTGCTTGTCGGCCTTGTCGCGATGGGTGTTGTTGCGCACCACGATCAGCCCGAGGCCTTGCTGGCGCAGGAAACGCCGCAGCGTTGCTTCGGCAACGCCGGCATTGGCGAAGGCGGTTTGCTCGGGCGCCGTGGTTGGCGGCTCCACGGTTGCCGGTGGTGCCGGGCGCGATCGCACTTCGACCGGGCTCAGCTCCCACAACTCGCCGGAATAGCTGACCAGCACATCCGGGTTCCACCAGTTGACGGCCTTGCTGATGCCCGTCGTGAGGCTGGCGCCCGCCGTCATCGGAGCGCCCGCCAGTGGTGCCATCAGCTTGAGACGGAAGCGATAGTTCGGGATCGGCGCAGTGCCGCTGCCGAGGTTTGCGATGCCGCCCTGCTCCGGTGCGTGGGCGACGACGATGCTGCCGTCGCTCAAGACCAGCGGATTGCGGTAGTGGCCTGAATGCGTGGGACCCGGCGTGGTGCCGAAGGTACTGCGCGGCGTCAGGTACTCAATGACGATGTCGTCCGGATTGGTGTCCGGCGTGGCCACCAGACGTACCAGTTGGCCCGACGCATGGGTGTCGAACTCCGGCGCGTCGATGCCAAGGTAGCGCCCCGGCTGCGTCGGGTCCTCGACCATCTGGAACAGATTTTCGATCGGGTTGGGATTGGTGCGGCCGGAAATCTCGTCGATGAACTCGACCAGGTTGGGATCGTTGTTGAAGGCGCGATTGAAATAGCTGTGGAACTCGTGGCGGCCGAGATGGTTGAGGAATTCCGCCTCGGTGCCGTCCTGGGCCAGTTGCCACGGGAAGAAGTTGTTGAAACGATGGTCGTTGACGGTCGAACCCGGCGCGGCGATGCGGGGTTCCGGGAACGGCTCGGTGAGGCCGGGCGCGATGGCTGCACCTGCCTCTTCGCTGACCCAGTCGAAGCTCTGGTTGGGATTGCCGGCCTGGTCGGCCTGCTGGTCGCGCTGCAGATGGTCCCAGCGGGTGAACAGCAGGCGCCCGTAGCTGTCGACGAAGGGATCGAAGTCGCCGGATGGCGAATGATCGAGCAACTTCAGGTTGCCGGTGGCCGGATCGAGCCGCCACAAACCGGTCACCGTGGCGGTCGATTCGTATTCGTCGTGCTGCGGATACAGGTGCAGGGCGCCATTGCGCGGACGGTCGGAGGCGAACACGATGCTGCCGTCGGACAGGTAAGCCGGATTGATGTTGTTGAACTGCGTCGGCTGATTCGGCACCAGCGTGATCGATACCGTCTGCCCCTGGCCCAGCCCAGTCACTTCGTACAATTGCCAGCGGAACGACAACTGCTGGAATTGCTGCGGCGGCGAGCCCACCACCATGGAAAACACCGCCTTGCTGCCGTTCCAGTGCACGTGCGGATCGCGCACGGCGATCGAGTTGCTGCCCTGAAACCCGCTGTTGCCCAGACCCGCCTCGGATGTCAGATTGCGCAAGGTCCCGTTCGGATAACGGATCCACAGATCGCCACCGCGATACACCGACTGCATCCCGGCAAGATGGTTGGCGAAGGTCGAGCCTACGGTGGCAAAGTCGACCGGCACCGGCACCTGGGTCATGAACAGGATCGGGTGCGGCGTGGTTTGCGCCTGGGCGACGGCGCTGGCGATGGCCAGCGTCAGCAGCAGGGTGATACGCATGAGTTGCTCTCCGGTGGACCAGGCGGTCAACTGACCTCACGCGAAGTACTGCGCAATCGGGTCGTCGCGACAGTGCAATTCATCGCCGATGGCGTATTTTCCGACGGACGGTATGTCCGTTTCCTGGGAATACGTCGTTTCTATCGGGGTGAGCGATGCATGCGCTCCCCAGTCGGCGGAAGTACAGCCTGAAGGCGGCCCGCCGGCACCCTACCCGAAGGAAATCACCGATGATCCGCAGCCTGTTCCCGATCCTGTTGCTGACGAGCCTGACCATGACCGCCCAAGCCCAAGACCCGGCCAATGCCGATACCTTCGAACGCGAGGCGCTGAAGGCGCTGAAGGCCGCGCACGCCGCCAAGCGTAGCGTGGTGGTGCACGTCGGTGGCCAGACCATCGCCGGCGGCGTCAAGGCGATCGGCCCGGATTCGATCATCCTGAGCAACCGCGAACACGCCACCATCATCGTGCGCCGCGAGCGCATCGACGCGGTCGAAGCGGATTGAGGCGAGATCCGCGGTTCGGGTACTGCGCTTTGTAGCGAGCGCCGTGCTCCACAACGGATCGGTTTTCGCGGACTGCACCCCGAATGAGCCAGTCGCGAAACTACCAGAACCTGCTCCGGCCTACCCCTCGAATCCGTGCTCGAAGACGGCGCTATTGTCGCTTGCCGAGGTAAATACGTAGACCCCACCGCCGGCGATGTTGGTGACATAGACATTGCCGACTTCGTCTTCGCCGAGGCCAGCGATGCTGTAGGGCGTGTTCTGCCAGATGCTGATCTGGGTCAGCGCTGGCGACCAGGAACCATCTGCGTTACGTGAGGAAAAGTAGATTTCGCCGGTGCAGTAGTCGGCATTGATGTAGGTGCCGCGAAACGCGGCGATCGGTCCACGATAACGATAACCACCCGAGACCGAACAGCGGCCGCTGACGTGCTGGTAGGTCTGGAATGGTGCGACGTAATTGACCAGGGGAACGTTGCAGGGTGCCGCGGTGGAGAATGTGGCGCTGCCTTCGAAGCACCTCCAGCCTAGATTGACGCCCTTGACGCCAGCGGGGATGAAGCTGGTTTCCTCCCAGTTGTTCTGCCCGACATCGGCGATGAAGAGGTCGCCGGTTACCTTGTCGAAGCTGATTCGCCAGGGATTGCGCATGCCGTAGTGCACGATCTCGTCGCAGGTGTTGCTGCTGCCCACGAACGGATTGTCGGCCGGGATCCGGTAACCGGCCGGTTGACCTTCAGTGGCGGCGCACATCTCCGCGGTCGCGCTGGCGGTGGTCTGGGTCGGGTCGATGCGGATGATCTTTCCGAGCAGGAAGTAATTGGTTCCGCCGCCCGGTGCGCAGTTGGCCGGGTTGCCGTCCGCGGGCTTTTTCCAGCGGCACTGGGCGAAGCCGTTGGGATCGTTCTGCGGACCGCCGTCGCCCATCGACCAGTACAGGGTGCCATCCGGCGCGAACTGCAGATCGCCGCCGTTGTGGTTGCCGGCGAGATCAAGCACCTCGATGACCTCACGCCGGGTCGTGACATCCGCCACATCCGGATTGCCGACACTGGTCTGGAACTCGGCGATGCGCTGCGGATTGCCCGACGTGGTCGAGGTGTAGGCGACATAGAAGCGGCGTTCGTCGACGCCGTCGTAGTCAGGATGGAAGGCGAGACCAAGCAGGCCCTGTTCGCTCGACGTGGCCACTGACAGGGTCAGGAACGGGGTCCCCACCAGCACGCCATCCTTGAACAACCGGATGGTTCCGTTTTTCTGCACGATGAACAAGCGACCTGAGCCATCACCGGCATGGCGCACGGCCAGTGGTTGACTGAGCACCCCCGGCGCGATGACCTGGGTCAGGGCAAGATCGGCTGGCGGCGTTTGCGCCATCGCGCTTGCGGCGAACAGCAGGATCGTCAGCAGCAGCGAGCGTGTCATTAGGGGCACTCGTTCGACGAGGTAAGGCGCGCAGGATAGCCGCAGGGCGCGAAGATGGGTGTGAACCAGTCGGGTTTGGCGGTGCCCGGCAACTGGATCGCCGAGTTGAACTCGGCGCTGATGACGCGACTGTCGCGTGGCCGCGGTAGCGAGCGCGCCGACTGCAGGTCGGCGATCCGGGTGGTTCGGCGCGAGCGCGGGTCTCAGCCCTCGACTTTCGTCGCCGCCTCGACCTGTTCCACCGGGCCGCTCAAAGCCGCGCGCGCCTCCGGCGTGATCGCGACGATGCCCTGGCGCAGTTCGCGCGAGAGGATGATGCGGGCGTCGGTGCCGAGCTGGTTGAGTTCCTGGCCGAACACCAGCTTGCCGTGGTCGTCGACGCTGACGATGCCCTCGGCTTTCAGCATCTGGATGAAGCTCTTGAACAACGCGCGGTCGCCGAATTCGGGGCCGGAGAGTTCGTGCAGCATCGCCATGCGCTGTGCGGTGACGTGGCACAGCGATTCCAGCTCGCCGGCGGACAGCGTGCCGGGGCCGTTCTTGCCGAGCACGGCGATCACCACGTAGTAACGCTGGAAGGTCTGCAGCAGCCCGTGGGCGAGCACGCGCAGGCCGAAGAAGGCGTCGCCGCCATCGGCGGGGCGGCTGATCCAGCCACCCTCGGCGTCGATGTTGACCAGGCCATGGCGACCGAGGAAATCGGTGGCGGCGTCGATCCGCTGGACGAACTCATCGCTGCTCCACGGCAGGAACAGCTCCGTCTGCAGGAACGGGTAGACCATGCGCCCGAGGCGGCCGAGGCCGGCGCGCGACAGCCGCCGCGTGTTGAGCAGGCAGCATGCCACCCACGACACCGCCGAATACACGTGCATGACGTTGTTGCGGTAATACGAGAGCAGCACGCCCTGATCGCCGTGCGCGCTCAGCACGTCGCCGAGTGGATGCTTGAGGCGATGGATCCAGCCGGTGGCCTCGCCGTAGGCAATGATTTCGGCCGGGGTCATGTGAGTGCGGGTGATCCGCGCGTGGAACGGCAACTCGGCCAGCAGATCGAGGAAGATCTGCAGATGCGCGATCAGGTCGGCCTCGCCGATGGCGTGCTTGGGCGTGCCCAGGATCACCAGCGCCAGCAGCGCCACCGGATTGACGTCGGCGGCGGCATTGATGTTTTCCAGCACCTTGTGCGCGAGATCGTCGACGGCGCCGGTGAACCACGCCGGGCGGTCGTTTTCGCCGGTGGCTTGTGCACGCCAGTCGGGTGCATGCGCCGCGAGTATGTCGTCGAGCAGGATCGGCTCGCCGAAGTTGACCACCACGCGACCGTAGCGATGGCGCAGGATCGACAACGAGCGCACCAGCCCGACCATCGACTCCTTGGCCTTGGGCTGGCCCGACAGTTCGCCGAGGTAACTCTTGCCCTCGATCAGCTTTTCGTAACCGATGAAAACCGGCTGGAACAGCACCGGTTTGGCGCGTTCGCGCAGGTAGGCGCGCACGGTCATCGCCAGCATGCCCGCGCGCGGCGGCAGCAGGCGCCCGGTGCGGCTGCGACCGCCCTCGATGAAGTATTCGAGCGCCACGCCCTGGCGCACCAGTTGGGTGACGTACTCGCTGAACACCGTCGAGTACAACGCGTTCGCCTTGAAACTGCGGCGCAGGAAAAAGGCGCCACCGCGACGCAGGATCGGGCCGACCACCGGCAGGTTCAGATTGACGCCGGCGGCGATGTGCGGCGGCACCAGCCCATTGCGATAGAGCAGGTACGACAGCACCAGATAGTCGATGTGGCTGCGATGGCACGGCACGTACACGACTTCATAGCCCGGCGCCTGCTGGCGGAAGCCGTCGAAGTGGTTCATGCGGATGCCGTCGTAGATGCGATTCCAGAATCCGGTCAGGATGAACGACAGCGAGCGCACCACCGGGTGCGAGTAGTCGGCGGCAATCTCGCGGGCGTAGGCGTTGGCTTTCTTCAGCGCCGCCTTGTGGCCACCCTTTTCCTTGCTCGCCTGCGCGGCGATGGCGGCGCGCACGGCATCGGTGCGCAGAAGGTCGTCGACCAGCGTGCGCCGGTGCGACAGATCGGGGCCGATGACGGCGCCGCGGATGCGCCGGAAGTGCACGCGCATCAACAAGCTGAGCTTGTGCGCCGAGCGCTTGAGTTCCTCGCTGGCCGGACTGGTCTGATCGAGGATCACCGCCGGGCTGAACTGCACCAGCGTGTTGCGTCCGTTGAACAGGATCGCGAGAAAACGGCGGAAGCGGCCGACGACCACCCAGTTCTCGCTGAACAGCACCTTGAACCAGCCGTCGCTGCGGTCCGGTGCGCGACCGACGAAGATCGAGACCGGCACCAGTTGCACTTGTGCTTCCGGATCGCGGCGGATCGCGCCGAGCAGGCGTTCCAGGCGTTCGGTGCGATCGCGCAGGCGCCGATGGTTAAGCAACCAGCCCTTGCGCTTTTCGATCGCGAACACGGCGCGCGGCGGCTTGCCCAGCGTCGCCAACGGCATCGGGTCGATCGGCCTCGGCCAGCCGGCCTCGCGACAGGCACGATCGAGGATCGCCAGATTGGACAATCCGTGGCGGTCGAGGATGTAGCAGACCGGCTTGCTGGCGTCGAATGGCGCGCGATCGGATTCCGGCGTGATCCGCTTCAGCCGCAGGAACGGATGCAGCACGGCATCCACCGCGGCCAGCCACGCGCGCCGGAACCAGGGAGCCTTGACCGTGTTGGCTTCGCTCATCGGGATTCGCCGCTGACGCGGGCCGATTCAGCCCGCGTCAGTCCGGCGCATTCGATTACTGCACAGCCGCGTCGTCTTCTGCCGCTTCGCTGTTGTCGTCGGCTGCGGCGCCATCATCGGAGGCGAGTTCGGCAGCGGCCTCCTGCTTGGCCTTCTCGATCTGCTCCAGCATGTCCTTGCCGTACCAGCGGCCATCGACTTTCTTCATCTCGCTTTCGAAGCTCATCGGCGAGTCGAACAGCGCATAACTGACCTTGACCTTGGCCACATCGCCGCTCTCGCTGATCACCTCGGTCTTGACGCTGTCGGCCATGGCGTCCATCGAGAAGCCGTACACGGCGAGGGCATTCTTGACGCCGCCCACCGCCGGGCCGGCCTTTTCCAGCATCTGGTCGAAACTCAGGCCCTTGATATCGTCGAGTTGGGTGATGCCGGTGGCGCGCATGCCGTCGGCCAGCGCGGTCAACGACTTGCGCATCAATGCCGCGTCGGCAAAGTCGGTCTTGCCGAGCCAGCCGCCGAGGCCATTCAGGAATGCCGTCGCCTGCGCCTTCTGCGGCTCGGTGAGGTCGGTGCTCTGGGCGATGGTCATGGTTGCCATGCCCTGGCCCATGGCGATCATGCCGGCCATCTGTGGTTTCAGTTCAGCCAGCTGCGGCTCGATTTCGGCCATGATCTTGTCGATGCCATCCGGCGCCGTCAGCTTGCCCCAGCTCTCGGCGAACTCGGCGCGGTCCTCGTCGGTGATCGGCTCGGCGCGCTGCTTGTCCCAGTCGGCGCGAATGCGCTCGAGCTCGGACGCCGGCACCACGGCCGTCACCAGTGCCTTCAGATCGTTATTGCGGAAGGCCTTGACCTGCGACTCCAGCGCGCTGGCGGCGCTCGCCGTGGCCTGCATAACGGCCTTTTCGGCCGGCGCAGCGGTCTGCGCGGATTCGTCCTTGCCGCAGCCGACGAGCAGCGCGCTGGCCAGCGCCAGGGCGATCAGGGAATGACGGAACGACATGGGAAACTCCTTGGAAAATCTTGGGGTGAGCAACTGCCCGCGGGCGCGCCGGTTTCGCAGAGCACCGCCACGTGGACGCGATGTGCAGGCGAAAGGCGGGTGCGCACTCTAGCCCGGCTCTTGGATCGCGCGCAAACGGCTCCGCACATGGGCTGCAGGTTGGCGTTAACAACTGGTTGCCGCAGCGTGCTGGCTGGAACTCAGCCAAAGAAAAAGGCGGAGGGGGTAAGTCTCCGCCTTGGCACAATGGCCTCTTCGGCCTTTTTATTATGAGCGCTTCCTGCGCTTGGTGGTGATCGTCACCGTGATTCTGTGTAGTGATAGTAAGTTAGGCAACATTGTTGAGTCAATAGGTGAGGTTTTTGGGCTGCGCGCGCAACTGGCGCAAGGCAACGAGCGGGTTCAAATCGCAAATCCGGTGGATTGCCCGGCGGATGCAGCGACCTTGTGACGCGAGCTCTGCCCACAGGCACGGCCGCTGCCACGGTGACGTACCTACAGTTCGGCGATGCTGCGCTGGATCGCCAGCGCCGCAGCGCGAGGGTCGCTGGCGTTGCGGATCGGCCGACCGACGACGATGTAATCGGCGCCATTGGCGAAGGCGGTGGCCACGTCGACGGTGCGCTGCTGATCGTCGCCGCCGGGTGCGGTCCGAATGCCGGGGCACACGATCAATGGCCCTGATCCAAGCTCGGCGCGCAGCCGCGCAACTTCCAGGCCGGAGCACACCAGACCCGCAGCGCCCGCCGCGATGGCATCGCGGGCGCGCAGCGACACGGTTGCTTCGAGCGACCGATCGACACCGCTGGCGCTGAGTTCTTCGGCGCTGATGCTGGTCAGCACGGTTACCGCCAGCAGGCGCGTGCTGCCTGCCTGTTGCGCGGCTGCGGCAATTGCTGCCGGATAGGCGTGCAGCGTCAGCAGATCCGGGCCATGCCGGGCCACGCCAGCAGCGGCGGCGGCGACGGTGGCCGGAATATCATGCAGTTTGAGGTCGGCGAAGACGCGTTTTCCGGCCGCCTTCAACTCACGCAGAAGTTCGAAATAACCGCCGCAGCTGAGCAGTTCCAGGCCGATCTTGTAGTGGACCACGGCATCGCCCAGGCGCGCGATCCAGGCGCGCGCGTGGTCGAGGTCGGCGACATCGAGCGCGAAGATCAGGCGCTCGGAGAGGGGAATTTCGGGGTGGTGGAAGTGGAACATTGAATGTCCTTGGTCGCTTGCCTGCCGACGATAGCGGGGCACGGGGCACAGGAAAGCAACTCGCGAGCTCTGGTGGGTCCAGACTTGTCTGGACGCTCTTCCCGCGTGAGCACGCGAGCAGCCGACTGCAGAAGCAGAATCGGGACAAGAACTCCGCTCCCACAGCAATGCCAATGACCTGGGCGATGGTGGCGGCGCCTTTTCGCGCGCGCTCTTGCGGGATAGAACTCTGCAGCGGTTACTTCGCCTTGCGCCGATAAGGCCGGTACACCGGCTCCCACACCTGGGCGCGGATACTTCGCTCCAGCGTGGCGTCGTCGCAGGGATCGGCGACGCCATCGGCCTGCGCCTGTCTGGCGACTGCACGCGCCACATGCAGCGACACCGCGCGCAATTGGTCGACCGGCGGCAGCAGCCGCGCGAGCGGATCGTGTTTCGCCGGGGAGAGTTCGGCAAGCGCTACGCCCGACGCCATGAACATCGCATCGGTGACGCGCCGCGCATTCACCGCCAGCACCGCCAGGCCGACACCCGGGAAGATGTAGGAGTTGTTGGTCTGGTTGACTGGCAACAGACGGCCTTTGTATTCCACCGGCGGGAACGGACTGCCGGTGCCCATCAGCGCGCGGCCTTCGGTCCACGCCACCAACTGCTCCGGCGTCGCTTCGGAGCGCGAGGTGGGATTCGACAGCGGGAAGATGATCGGACGTTCCACCGAGCTCGCCATCGAGCGGATGGCGTCTTCGGTGAACGCGCCAGCTTGTCCCGACACGCCGATCAGCACGGTCGGCCTGGCGTTGTTCACCACGTCGATGAGGTCGATCCGACCGGGTTGCTTGAGCGTCCAGCCGGCGACCGCAAGTTGCGATTGCGCGAACTGCGCGCGATCGCCGCTGACTTCGCGCAAGCCGTGCGCGACCAGGCCCTTGCTGTCGAGCACGTAGAAACGGCCGCGCGCCTCGGCTTCGCTGAGACCGCGGTCCATCATCGCCTGGACCAGCAGTCCGGCGATTCCGGTACCCGCAGCGCCGGCGCCGACAATGGCGATGCGTTGATCCTTGAGCGGCACACCGGTAACCCCGATTGCCGCCATCAGCGTGCCGAACGCGACTGCCGCGGTGCCCTGGATGTCGTCGTTGAAGGTGCACAGACGGTCGCGATAGCGTTCCAGCAGGCGCCCGGCGTTGTGGCCGGCGAAGTCTTCCCATTGCAGCAGCACGTTGGGGAAGCGCTCGGCGATCGCGCTGACGAATTCCTCGATGAAGGCGTCGTAGTCGGGCCCGCTGATGCGCGGGTGGCGCCAGCCCACGTACAGCGAGTTGTCCAGGCGCTCGACGTTGTTGGTGCCGACGTCGAGCAGGATCGGCAGCGTCGCTTCCGGGTGGATGCCGGCGCAGGCGGTATACAGCGACAGTTTGCCGATCGAGATGCCCATGCCACCGGCGCCCTGGTCGCCGAGGCCGAGGATGCGCTCGCCGTCGCTGACCACGATCACCCGCACCTTGTCGAAGCGCTTGTCGCTCAGGATTTCGCGGAAGCGGTGCTTGCAGGGGTAACTCAGGAACAACCCGCGCGGCTTGCGCCAGATTTCGCTGAAGCGCTGGCAGCCTTCGCCGACCGTCGGCGTGTACACCAGCGGCAGCGTTTCCTGGATGTTGTTGACCAGCAGCGAGTAGAACAGCGTCTCGTTGGCGTCCTGCAGGTCGCGCAGGAAGGCATAACGTTCGAAATCGGTGCGGAAGCTGCGCAGTACCGCGAGGCGCCGTCTGACTTGTTCCGGCAGGGTGCCGATGTTCGGCGGCAGCATGCCGTGCAGGCCAAAGGCGTCGCGCTCGTCGTCGGTGAACGCCGTACCTTTGTTGAGCAGGGGCTGGTTGATCAGGTCTACCCCGGCCAGATCGGTTTCGATGACGTCGTCCCGATCCGGCTGCGATTGCTGGCTCATGCGGCTTCCCCTTGCGCTCTTGGGGCTTGGAAGATACCGCGCCGGCCGGCGCCCGGCGATCACTGCGTTGACAGCGATGCCGACTTGCGATCGGCACACGGGCGTTTGGCGCAAGCGCCGAGTTCGACTCGGCGCTACACCGGCAGCCCGGCCATCCGATGCCGGCCTCAGCCGGCAGGCATCCTCGCCACCGGACGCGACTGCGCGTCGTTGATCATCAGGCGCAGATCGCGCGCGCCGGTCGGCCCGTAACTCGGCTGCGACAGCACGCGTACGCTGGTCGAATGCGGCGTGGCCAGGCAAAAGCCGGCAAAACCGGAAACGCCGCCGAACGGATGCGTGGCGTGATAACCGCCGACCACGGCACCACCCTGGAAACCGCCACCGGGACGATCGACGAAACGGGTGGTCAGTTCGAAGTAGAACTGACCTTCGGCGGCGCCGCCCACCTGCTCCGGCGTCGCACCCTCGACGGACACGGTGGCCACGTAGAAGCCCGGCGCGACGCTGATCGAGGCGGCGCTGGCCTCGGCCATGCGCAATGAGCGAACTTCCTCGAACACCACCTCGCTGGTGCTCGCCGAGGTCGAGCGTCGGATCACCACGCGCACCGGCAGTTCGGCAGTTGCATCGGCGGACGGGCTGCCACGCAGCGACATGTCCAGGCGTTGGTGCTCGTTGGCCGCATTGGCGAAGTTGAACCCGGCGAAGCCGACTTGTCCGGCGTCCACCAGGCCGCCGAAGTTCAGGCCGCCCGCCAGCACGCGGGTGCCCGGGTCGTTGAGCAGCAGTTCCATGCCGAAAGCGCCCGGACTGAGACCGTCGCCAGGGCCGTCTTCGACGGTGGCGACAAAGAATCCGGCCGGGCAGCTCGGGTTGGCCGGAATCGGAGGCGGCAGTGCGTAGGAGCTCAGCCTGGGCTCGTCCTGCGCCACGCTGATCGCGCCGAGCAGATTCAGCGCGGACAGCGCATCGACACGGCCGTGGCCAAAGATGTTGTTCGGAATGACCGTGGCCGGCGTGCTGCCGCAGGTTTCGCTGGTGACGATGTCGGCCACCGCCGAACTGCGCAGCAGCGCCTCGACGCGAGCTGGATTGCGCTTCAGGCTGGGATCGGCCGACATCAGCAATGCGGCAACGCCCGCCACGTGCGGTCCGGCCATGCTGGTGCCGCTGGCGTTGGCGTAGAGATTTCCGGGGTACGACGATCGGGTGTTGACGCCGGGCGCGACGATATCCGGCTTCAGGCGATCGCTGCCGTCGACGAACACCGGTCCGCGGCTACTGAACGGCGCCATGCTGGTGCCGCTGATCGCGCCGACGCTGAAGCCGGCGGTATAGATCGCCGGCGGCGAAAACACGGTGCCGCAAGCGGGGCCGCGATTGCCGGCCGAGACCACCACCAGAATGCCGGCGCTGCGCGTGTTTTCGACCACGCTGCGCAGGATGTCCGGCTGGTCGCAGCCCTCCGACGGCGGGCAGCCCCAGGAGTTGTTGATGATGTGCGGCGCGCGCGTCGGATCGGGATTGTTGCCGGCGCGGTCGGTCGGCGCCAGGAAGAACTGGAAGCACTCGCTGTAGGTGACCGGCGTGCCGACGCTGGCGTCCATGTTGCGGCAGGCGATCCAGCGCGCATCCGGTGCCACGCCGATCTGGTTGCCGGCCCCGTCGTCGCCGACCATCGTGCCCATGGTGTGGGTGCCGTGGCCGCGGTCGTCGCAGGGCTCGACGGCGTTGCTGCCGCACACACCGGTGCTGCTGTGAATGGCGTCGTGCCAGTGGTAGTCGTGATTGACGCTGGTGCCGTTCCAGCCGGCGTAACTCGCCTTGATCGCCGGGTGACTCCAATCGTAGCCGGTATCCTGGCCGGCGATCAGCACGTTCTGGCCGCGATAGCCCATCGCCCAGAGAGCCGGCGCGTTCACCTGAGCGACTCCCGGTTCGATCGCGGCGATCGATTTCTGGTCCTGCCGCGTCACCGCGATCGGGCCGTCCAGCGTCAGCTTCGCGTTCAGTTCGATCGCACGAACGTCGTCGCGCGCCGCCAACGCCGCGATCAGACTGGCGTCGCCGCGCAAGGCGATGAAGTTGGCAACCCAGAACGCCTGGTAGTCCACGCCACGCGCATCCAGCCACGCGCGCAGCGGCTTTTGCGTACGCGCCGCGTGCTGGCGCAGGTGCGCTACTGCGGCGACGACCCGATCATCGCCGCTCTTCTTGTCGGCGATGGATTTGACGTCGGCCTGCTCCAGAGTGACCAGCACTTCGGCCTGGCCGGCGCTGGCGAGCTTCTCGGCAACCTTGGGCGTAACCTTGGTCGAGGTGTCGGCGACCACCGCGCTGGTGGCGAGCAACAGGAACAGCAGAACGGGAACGCGCACGTGCACCTCATGACGTCTAGATTGGTCACAACTCTAAACGAAGGTGTGCGAGCCAACCCTCAAGTTTGCTGAACGGCGTTGTGGGTGCAATCGGCGCCCCGGCGATCTGCCGGCGTGGCAACATGGGCACTGACGCGCAGCGGAATGCAGCCTTGCCGATGGCCTCTCGGATCACCGCGGCGCCGCGGATCGTGCTCGACACCAATGTCAGTCTTGCCTTGTTCGCCTGGCAGGACCCGGACTGTTGCCGACTGTTTGCGGCACTGCGCGAAGGCCGATTGCGCGCGACCGGCAATCACGCCACCCGCAGCGAATGGCACCGGGTGCTGGGTCGCGAAGCCTTGCGCCTGGGCCCGGATCAGCGCGAGCGCGCCGCACAAGCCTTCGATGCGCTGGTCGACGTGCTCGACCCGCCGCGGATCATCGCGGTGGCGTTGCCGCGCTGCCGCGACGCGGACGACCAGATCTTCCTCGAACTCGCGCGCGATGCTGGCGCCGTTGCGCTCTACTCGCGCGATCGCGAACTGCTCAGACTGTCGCGGCGCACACGGCGGCAGGCCGGATTCCGCGTCCTGCGTCCCGAGGAACATGCGGATTGAACCCCTAGACTCAGTGTCCCCCTGAACTTCCCGGTCACTCACACGCCGATGCGTCTGCTGCACACGTCCGACTGGCATCTTGGCCAAACCCTGCACGGGCACGACCGGCATGCCGAGCACGCGCTCTTCCTCGATTGGTTGATCGATCAGCTCGAGCAGCGCCAGATCGACGCCTTGCTGGTCGCCGGCGACATCTTCGACAGCGCCAACCCGGGTGCCGATGCGCAGCGACTGTATTACGGCTTCCTGGCGCGCGCCGGCCAGCGTTGCCCGACGCTGCAGATCGTGCTGATCGCCGGCAACCACGACTCGCCGCTGCGCATCGATGCGCCGCAGGCGGTGCTGCAGGCCTTGCGCGTGCATGTGCTCGGTCAATACCGCAACTGCAGCAGCGAGCGGGTGCGCGTGCCCCTGCACGATCGCGATGGCGGCATCGGAGCATGGGTGGTCGCGTTGCCGTTTCTGCGCCCCGGCGACTTGCCCGAAGGTTTCGGCGGCGCTTACGCCGACGGCATCGCCGCGGTCTATCGACGCGAGGTCGATCTGGCCATCGGCCAGCGCGCGCCGAACCAGGCCTTGCTGGCGATGGGCCATCTGCATGTGCTCGGTGGTCAGATCTCCGAACACTCCGAACGGCGCCTGGTGATCGGTGGCCAGGAGGCGGTTTGCGCGGATCTGTTTCCGGCGGAACTGGCCTATGTGGCGCTCGGGCACCTGCATCTCGCGCAGCAGATCGGTGCGCCGCGCATCCGCTATTCGGGCAGTCCGTTGCCGCTTTCGTTCAGCGAGGTCGACTACCCGCACCAGATCGTCGAGTTCGCCCTGGATGGTGCGCGGCTGGCGAGCGTCGAAGCGATACCGGTGCCGCGACCGGCGCCGATTCTGCGCATTCCGGAGCGCCACCGGCCGCTGGCCGAGGTGTTGCCCCTGCTGCATGCGCTCGACTTCGCCGACGCGCCGATCGGCCTGCAGCCGCTGATCGAAGTGCTGGTCGAGCGCGCCTGGGGCGATCCGGATCCGGCTGCCGAGGTGCGCGCGGCGCTCGACGGCAAGCGGCTGCGCCTGGGCGCGATCAAGGCGCAACGACCTGCCGCCAGCGCCCAGGCACCCGCCAGCGCGCCCAGCTTGTCGATCGACGAACTCAAGCCAGCGCCGCTGTTCGAGCGACTGGTGCGCGAGCAGACCGGCGCCGAGCCAAGCCCCGAACTGTGGACGGCTTTCGGCGAGTTGCTGCTGGCTGCCGAGCACACTGAACGCTGATGCGCATCCGGGTCATCCGCGGCAAGAACCTGGCGTCGCTGGCAGGCGAATTCGTGGTCGATTTCAACGCCGAGCCATTGGCCAGCGCCGGCGTGTTCGCGATCAGTGGCCCGACCGGCGCCGGCAAGAGCACGCTGCTGGATGCGATGTGCCTGGCGCTGTATCACGAGACGCCGCGACTGAAGGCGGCGCAGGAGCTGAACGTCGCCATTCCCGACGTGCACCAGCACTCGATCACTCCGCGCGACCCGCGCAACCTGCTGCGCCGCGGGTGCGCCGAGGGCTGGGCCGAAGTGGAATTCGAGGATCGCGCCGGTTGTGCCTGGCGCGCACGCTGGAGTGTGGCGCGCGCGCGCGGCAAGGCAGATGGCCGCCTGCAGCCGGCATCCGCCGAACTGGTCTGTTGCGACAACCCGCAGCGTTTCGACGGCAAGCTCGGAGAAATCCAGCACAAGCTGGTGGAACTGACCGGACTCAGCTT
Organism: uncultured Rhodanobacteraceae bacterium; assembly: GCA_937928755.1. Lineage (GTDB taxonomy): Bacteria > Pseudomonadota > Gammaproteobacteria > Xanthomonadales > SZUA-5 > JADKFD01. The sequence continues at coordinate 6,298 of CALEZI010000179.1, read as the reverse complement.
CGAACAGTTCTGCCGCTCGGTGCTGCTGGCGCAGAACGAGTTTGCGGCGCTGCTGAAGGCGCGCCAGAACGAGCGTGCCGATCTGCTCGAAGCACTCACCGGCAGCGAGATCTTCCAGCGGCTGTCGGTGCTGGCGCATGAACGCAACAGCGGGGAACAGCGCCAGTTGCAGGCGCTGGAACAGGACCTCAAGCTGAGCCTGCCGCTGGCCGACGACCTGCGCGCCGCGCTCGAGCAGCGCGAGGCGACGGCAAGGACGCGGGTGCTGGAGTCGAGCACGCAACTGAGCACACAACGCGCGGAACAGGCCTGGCACGCCGAAGGCGAACGCCTGGCGCAACGTCTGGCGCTCGCCGAGCGCGAACATCAGACGCTGCAGGCGCAGTTGCTTGCCGACGCTGGAATGCAGCAACAGTTGCGCCGCTGGGCGATGGCAGCGCCGCTGCGGCCGGTGCTCGATGCCAGCCGCCAGGCCGCCGCGCAGTTGCGTGCGCTCGATGCCCAACTGGCCGAGTGCCTGGCGCAGCACGCGCAACTGGAATCCGAACGCCGGCGATGGGAGGAATGGCAGGCGGCGCATGCCGTGCTGGCGCAGGTCGGCGACGAATGGAGCGAACTCGGGACGCGTCTGCAGGCGGCCGTGCAGCTGCGGCCGCGGCTGCTGCAGACACAGGCGCGCCGGGACGAGCTCAGCATGCGGATCGGCGCGGCATCGGGCGCGGTGGAGGCCGCGGGTCAGGCACACCAGGATGCGCAGGCCGCGGTTGCGGCGAGCAGCAGCGCGCTGCAAGCCGCCGAGCGCGCGCTCGCCAGCCACGATACGCACGCACTCGAAACACGCCGGGTGGCACTGGAAAAACGCCAGCGCGCGCTGCAGCGGTTGCAGTCGGCGCTGCACGCAGCGCTCGATTGCGCCGGTCGCGAGAAGCAGCTGGCGCAGGCGTTGGCGGTGGGACAAGCCGCACTTCCGGGTCTGCAGCAGGCACTGGCCGCAACTGGCGAAGCGCGCACGCGAGCGGAGCATGAGTGCGCCCTGGCGACGCAGACTTTCGAGCGCGCCAGCCTGCTCGCGCATGCACACACCGAGCGCCTGCGCGCGCTGCTGGTCGACGGCGAGGCGTGCCCGGTGTGCGGGTCGATCGAGCACCCGTCGCCGCGGCCGGCGGACGCCGATGCGGGCGACCTGCTGCAACTGCTCGGCAGCGAGGCCACGCGCGCCAGGCAGGAACTGGACCGGGCGATCGCCGCGTTCGCCGCCAGCAGTCGCGATCTTGCGGCTGGCCAGCGCGAGTGCGAGCGCGCCGCGCGTGCGCACCAACAGGGCGTCGCTGAACTCGAGAATCGACGCGCCGAACTGCTCACGCTGGCGGCGGCGGTGCCACTGCAGGGCGACTCGATCGCCGCGGTCGCTGCGGCAATACCGCAACTGAGCCAGCAGCTTGCGGCCGATGGGGACGTGCTGCAGCAGGCACGTTCGGCGTGGCAGGTGGCGCAGGATGCCGTTGCGGCCGCGACCATCGCCGCGCGCGACACGCAACAACAGGCGCAGGCGGCGCAAACGCGGCTCGCCGCGGCGCAAGCCGCGCTGACGCCGTTGCGCGCTGCGCTCGACGTGACGCTGGGCGAATGCAGCGCGCTGGGCGGCGAGTTCGACCTGCTGTGGACATCGATCAGCGCCCTGCTGAGCGCGCCGGCCATCGCATCCGAGCACCTGGATGAGCTCGCGCGCGACTGGTGCCAGGGCGAGATCGAGCGCCGGCAGGCGCGCCAGGCCGGCGAGCGGCAGCGCGAACTGGAGACCGATCGCGCGCGACTGCAGGACACCAGCGCCCACCTCTGGTACACACTCGATCAATTGCAGCAGCGGCTGTCCGAGGCCGGCGCCGCAGCTGGGTTCGGCGACGACCCCCTGGCCGATGTGATTGCTGCCATCGACAGCTGCCCGGCCGATCTCGCGGCGCGCCAGGCCGCCTGGGCGCAGCGCGAGCGCGCCTGCGCCGACCAAGCTGCGCAGGCGGCGGCCACGCACGCCGAGATCGAGCGCTGGCGCCGCGCGACGGGGTCAGCGCGAACGCCCGACGAAGTCGCCGCGGCGGTGGCCCTCGCCGACAGCGCCCACGCGCAGGCGCAGCGCGAACTCGGTGCGCTGCAGGCCGAGCTGCACGCCGACGACCAACGGCGCCAGCAGAGGATCGCGCAGACGCAGATCCTGGACAGCCGCCGGGCCGCCGCTCGTCGCTGGGCCTTGCTCGACGAGCTGATCGGTGCCCGCGACGGTTCCCGTTTCAAACGTTACGCCCAGCAATTCACGCTCGAGGTGCTGATCGAATTCGCCAACGAGCACCTCGCCCACCTCTCGCGGCGCTACCGCCTGCGCCGCGGCGCCGAGGCGCTCAGCTTGCTGGTGATCGACAGCGACCTCGCCGACGAGGTGCGCAGCGTGCATTCGTTGTCCGGCGGCGAGACCTTCCTGGTCTCGCTGGCGCTGGCGCTCGGCCTGGCCTCATTGTCCTCGCAGCGCTTGCGCGTGGAATCGCTGTTCATCGACGAAGGCTTCGGCAGCCTCGACGCCGACACGCTGAACACCGCCATGGAAGCACTCGACCGCCTGCAGGCGCAGGGCCGCCGTGTCGGCGTGATCTCGCACGTGCCCGATCTGGCCGAACGCATCGGCGTACAGGTGCGCGTCGAACCGACCGGCGCCGGCCGCAGCCGCGTGGTGGTGGTCGGGCAGGCGTGAGCGGGCTGGCGCATTGATCGTTCGCTGCGGCGGCCGCGCCTTCACGCTCTGCGCGCCCAGGCGTACAGCAGGCTGCCGATCGCCAGCAACACCGCGGTGGCGGCTACCGCGCGCCCGTCGACCTGGGTCAGCAGGCCCAGGCACACGCAGACCGCGATGACCGGCAGCAGCCAGTTGCCCGGCAGGCGCAGCGCCTGGGCCGCGCCGGCCTGGCGGCGCACCGCCGGCATCGAGGCGATGCAGGTCAGGTAAAGCAACAATCGAGTGAGCACGCTGATCACCGCCAGCCAGACGAAACTGCCGCTGGCGGCGAGCGCGAAAGCCGCGACGGCGTACGCCAGTATCGAATTGGTCGGCGTCAGGTGCCGTGGATGGACCTTGGCGAACCAGTCGGGCAACTGGCCGTCGAGTCCCAGCCGATAACTGATGCGCGCGGTGGAGAACATCGAGCCGAGCAGATTGCCGCCGACCGAAGCGAGGATGCCGAGCGCCACCAGCCCGGCGCCGAGCGGACCGAGCCAGGCTTCCCCCGCCGCCAGCAACGGCCGCTCGACCGACGCCAGATTCGGCACCAGCGACTGCGCGGCGAACTGGATCAACGCGTACAGCGCGGCGGCGACCAGCAGCGCGCCGAGCAGGGCACGCGGCATGTCGCGCTGCGGATTGCGTGCCTCGCCGGCCGGTACCACGCTCGATTCGAAGCCGACGTAGGCGTAAATCACCAGCAGCAGGCCGGCACCGAGTTCGGCCGCTGGCGGCGCTGCGCTCACGACCCGCGCGTCCACCTGGCTCAGGCCATAAGCCGCCAACAACAGCAGCGGCAACAGCTTGAGCAGCGTCAGCGCGCCGAGCGAGGCCATCGCCGCACGCGCGCCGACGATGTTGACCCACGCCAACGCGGCCGACACCGCAGCCAGCAAACCGAGCCGCACCAACGGATCGTTGGCCACCGGCCAGAAATGGCCGACCGACACCACCAGCAGATTGAGGTTGGCGGCGAACGCCGTCAGACGCGCGATGTAGAAGGCCCAACCCGCCTGGAACCCCACGAACGATCCGAATGCGCAGCGTGCATAGAGTACCGGTCCACCGGTGTTGCCGAAGGCGCTCGACAGCTCGGCGAAGCACAGGATGATCGGCGCGATCAGCAGCGCGCAGAGCACGAACAGCCATGGACTGAAGTCCCCGGCCAGCGCCTGCGCCGAGGCCGGGATGCCGAAGATACCGGCGCCGATGATGCCGTTGATCGCCAGCAGCCACAGCGCGTAGACCGAGAGCTGGCGCTTGAGCGGCTCGGATTCGCTGTGCGCCCGTGGAGTCATCGAAACCTCGCTGTCGGCTCTGCTGCCGGTGGGAGCGGGTTCAGCCCGCGATCATCAGCTGCGGCAAACGATTGGCGACGATTCCGCACGGAACTTGCGGCAATCGCTCTAGGGTTTCGCGTTGGTCTCGTCCCGCTTCCGGTGTCGCTCGAACCACGCCGTGGTGTTGAGCACCTGCGCCAGCATCTGCGACGGTCGCTGGGCGATGTTGTGCGAGGCGCCGGGGATACGCACCAGCGCGCTCGGCACGCGCTTCAGGCGCAGCGCCTGGTAGTACTGCTCCGATTCGGCCATCGGCGTGCGCAGATCGCTCTCGCCGGTGATGATCATGGTCGGCGTGACGACATTGCCGACCAGGCTGATCGGCGAATGCTTGAAGTAGTAGTCCGGGTGCTCCCACGGCAGGCCCTTGTGCCAGTAGCGCCAGTAGTAGTTGTAGCCATCGGCGGTCAACGCGTGGCTGAACCAGTTGATCACCGGCTTGGCCACCACCGCGGCACGGAAGCGCGTGGTTTTGCCGACGATCCACGCGGTCAGCAATCCACCGCCGCTGCCACCGGTGACGAACAGGTTGTCGCTGTCGATGAAACCGCGCGCGATCAGCGCGTCGACGCCATCGATCAGATCGTTGAAATCCTCACTCGGATAGTTCTGGTGGATCAGGTTGGCGAACTCGGCGCCGTAGCTGGTGCTGCCGCGCGGGTTGACGTACAGCACCACATAGCCCTGCGCCGCGTACAACTGGGTTTCCGGCGCGAAGTGCGGGCCGTAGGCAGCGAACGGCCCGCCATGGATTTCCAGCATCAGCGGATAGCGTTTGGCGGCGTCGAAACCAGGTGGATACACGATCCAGCCCTGGATCTGGCGTTTGTCGAAGGTGGACGGGTAGTTGATTTCCTCGACCCGACCGAGCGTGCGCTGTTCCAGCAAGCCCGCGGACAGGTGGGTCAGGCGTTTGGCCTTGCCGTCGCTGCCGATCACCGCGACATCCGCCGGCCGTTGCGCCGTGCCCTGGGTGTAGGCGATGCGCCCGCCGGCCGCGGACATCGCGCCGCCGGTGTATGGGCGGCCGATTCCGGTGCCGCCGAGATCCTTCACCAGGCTCGTGTGGCGACCATCGGCGACCGCGATGCGGGCCACATGAGTGACGCCGCGCGAATCGTAAGTGACCGCGATGTTGCGGTCGTCGATCCACTCGGCGCTGTCGATGCCGACATCGAGGGCATCGGTGAGCACGCGCGATCTGCCGCTGGCGAGATCGAGCACGTGCAGGTGCGCGTTGGCGTAGCTCAAACCCTTGTCGTCGAAACCCAGGTAAGCCAGCCGTTTGCCATCCGGCGACATTCGCGGGCCCTGATCCGGGCCGGCGCGCGTGGTCAGCCGGGTCATCGATCCATCGCTCGATGCGACCCTGTAGACCTCGGATTCGAGCGGATCGTAATCGCCGTCGGAGTCCTTGTTCGCCGACACGTACAGGCTGTCGCCGTCCTTCGACCAGGCCGGCGTTCCGAATACATTGAACTCGCCGCGGGTCAGTTGGCGCGGCGCGCCACCGTCGGCGGTTACCAGGAACACATGGGTGAAACCGGGGTCGCGGTAACCGGCGCCGTCGGCGCGGAAATTGGTGTGTTCGATCACCATCACGGGCGGCGCCCATTCCGCGCCCTTGGGCGCCTTGGGCATCGTCGCCAGCGGTTTGCTCTCGCTCGGCACGAATGCCGTGTAAGCGAGTTGGCGCCCATCCGGCGACCAGACCAGATTGGACGGCCCACGTTCCAGTTGCGTGATCCGCGCGGTGGCGCCCCCATCCAGCCAGCGCACGAAGACCTGCGACTTGCCGTCGTCGCTGGACACGTAGGCGATACGGGTGGCGTCCGGCGACCATGCCACCTGCCCATCGGAGACGCTGCCCGTGGTGATCGGTCGCGCCGCGCCGCTGGCGCTGTCGAGCAGCCACAGATTGGATCGACGCACGTCCTTCATGGTGTCGAAGAAGCGCCGCTCGTAGACCAGCTTGCGACCGTCCGGCGACAACACCGGGTTGTCCGCCCACTGCAGCGCAAACACGTCCATTGGCGCGAACGGCGGTGTTGCCGAGTGCGCGTTCTGCATCTGCGCGACAACCAGCACGGCAGTCGTCGCAAGCGTTCGAACAATCATGATGGGTCCTCGTAACGGCGAGACGTAGACCCTATGCCTTGGGTTGGGGCCGCCGACAAAATTGCTCTCCCATTCG